>SLNQ01000070.1 GCA_007132965.1 Gemmatimonadota bacterium | reverse complement strand
GGCCCACATGGGCGGTGAACCTCTCGTCCCGCTCCGCGAACCGGACGTCGTCGATCCGGTACGTGGCCCGGAGGCCGAGGTGGCGGGACGGGCTCCACCAAGGGGACACTTCCACCGACCTCCGGTACCCGTCGAAGAACCGTCCCCCCTCGAGAGTGACCGAGGGCTGGAAGAGGTCGCCGAGCGGCGGGCGGTACTCCAGGGTGCCTTCCACGAACCGATGGCGACCGTCGGGGACGGAGACGTCGTCCGAGAGCCGGAACGGCTCGTCCAGGTTCTCCTGCCTGAGGGCCAGGGTTCCGGTGAGCTGGTGTCCCCGGCGGGTTTCAATCACAGCGGAAGGCTCCACCAGCGCCGTCTCCACCACCCCGTCCCGGTTCCGCCGGAACACGGACGCCTCCAGCTCCGCCCCGTACCGGAGAAGCTGCGAACCCTCCCCGGGACGCCAGCCGTAGCCCACGCTCGCATCACCCCGGGAATAGTCCCTGCGAAAGAGGAAGCCCAGCCCCGGCTCGAACACCTCTCCGGCCCGCGACAGCGCCAGGTCGTACGTGAGCCCGTCCACCCCACGGCGCTCCCAGCGGACCCGCACGAGGGATCGGTCCGGGAAGCCGACCCCGTCGCCCGCCACCGCTTCATCGGCGTCGTCCCAGCTTCCGGCCCAGTTCAGGGTGAGGTAGTCCTGGTCCAGGAGCCGGAGGAGGGCGTCGCCGCCCCAGACCACGTTGTAGCTCCCGTCGGTGCCGATCCGGCTCGTCAGGATCCCGCCCACGTAGGAGCTCTCGTTCAGGACCCGGCGCCGCACCCGCACCACCCCCTTGTTCTCCGACGGCAGGGCCTCGGACTCGGCCGTGTGCATGTTCAGAAGCCCCAGGTCCCAGTTGCCCATGCGCCCCACCACGCGCCCGCCCCCGTAGATTCGGACCGGTTTTCCCTCGGCCAGGCCCACCCGTCTGGAGTGGAAGAGGCGCTCCACCCCGCCCAGGGGGAACTCGAATACCGCCGCCCGCTCCTGGAAGAACCGTCGCTTCTCGGGAAAGAAGAGGGAGAAGCGGTCCAGGTTCACCTCCTGGTCGTCGGCCTCCACCTGGGCGAAGTCGGTGTTCAGGCTCAGGTCCAGGGTGAAGCTGGGCCCCAGCCCGTACTGGACGTCCAGCCCGGCCTCCCGGACGCCCTCTGTGGAGCGGAGGTACGCCGAACCGTCGGGCGCAAGGTCGTGGGTGTGGCCCCCTCCCCCCAGGGCGTACGGCGTCACGTGGACGGCCCGGCGCGCCTCCACCCCCTCCAGCGTCACCCGCGCCATCTGAGAAGCCTTGAAGATGCTGAAGAGCCCCCAGCGCGGCGAGATCCCGGGGTAGGAGATCCGCTCGTTCTTCCGGGCGATGTTCCGCCACACGGACACACCCATGACCACCCGTCCGTCCCGCGCCTGGAAGGCGAGGCTCGAGAACGGAATCCGCATCATCGCCGACCATCCGTCCTCCGTGCGGTCCACCGCCACGTCCCAGAAGGTGTTCCAGTCGAAGTTCGGCGGGGGGGTGCCGTCGTTGGAGAAGACCCCGTCGGTGCGGAGCCCCGCCGGGGTGGTGCCGAAGACCAGGGTGGTCTCCCCGTCCCGGAGGGGATCCAGGTTGAGGACGCACCAGTCGTTGTTGAACGCTCCCTCGTTGCGCCGGAGGGACGGAGCGCGGATCCCGTCCGGGTCCGAGTCATGGGCCCGGCACCCGAAATAGAGGTGCTCGCCGTCATGGGCGAGGAGGAACTCGGTGGCCTCGGAGGGTTCGGCCCCGTAGTCCGGAACGTGCATCACGGGATCCAGCCGCAGCGCCCCCTCCCAGGCGGGATCCTCCAGGCGGCCGTCCAGCGCGGGCCCTTCCTCGACCTTCGGCACAACGAGCGCCGCCTCGGACCCGTCGTCCGGGTCCTCCGGATGCTGTGCGGTCGCTGGGCCGGGCGACAGGAGGGCCAGTCTGATCACGGCCACCCCGATGAGGACGGTCAGCCGTCCGGCTCCCATCGCCATCCGTCACCGTGTCGGGACACGCGGCCCAGGCTGGGGAAGGGGTGAAAGTGGAACGCCAGCACCCGGGCCTCCTCGGCGGCCGCACGATCGAACACCGCCCTCTTGGTCTCGGCGGCCTTGCCCGGGTCCATGTCGTATGCCGTCTCCCAGGTGGGCTCCTCCAGATGAATGGGGTGGAGGACGGTATCGGAGATGTAGTGGAGCTGCTCGCGGCCGGAATGGACGATCACGATGGCGTGCCCTGGCGTGTGCCCGGGGGCCGGCACGAGGGTCACCCCCGGGGCTACCTCCTTCTCGCCCGTCACGGTGGTGACGGCCTCCCGGAGGGGAAAAAGATGCTCCCTGGCGACCTCCGCGAACACGTTGGGCACCGTGGCCAGCGTCTCGGGAGTCGTCCAGAAGTCCCACTCGGGCTCCCACATCACGAACTCCGCGTCGGGGTACATCGGCTGGCCGGCCGGGCCCACGTTCGCTCCGATGTGGTCCGGGTGGGCGTGAGTGAGCACCACGGTGTGGACGGCTCCGGGGTCGATCCCGGCATCCACCAGGTTCCGGTGCAGGCGACCCGTGTTCGGCCAGAGGCCGCCCATCCCCGTGTCAATGAGCGTCCACCCGCCGGCATCGTCGGACACCGCCAGGCAGGTGTAGGGCGAAGGAATCCGGTCGGGTGCCGGGATGCGGTGGCGCTCGAGGGCCCGGGCCAGGGCGTCCGCCGAGGCGTTGGTGAAGAACTGCTCTGCATCGTAGTGCACCACCCCGTCGAGGAGCGCCACGCACCGGCGCCCTCCCACCCTGAAGGCGTGATGCTCGGTTTGGTGCACGAACAGCTTCGCCATCGTCCTGCCGGTCGGGTGCCATCGGGCGCCGGCAAGGACTGCCGTCCCCCCGGCAACGACCCCGAGGAAGTCACGGCGGGTGAGGATCGTCATGGATGGGTCCCTCCAGCAACCAGCGATTTCATCGTCGTTCGGGCTCGGGCCCGCGTCCCGGACCGGGAACGTCCGGCCTCGGGTCCCCTTCCCGGGACGGCGACGACCGAACCCTGTCCCCGTCCGGAACACCGGGACGGCTCCGATTCGAAGAATTGCAAGCACCGTTCCGGAAGTCGAGTCCGGGATCGGAGTGAGGATCGTCGCTCCCGACGGCGCCGCTCCGAAGCCGACGGGCTCCGGAGGGTCCTCGAGGG
>SLNQ01000236.1 GCA_007132965.1 Gemmatimonadota bacterium | reverse complement strand
TGCTGGGGAAGCGGGTGGACTACTCGGGCCGGTCGGTCATCGTGGTGGGTCCGGAGCTGGACCTCCACCAGTGCGGCCTGCCCAAGGCCATGGCGGTGGAGCTCTTCAAGCCCTTCATCATTCACGAGCTGGAGCGACGGGGCGAGGCCGAGACGGTGAAGCGGGCCAAGAAGATCGTGGAGCTGGACCTGCCCGCGGTCTACGAGGTCCTGGAGGACATCATCCGGGACCATCCCGTGCTCCTGAACCGTGCGCCCACCCTGCACCGCCTGGGGATCCAGGCCTTCGAGCCCGTGCTGGTGGAGGGGAAAGCCATCCGGGTGCACCCGCTGGTCTGTGCCGCCTTCAACGCCGACTTCGACGGCGACCAGATGGCGGTCCATCTGCCTCTCTCCTTCGAGGCGCAGCTGGAGGCCCGGGTGCTCATGCTCAGCTCCAACAACATCCTCCTGCCCTCCAACGGGCGGCCGGTGGCCTCACCCACGCAGGACATGGTCATCGGGGCCTTCTACCTGACCAAGGCGCCCCTCGAGATCCAGGATGCCGAGCAGGTGGCCGCAAACGCCAGCGCGCCGCGTTCGGCCCGAGCAAAGGCCAACGAGGAGCTGGACGAAGCCTTCGCCGACGCGCCGCGCTTCGGCAACTACGCCGACGTGGAGATGGCGCTGGCCCACGAACGGGTGCGCTTCCACTCGCTCTGCTGGTACTGGTTCCCCCGCGAGGTGGACGAGACCGGCCGGACGAGCCGCGAGGGGAAGTGGCTCCGGACCACGGTGGGCCGGGTGCTCTTCAACTCCATTATTCCCGACCAGATCGGGTTCCGGAACTACACCTTCGGGAAGCGGGAGCTGGGTGACCTGGTCTTCGAGTGCTTCACCGGTGTGGGGCTGAAGGGCACCACCGAGTTCCTGGACCACCTGAAGGACTTCGGGTTCCGCTACGCCACCCTGGGTGGGCTCAGCGTGGGGATCCAGGACATGGAGATCCCGCCGGAGAAGGCGGAGATCCTGAGGGAGGCCGAGGAGCAGGTGACCCGCTTCCAGCGGGCGTACGCCTCGGGCTTCATTTCCAACGGCGAGCGCTACAACAAGGTCATCGACACCTGGACCCACGCCAACAACGATGTGGCCGACGCCATGGTGCAGCGGCTCGAGCGTTCCCGGTCCGGGTTCAACCCCGTGTACATGATGATGATCTCCGGTGCCCGGGGGAACCGGGACCAGATGCGTCAGCTGGCCGGCATGCGGGGCCTCATGGCCAAGCCTCAGAAGAAGCTGACCGGTGGCATCGGCGAGATCATCGAGAGCCCCATCAAGTCCAACTTCCGCGAGGGGCTGAGCGTGGTGGAGTACTTCATCTCCACGCACGGCGCCCGGAAGGGACTGGCCGACACGGCGCTGAAGACCGCCGACGCCGGGTACCTCACCCGTCGCCTGGTGGACGTGGCGCAGGACGTGACGGTCACCGAAGAGGACTGCAAGACGATCCTGGGACTTGAGATGACGGCCCTCAAGGAGGGTGAGGACATCATCGAGCCCCTCCGGGACCGGATCGTGGGGAACGTGGCGCTGGAAGAGGTGGTGGACCCGCTGGACGGCGAGGTCCTGGTCCGGGCCGGCGAGATGGTGCAGGAGAAGGCTGCCGACGCCATCGAGGCCGCGGGGATCCAGGCGGTGAAGATCCGCTCGGTGCTCACCTGCGAGGCCCGGCGCGGCGTGTGCCAGACCTGCTACGGCCGGAACCTGGCCACCATGGCGCCGGTGGACATCGGTGAGGCGGTGGGAATCCTGGCGGCCCAGAGCATTGGTGAGCCGGGTACCCAGCTTACCCTGCGGACCTTCCACATCGGAGGTACCGCGTCACGCATCGCCGCCCAGACCCAGCGCAAGTCCAAGATGGACGGCACGGTGGCGCTGGAGCGAGTCAACGTGGTGGAGACCAGCGAGGAGAAGCACGTGGTCACCTCCCGGGAGGGCGAGATCCTTCTCCGGACCGAGGGCGGCCAGGTGCGGAGCCGGCTCTCGGTGCCCTACGGCGCCCACCTCATGGTGACTGAGGGGCAGGAGATCGAGGCCGGCGACCTCCTCTTCAGCTGGGATCCGTACTCGGAGCCCGTGGTGGCCGACGCCGCAGGTGTGGTCCGCTTCGTCGACATCGTCGAAGACCAGACCATGCGCGAGGAGCTGGACGAGTCCACGGGTCGCCGCCAGATGGTGATCACCGAGGACCGCAACAAGAAGCTCCATCCCACCATCCAGATCCGCGACGAGGACGATCCGGAGAAGAAGCTTCGGGAGTTCATCGTTCCGGTGGGCGCCCAGGTCATCGTCAAGGACGGAGAGAAGGTGGAGGCCGGTCAGGCGCTGGCCAAGATCAGCCGGGAGGTCTACAAGACCCGTGACATCACCGGGGGTCTGCCCCGGGTGGCCGAGCTCTTCGAGGCCCGGCGCCCCAAGGATCCGGCCGTCATCACCGAGATCGACGGCGGGGTCCGCTTCGGCGACATCAAGCGAGGCAAGCGCGAGGTCATCATCACGCCCGAGAGCGGTCCCGAGCGGACGTACGACGTCCCGGTGGGTAAGCACATGCGGGTGCACGAGGGAGACCACGTCCGGGCGGGGGACCGGCTCTCGGAGGGTCCCATCAACCCCCACGACATTCTGCGAATCAAGGGCCCCCGGGCCGTCCAGGAGTATCTCCTGAACGAGATCCAGGAGGTCTACCGTCTGCAGGGGGTGAAGATCAACGACAAGCACATCGGGGTCATCGTGCGCCAGATGCTGCAGAAGGTGCGGATCACCGACCCCGGCGACACCGACCTCCTGGAGGGCGAGCACGTGGACCGGGTTGAGTTCAGGGAAGTGAACCAGGCCACGCTCAGGGCAGGCAACAAGCCGGCCCGCTCCGAGCCCCTCCTGCTGGGGATCACCAAGGCGAGCCTCACCACCGAGAGCTTCATCTCGGCGGCCTCCTTCCAGGAGACCACCCGGGTGCTCACCGACGCCGCCGTGCGCGGGGCCCGGGACGACCTGAAGGGGCTGAAGGAGAACATCATCATCGGCCACCTGATCCCGGCCGGGACCGGTATCCACCGGTACTCGGACATCGAGTTCATGGTGGACGAGTCCTACTACGACGAGGAGATCCTCCCCCTCTCCGGTCCGGGCGGCCTGATTCCGGGTCTGGAAGAAGAGGAGCCGGTGCCGGCTGCCGG
>SLNQ01000183.1 GCA_007132965.1 Gemmatimonadota bacterium | reverse complement strand
TCGTGGTGTTCCGCGACCGGGCCCGGCTCGGTGGAATCGACGAGCTTCGGTCCATCCCTGTGAGGAGTGCGGCCTGGCTCGAGTACATGGACGCAGCCGCCGCGACCTCGATGTTGCCTGGTGTGCAGCGAGGTGCGCACATCGACGGCGCCATCATCGTGCACACGAGCGGTACCGGCGAGGGCTGATGAACGCCTGACCGAGTCCAGCCCAGGCGCTACACGGGGTCTGCGCCCTAGCCACGATCCCACGAATCGCCTCCGGGCCTCCGGATCTCTCGTCCAGGTAGGACCGGTCCGGTCCCGCTTCTCCCATCCAGCCGGCATCGGCCTGAGGTGGGATCACGCACCCCATGTGTTGGAGGGAGTAGAGGATGTGGCCCGCCATCACCTTCTCTTGGATCCGGGGCCAGTCGTCCTTCTCCCAGCCGTGCTCGGTCATGTCCGGGGCGGTTCAGATGATCTGGACCTGGAGCGCGTGAGGAGTGACCTTCATGGCTGGCTCGAAACCCATGCAGCGATCCGACCACACGCTCAACGGCACGCTCCGTCCATGAACGCCACCGGTTCCACTCCGGCCCCCTCCCGAACGACCTCCGCCCCCACTGGCGACTGGCGCCTGCAGATCCCGGAAGCGCATCGGCGGCCGGTCCGCATCTGGCTGTGGAGCCTGGCGGGCATGACCCTTCTGACCCTGATCGTGGGAGGCATCACCCGCCTCACCCAATCGGGCCTTTCCATCGTGGACTGGGCCCCGTTCATGGGCGTCGTGCCCCCTCTCAGCGAAGCCGACTGGCAGGAGGCTTTCGATGCGTACCGGGCCTTTCCCGAGTACCTGGAGCTCCGTCGCGGAATGACCCTGGAGGAGTTCAAGTTCATTTACTTCTGGGAGTACGTGCATCGATTGGTGGCCCGGGCCATCGGGTTCGTATTCCTCATTCCCTTCGCCTACTTCCTGATCCGCAGATATCTGACGCGCCCTCTGATCGCTCGCACCCTGGTGCTCTTCGGCCTGGGTGCGGCTCAGGGCATCATGGGCTGGTTCATGGTCCAGAGCGGCCTGGTAGACATGCCCCGGGTGAGCCATTACCGGTTGGCCGCCCACCTGAGCCTGGCGTTCGTGATTTTCGGGTATGCCGTGTGGCTGGCCCGGGATCTTGCCCTCGGCGCCGAACGACCGTCCATTCCGGCAGGGGGCGGCCGGCTGCTCCGCAAGGGACTGCTCTGGGTAGGAGGCCTGTTGGCCATCCAGATCATCTGGGGGGCCTTCGTGGCCGGACTCAAGGCCGGCTTCTACTACAACACGTTCCCCCTCATGGCCGGGGGCATCCTTCCGCCGGACTTCCTCCGCCTCGACCCCGCACTGCTCAACCTGGTCGAGAACCCCTCGGCGGTGCAGTGGATGCATCGCTTCCTCGGGACCGTCCTTCTGGCCGTGGCGGCCGGCTTCTACCTGAAGGCTCGCCGCTTCAGCGGGTTGGATGCCGCGTCCAGTCGCCTGAACCTGGCTCTGTTCGGACTTCTCCTCCTCCAGTATCTACTGGGAGTGGCTACCCTGGTTCTGGCGGTCCCCATATCCCTCGGGGTGGCACACCAGGCCGCCGCCATGGTTCTGGTGGGAGTGTGGCTGGTGTGGGTGCACCATGTGTGGCACATGGAGGAAGGAGAGGCCCGTTCCCGACGACCGGACGCCGCTTCGGTCGCGGGTTGACGGCTCTCCGCGCACGGGCGGACGAAGGACCAGCGCTCCGGTGTCCTGCCGGCGCACGGCCAGCACGACCTGGCCGGCGTCCATCTCCACGACTCCCTCCGTTTCCAATACTGTTGGGCGATCCCGGACGCCGGCCTCATCCGAAGGTGAAGGTCGACGCTCGGTGGGTGGGCCGTCTTGCGGCGCGAACTCGATCCGGACGTGCCGGCGGCCCGGGGTGAGGGAGACTTCATCGTACACGGTGAGGGGACGATCCTGCCGGATTCCCCCGGCACGAATGGTGTCCTGGAGCCGGATCTCACCATCGACCCAGACCCGGAGTCGGTAGGGAGGAAGCCCACCCACGCAGGCGTCGGGGTTTCGCATGTGGGGTGGAAGCTCGGCCAACTCCTGGGCGGTGGGGCGGAGGCAGCCCCCGGCTTCCTCTCCCCGGAGCCTCCAGTCCAGCCGGAGGAGTCCGTCCGACGGCGGGTCCCCCGGCAGGGGAAACGATGAGCCCAGGGCGATGAGGCCGGCCAGGAAGAGCGTGACGCCCACTGCCGCGGCAATCCGGACAACCCTCGTCATGGGCCCGCCTCACCGGAGCCGAGGACAGAGGAGGCGGGGGGGCGGTCGCAGTCCAGATCGATCTCCACCGAGCTCTCGGGTTCGGGAGGGATCAGGCGCCTGATCGCAGTGGTGAATTCCCGGACGTGAGCCGCGAGGGAGCCGCGCTCTCCTGCGCCCGCCTCGACGAACGCGACCCGGGCCCGGTCCACCCGCTCCTGCAGCTCGGCCTCACGATCCTCGAAGAGGCGCTGCCGGGCCCATTTTGTCCCCTCCCGGTTCCAGCAGTCCCGCTCGGGACATGCCGCCACCAGGACGCCCCCGGCGCCCCCGCGCACCAGGAATTCCACGACCGACGTATGGAGGCTGCCGATGCACTCCACCGGATAGACCAGCGCCCCCTCGAATTCGTCCAGGTGCCCGACGTCTCCCGCCCCACGGGAGCACGGGATGAGCACGACCCGGTCTGCTCTGGGCTCCCATTCGTCCAGAAAACGTCGCACCCGCTGGAGTTGGTCCCGCCCCGTTCGGCCCGGTGGTCCGATGGACATGGGCGCGCAGGAGCCCGCACAGATTCCGCAGCTCACACACAGATCTGGATCGACGCTGGCCACGAGGCCGGCACGCCCGTCGGACCGGGACACCATGGTGATGGCCTCGTAGGGGCAGTCCACCGAGCACTGGGTGCATCCCGTGCACTGTCGCTCCTCCAGGGTCGAGGGCTCGGGACGCTCCGTGGCCCGAGGACGGGACCACAGGGGCGTGGTCACCAGGATCGCCGTGAGGACGCCGGCCAGGAGCCAGGCGGCCCCGGCCGGGAGGGCCTGCGTCACGGGCACCCAGAAGGCGAAGAACCAGTCCACGGGCACCTGGTGAGCGATCACGGAGGGATCGGCTTCCGGGGGAAGGGGTGCCGGACGCACGATGGCCACCAGGACGAGGACTCCCACGACTGTCCATGTCAGCTTCCGGGGAGGCAGAAGCTTGACCCTGGCCAGGCGAGAGACATGGAGGTACAGGAAGAGCGCGACCCCCAGGGGCAGGGCGATGTGGAGGAAGTAGTTCAGGAAGAAGAAGGCCGCCGGCATGGCACGCTCGCCCGAAAAGGCCCGGGAGACGGGTTCCGAAAAGATGGGCAGAGCGTCCAGGAGGCGGGCGCCTTCCATGGCCAGGAGTCGGCCCTGCACGTCCCACACCATGACGAACCCGGTGACGGCCAGGAAGAAGAAGAGGCCCAGGAGGGCCAGGCCCGAGAGCCAGGCAAGGGTCCTGGGACCCCAGCTGCGACCGCGCAGGAACATGCGAACGGCATGGACTCCGATGGCGAGGACGGCCGCGTCCGACGCATAGCGATGGAGGGCCCGGATCCACCGTCCCGCCCACACCTGGTCCTGGATGCGCACTACCGATGCGTACGGCGCTCCGATCCTGTAGTACAGCAGAAGGTAGAGGCCGGTCACGATGAGCACGACCAGCATGAGCACGGCGATGGTCCCGCTCTGGTACAGGGGATTGTACTTCCAACCGTAGAGCTTGTCGAACCACGCATCGAGGCGCGCCAGGGCCCGGCGGGGAAGCATCCCTGCCGACGACGCCGAAGGCGGATCCGGTTCAGTACGGTTCAACGTGGTTTCTCTCGAGGCAGGTGGGGCAGGGCCGGGGAGACACCCTTGCAAAGATCATATCTTCATATCATTATGGGAAAATACCGTAGCTGTCCACCCCACCACACATCCAACGCGGAGCCTGCATCGTGGACCAACACGACACCGCACCCCCCGACTCCGAGCCACCTCCCGAGCCCGACGAGATTCCCCTGGGACAGCGGCTCTTCGAGCGCCCGTTCCTGTTGCTCGCCGCAGGCATCCTGATCATGGCCGTCTTCTACACCGGCTGGGGGCTCTACGAGATCCTGACCCTGCCCCCGGCCCCACTTCCCTGACAATTCCGCGCCTGAGACACCGGAGACACGCATGTACGAAAACGGCATTCAGTCCCCCAAAGGCGTGTGGTGGAAGCCGGCCCACCGAGCCGAGAAGGTCTGGATCGCGATCGCCTTCGGCTGGTGCATGGTCCTGTTCGCCATGATGCCCATCTGGCATCTCCGTGGGGGCCAGAACGTGTCCGGAATCCGGCACAAGGTCGAGGCCGCGGATTTCCGGGAGCGTACGAACGAGTTCATCGCCGCCTACCAGGTGGGCGAGGACCGGGGCATGCCCATCGTGGAGCCGCCGCCCGGCAGTGACATCTACCTGCTGGGAATGATGTGGCAGTGGCGTCCCATTCTTCGCCTCCAGGAGGGAGCCGAGTACATCCTTCACCTCTCCAGCGTCGACGTGAACCACGGCTTCAACCTCCACCCCTTCAACATCAACTTCCAGGTGGTGCCGGGCTACGACTACGGCCTGCGCATCACGCCCACGGAGGCCGGCGAGTTCCGCATCGTCTGCAACGAGTTCTGCGGGGTGGGCCACCACATGATGGTAGGTCGGGTGGAAGTGGTCTCTGCCGAGGAGAGCAGATGGGGTGGGAATGCCTCCGGCGGGGACGGGGGAGATCCGAACGGTCAGGCCGGAGGTGACCAATGAGCGCCTCCACGTCGCAGGCCGCCATCCCGTCACTCTTTCGCACCTGCCCGTCCACCGGTTTGAAGGTTCACGACCATGCCGAGCGCCTGATCCGGGCCCACGCGGTGGTGGCCACGGTCATGCTTCTGGTCGGCGGGATCGCTGCCCTCCTGGTTCTCCTGACACGCTGGCAGGCCATCCATCTCCTGGACGCCGTCTGGTTCTACCGGATTCTGACGGTGCACGGGATGAACATGCTCATCTTCTTCATCATCTTCTTCGAGATGGCCGTGCTCCTCTTTGCGGGGCCGATCCTTCTCAATTGTCGGATGCCGGCGGTGAAAACCGCGTGGGGCGCCTTCGGCCTCATGGTCCTGGGGATGCTCCTGGTACAGTGGACCATGTGGACCGGCCAGGCCGACGTGCTCTTCACGAGCTACGTGCCCCTGCAGGCCCACTCCAACTTCTACCTCGGGGTCATCCTCTTCGCGGTGGGAACCCTGATCACCACCGGAATCTTCTTTGCCACCCTGGTCGTGGCGAAGAGGGAAAAGACATATGAAGGGTCGGTTCCCCTGGTCACCTTCGGGGCCCTCACCGCGGCCATCATTGCCGTCATCACCCTGCTGCACGGTGCTGCGATCTACATTCCCACATGGTTCTGGTCCATGGGGATGATGGAGGTCGATGCCCAGGTCTATCGCATGGTCTGGTGGGGCCTCGGCCACTCCTCCCAGCAGATCAACGTGGCCGCCATGGTCTCCATCTGGTATCTGCTGGCCACCCTGACCGTGGGCGGGGTGGTGCTGAACCAGAAGGTGAGCCGCATCGCCTTCGTCCTCTACATCCTCTTCATCTCCATGGCCTCGGCCCACCACCTCCTGGTGGACCCGGGCATGGGCTCGGCCTGGAAGGTCTGGAACACCTCGTACTTCATGTACATGGCGGTCCTGGCCAGCATGATCCACGGCTTCACCGTTCCGGCGGGCGTGGAGATGGGGATGCGGCTGCGCGGCTTCACTCAGGGATTCTTCGGATGGCTGAAACGGGCGCCGTGGGGCGATCCCGGCTTCAGCTCCCTCGTGCTCTCGGTGGTCGTTTTCGGGTTCGTGGGAGGGATCACCGGGGTCACCTTCGGAACCGAGCAGATCAACATCATCGCCCACAACACCCTGCGCATTCCGGGGCACTTCCATGCCACCGTGGTGAGCGGGACGGCCATGGCATTCATGGGCCTCACCTGGTACGTGATCCCTCTCATTTTCCGGAAGCGGATCGCCTTCTATCCCCTGGTGAAGATCCAGCCGTACCTCTTCGCCTTCGGCATGCTCCTCTTCAGCCTCGCCATGACCTTCGCAGGCACCTTCGGCGCACCCCGGCGGCTCTGGGACATGACGTACTCCGGAGCCCCCTTCGACGTGCAGTATTCTCCGGCCATGGACATCATCATTGCGGTGATGGCCATTGGAGGGCTGATGGGCATCGTGGGCGGCGGGATCTATATCCTCGCCACCGTCTGGTCGGTGTTCTTCGGAAAACCCCTGCCGGAAGGCAAGGAAGCAGAGTACGTGGGCAGCATTCCCCTGGGGCTCATCCGCCGTCCCTGGACGGAAACGCCTGCAACGGACGAGGATCCCGAGGCGCCCGGACGCTTCGGCGCCGTGCCGGGCACCGTGTTCCTCGTAGCCATCTTCTTCGTGGCCTTCGTCGTGTACTATTTTGCGAACTGGGCCCTTCTCTCCTTCACCTGGCAGGTGGGGTAGACGATGGTGATCGGAGAGGAGTCGCGGAGACACGCAAGGGAGGATCAGCCCGGTGTCCGAGGTGGCGGTCCCGTGGACGAGAAGGACGCCCGTCTGGCCCTGCTGGCGTTGATCGGTGTCTTCGCCGTCACGGTGGGGTGGTGGGCTCTCGCTCTGTGGCCTGTGCCGGGAGGTGATCCGGAGTGGCTCGAGCGGGCCCGGGTCGTCTGTTTCAACGCGGGACCCGATGGACTCCCCGACGCATCGGGCTGGCTGCTCCTCATCGGCCAGCCGATGGGGATGTTCGGCTTTCTCCTGGTGGTGTGGCCCCAATCCGTGCTGGCGGGCCTTCGGTGGGCCGCGACCCGACCCGTCGGCCGGGCCGGGCTGGTGTTGGTTCTCGTTCTGGCACTGGGTGGGTTGGTGGGGACGGGCCTCCGGGTGTCGTCGGCCATGGCGGCCCGGGCTCCGGTAGACACGCTGCCCTCGACCATGTCGGTGGAGGAGCATCCCTGGCTGGGCGAGCCCGCCGCTGAGTTGGGCCTGGTGGATCAGCGTGGGGATCTGGTGACTCTGGCCGGCCTGGAGGGTCGGCCGGCGATTGTGACCTTCGCCTTCGGACACTGCCCCGACATCTGTCCCCTGGTAGTCCAGCACGCCAGGAGCGCCCGGGACGCGGTGTGGGGCCCCGACGGGGCGTCCCTGGTCGTCGTCACCCTGGATCCATGGCGGGACACGCCGGCTCGTTTGGAGGCGGTGGCGGGCCGATGGGGTCTGGAAGGGCCCCGGGATCACCTCCTGGGAGGCGGCATCGAAGAGGTGGAGGCCGTGCTGGATGCGTGGAATGTGGCCCGCTCCAGGGATCTCCGGACTGGCGACATCGCACATCCGTCGTTGAGCTATTTCCTGACCGAGGACGGCACGATCGCCTTCGCCACCCTCAGCGGCCGGGAGATCATGACCGGGCTCGCTCGCCGGATCAAAGCTCCGTCCTCGGGAGCCCCTGGGCGTTGATGGCCACAATGACGGTGTTCGACGCCATGAACACCGCCCCGGGGATCGCTTGAGACCCCAGAGTCTGAGAGGATGGGGCCATGACCACGTCGCACCGGTGCTTCCCCCAGGGGAGGGAGCGGACAGTGCGCATCGTGTCGGAACACAAGGAGTTACTTCCTCGTCGGCCTCGATCCTTCCAGCGCGGAGGCGGGGAACCGTAAGGCGGCACGTCCCGTTCTGCGATTCGCGTGCTCACCGCTCTGGCCGGGGGATGCCCAGCCGCTCGGTAACCCGCCGTTCGTGATGGGCCATCACGCGGCGCAGCATGGGTTCCACCTCGTCGACCTGGACCACGATCAAGTCGCCGGGCTCTACGAGCGCGAACGCCCGGTCGATGGCTTCCAGGGGATCCACGACGATCTCGATCCGGTCCTCGGGGCAACCCGCGTCGACGGCTCCTTGCCATACGAGGCGGGCGGTGTCTCCGGGTTCCCGATCCCGGGGGTCGGGATCGGCGACGACGATATGGTCGTATACGGAGGTCAGGGCGGCTCCGAGCTCCTTCACGTTCTCGTCAAGGCGCGTGCCCGTGCCGTGCGCGACCACGATTTTTCGACCCTTTGTGAGCAGCGGAAGAGACCTCCCGACGGCCTGCACGGCCGGCACGTTGTGGCCGTAGTCGACGATGACCTTGAAGCTCACGAAATCGATCACGTTCATGCGACCGGGGTTCTGACTCGGGGTCGGGTGGAACGTGCCGATCCCGCCGCGGATGCGGGCCACGGGAAGGCCCAGGCCGTGGAGGGCGGCCACCGCGGCCAGCACGTTCTGGATGTTGAAGCTCGCGGCCCCGTGCAGGGTGATGGGAGCCTCGTCGACGGTCATCACATGGATCGGACCTTCGTCCGAGAGGATCACCACGCTTCCTTCTCGCTGGACCACCGCGACGCCTCCCTGGGCGACGTGATCCGCCACCACCGGATTCCCATCCTCGAGGGAGAAGTAGATCACGCGCCCGCCCGCCCGCTCCCGAAGGCGCACGATGGTGGGGTCGTCGGCGTTGAGCACCGATGTCCCGGTATCCCGCACGACCTCGATGGCAGTTGACTTGACGAGGGCCAGTTCGTCGAGGTCGTCCACACCATCCAGGCCGATGTGGTCATCGGCGACGTTGAGCAGGATCCCCGCGTGGCACTCGGAGAAGCCCAGTCCCCGCCGGATGATCCCGCCCCGCGAGACCTCCAGAACGGCGTGGTCGATGGTCGGCTCGCTCAGCACGGCTCTGGCGCCCTCCGGCCCCGCATAGTCCCCGGAGAGGATCTCCGCTCCGTCGATCTCGACGCCCGTGGTGCAGGCGAGCCCCACGACGTTCCCTCCATACTTCAGGGCATGGGCAAGGAGCTTGGCGGTGGTCGTCTTCCCATTGGTGCCCGTGACGGCCACGACGGGAACATCGAAGTCCGTCTCACGGGGGAACATCATCTCGACGAAGGCAGCCGCCACGTTGCGGGCCTGGCCTTCGGTGGGATCCAGATGCATCCGGAATCCGGGCGCCGCGTTCACTTCGACGACGCCCGCCGAGCCGCGACGCAACGGCTCCGAAAGCGTCGGCGCCATGATGTCGATCCCGATGCAGTCCAACCCGACGAGTCGGGCGATGCGCTCGCAGGCGAGTCGGACGTCCGAGTGGACTTCGTCCGTGACATCGCGTGCGCTCCCACCGGTGCTGAGATTTGCCGTGGTCTTGAGGTACAGCCGCTCCCCCTCCGGGAGCACCTCGCCCAGCTCGTGACCCCCGAGCTTCAGGAGCCGCTGGGTCATCTCATCGACGCTGATCACGGTCAGCACTCGCTCGTGGCCGACGCCCCGGTCCGGACTGGCGTTGACCCCATCGATCAGCTCCCGGATCGAAGAGACGCCGTCACCGACCACGTGCGCCGGTTCCCGAAGGGCGGCCGCGACGAACTTCCCACCGATCACGAGCACCCGGAAATCAAGACCCGCGAGCGTTCTCTCCACGATGACCGTAGGATGGATCCGCAGCGCGGAGGCGAAGGCGACCTCCAGCTCCCCGCGGTTGCGTACACGGGCGGAGATGCCCCTCCCGTGATTCCCCACCTCCGGCTTCACGGCGACCGGGTAGCCGATCTCCTCCGCCGCTCGGGCCGCCTCCTCCAGGTTCTCTACGATCGACCCCTCCGCCACGGGAATCCCGGCCTGCTCGAGGAGTCGCTTGGTGCGGAACTTCTCGTCCGCGATCTCGACGCCGAGCGCGCTCGTTCGATCCGTCATCGTCGCCTGGATCCGGCGCTGCCGGGCTCCGTACCCGAGCTGCACGAAGCTGGCGTCGTTGAGTCTCAGTGCCGGGATGCCCCTGCGCTTCGCCTCCTCCACGACGCTATGGGTGGAGGGTCCGAGCCGATCGGCCTCCCGCAATTCCTTCAGTCGATCGACCACGGCGTCCACATCGAAGGGGCGTTCTTCGATCACGGCTTCGACGAGGGCGACGGCTTCCCGGCCGGCCATCAGGCCCGCCGATTCCACGCGGTACCGGTAGGCGACCTTGTAGACACCCTCCCGGGAGGTGCCGAGGGTCTTTCCGAATCCCACCTCCATCCCGGCCAGGCATTGCAGCTCCAGGGCCACGTGCTCGACGATGTGCGCCGCCCACGTTCCTCGATGGAGTCTCTGAATGAAGCCGCCGGGCTCGCCCACGGAGCACCGATGACTGTGGAGGGACGGAAGCAACTCGACCAGGCGATCCGGGAACCCGGGGATCTCGTCGGACGGTCGCTCCTCCAGCTCGCCGATGTCCAGAAGGAGGAAGATGGCGGCGTGTCGGCTGTAGCGGTTCGGGCCTCGGAGGGCCCTGTGTTCGAGGATCTTCATGTCCGGACCTCCGCAGACTCTCCGCACCAGGCCATACCATGACGCGAGCCGCCCGCAAAGCCCGAACGGTCAACGACGATGAGCCCCACATCGACGGAGGGGGCGAGCTGGTCGAGGGCCCAATCCACGACCTCGGCGGGCGTCCGGCCACTCTCGAGCTCAAGGTAGGAGCGGTACGCAAGAAGCGCCCTGGCGATGTCCTCGCCGTCTCCGGTGGCCGCTACGGCTCCGTGCTCGCCCACGTACAGTCCGCATCCGGGCAGCGGAACGTCCCCCACGCGCCCGCGCAGGACCGTGGTCGTGCCGCCCGAGCTCAGAGCGCCCGCGAAGGCCACGCCGTCCCATGTGACGCAGCCCACCGTGTCGCTGCCCAACGCATCTCGAAGGGGAATGTCGAAATTCCAGGCTCGCTCGAGCTCCGGCCGGGTCCACCCTCCGACTCCGCCGGTGGCGGACGTGACCACACGCAGGCGCTCGCGGGCTCCGGGCGTTGTGGGGTCGAACTCCTCAAACCCCGAGCGTCGGGCGAACGCCGTCGCGCCGTCACCTGCAAGCAGGATGTGCGGGGTCTCCAGGACGAGCAGGGCGACGTCCACCGGGTTCTTTACCCGTTCGATGGCGGCCACGGCGCCGAACTGCCCGCTTCCGTTCATGCACGAAGCGTCCATCTGAATGGTGGTGCCGTCCAGTCGGAGATTCGAGCCCGTGCCCGCGTTGAAGCGCTCGTCATCCTCCAACCACCGGGTCGCGGAGACCGCGGCGGCGAGCGCTCCCCTCTTCTTCGCCATCGTCTCCAGGCCCTGGCCGCAGGCGCGTCGGGGCCCGTCCACGTGCGCCGGATTGGAGGCGGATCCGGCGTGACACACGATCATTGGGGCTGGATTTCGCATAGCTCCCGCTATGATTGTGAGTCGTCAGGGCTCTCGGGTCCTTGCCGAGCAGGTACTCGAATACCCTTGCAGGAGCAATAATGTCCGCACCACCGCGACGCATTCTCATCCCCATCGGGGGAAACGAAGATCGGTCCGTCGACTCGGAGATCTTCCGAATGATGGTCGAACTCGCCGGAGGCCCTCAGGCCAAGGTCGTGGTCGTCCCTACGGCGAGCGAGACACCCGACGAGCGGGCGCGCGATTACGAAGCCCTCTTCTCCGCCTTCGGCCCGGAGCGCATCCAGACGGTGCACATCGGAGAACGGTCCGATGCAGCGTCCCCGGGGCTGGCGGGCGTGATCCACGATGCCACCCTGTTCATGTTCGGGGGCGGTGATCAACTTCGGCTCTCGTCCATGATCGGTGGGACGCGCATGCACCAGGCTCTTCTGGACAGATACCGGAGAGGCGGATGCGTGGTGGCCGGTACCTCCGCGGGCGCGGCGGTCCTGCCCGAGGCCATGATCTTCCAGAACAACCGGTTCCGGGTGTTTCGCAAGGGGGGCATCGAAATGACGAAGGGCCTGGGCCTGATCGGGGACACCATCTTCGACACCCACTTCATTGAGCGTTCGCGGATCTCCCGACTCGTGCACGCGGTCGCCACGAATCCCGCGTTCCTGGGCCTGGGAATCGAAGAGAACACCGGGCTTCTCATCGAGGACGAGCGGAAGGCCACCGTCGTGGGTACCGGGACGGTGATCGTGGTGGATGGGCGCTCCATCGACATCAACCACATCGGTTACGCGGAGAACCGGCAGCCCTTCGCACTCACCAACGTCGTCTACTCCATCCTCACGCCCGGCGTCGTGTACGACCTTCAGACTCGCGCGGTCATCGATCCCGGACCGACCGGACCGCTGCGAAGCATTGTTCCCGGCGGGGACGGATAGGCAGGAGAGAGCCGACCCGTCCGTGGCTGTCATCCCATTAGAAGGCCGTTGAAGAAGGGCAGGG
>SLNQ01000066.1 GCA_007132965.1 Gemmatimonadota bacterium | reverse complement strand
GCCGGCTTCTACCGGCAGGCGGCGGAGCTGGACCCGGAGTTCGGCGAAGTGCAGGAGCGGGCCGAGGAGGCGCAGGTGACCGCCGAAGCCGAATCCGACCTCCCCGGTGACGCCCTGGAGGAGCAGCTTGTGGGCGATCCCGTGGGGGAACGGGCCGCATTGGACGACCTGGAGACGCTGATTCCCGATCCCATGGTTCGGGATGCCGTGTCCGAATCCCAGGGCCAGGAGGGAATCGGACGCCGCACGCTTCTTGAAATCATCCTGGTACGGCCATGAGGAGCCCCCAGATGAAAGAGTTCGTGGCTACAGTCGCGGGCCTCTTCGTACTGCTCGTGTCGAGTCCCGGAGAGATGGCGGCCCAGGCGCCCCCCGGCGCCGTGGACGCCCGGGCGGGTCTGGTGCTGGACCACTACAGCTTCAGCGACGAGGAGGCCACGGGAATCCGGTCCCTTTCTCTCTTCACGCTCCCGGTGAGCGCGGCGGCGCCCCTGGGAGAGCGCCTGACCGTCGAGCTCAGGAGCGCCTTTGCCCGGGGCTCGCTGGAGAGGGCCGACGGGTCGAGCGTGGACCTGTCGGGTCTCACCGATACCGAGCTTCGGGTGGGCTTCCGGAGGAGCGGGGACGTGGCGCTCCAGCTGCAGGGAATCGCCATGCTCCCGACGGGCAGTTCTTCGCAGACCCCCGACGAAGCCCAGCTTGCGGGAATCGTGGCGGCGGACCTCCTCCCGTTCCGGATCTCCAACTGGGGGAGCGGTGGAGGTGCCGGCGTGCACGCTTCGGTGGCGCGCTCCTTCGGTGACACGGGGGCGGGTTTGAGCGCCAGCTACGTGGTAGGCCGGGAGTTCGAGCCGCTGGAGGGTGAACCATTCGGGTACCAGCCGGGAGACCAACTGCGGGTCCGCGGCGCGGTGGATCACAACGTGGGTTCTGATGCCAGGGTGGCGCTAAGTGTCACGCTGGAGAGGTTTTCCGACGACGCAGTGGACGGAACGAACCTCTACCGCTCCGGAAACCGGATCCAGGCCCTGGCCTCCTACGCCTTCGCACCTACCCCTCGCACCTCTGCGCTGGCCTACGGCGGCGTGTTTCATCGGAGTGAGGGCACGGCACTCCTTGAGGCCGCTCCCGCCGTGCCGTCCCAGGCACTGCTGCTGGCGGGTGGCGGCGTGCGGGTTCCCATGGGATGGGGCGTGCTGGTCCCCAGCGGTGACGTTCGGCTCTTCCGGACCGACGACGGGGTGGGCCAGGGATGGCTCACCGGCGTGGGGTTGGCCACCGAGATTCCCGCGGCCGGCCATCTCGTCGTCCCCTCGGTTCGGGCGCGCTTTGGTACCGTGCTGGTGCGAGACGGCGTGGAGAGCGGGATCACCGGGCTGGAGCTCTCGCTCACGGCCCGCATGGGAGGTGGACGATGAGGTGCGGGCGCGGTAGGGTCTGGATGGTGTTCATCATGGCGGTGCTGGTGGCGGCCGTTGGATGCCGGGACCTGGTGGTGGATCCGGCGCCGGCGTCCGATGCGGCGCTGAGCCTGTCCTTCGCCCCTCCCACGACGGGCCAGCTGGAGCACGCCGCTGGCGCCGGTGCGGCCTTCGACCGGGCTGACGCCGTCCACGTTCGCCTGCTTCGCGAGGGGGGTGTGGCGGCGGACGTACAAGAGGACTTCGAGGCCCAGGGAACGCAGACGAGGGTCGCCGTGGAGGTGGAAGTGGAGGGAGACCAGGAGACCTTCCTCCTGGAGCTGGCGCTCCTCTGGCAGGGCGCGACCCTCTTCGCGGCTCAGGAGTCGGTGACGCTCCAGTCGGGCGAGGCCAACGAGGTCCAGGTGTCGCTGGATCCCGTCCCTGCCGGGGTCGAGGTCGAAGACGGGCCGGTGGCCCTTGAGGCCCTGGGCCAGCAGGAGCAGCTCGAGGCTGCGGTGGTCTTCGCCACCGGTGACCAGGTGCCCGGAGCTGGACTCCAGTGGTCCAGCTCCAACCCGGAGGTGGTGCAGGTGAGCCCGGGGGGTGTCGTCACGGCCCAGAGCGAAGGCCAGGCGCAGGTCTTGGCGGCGTATGGATCCTTTTCCGGAAGCGTGGCGGTGGAGGTCCGGCAGGCGGTGGCTTCGGTGGCGGTGAGCCCGTCCAGCGTCTCGGTGGCACCCGGAACAACCGTACAACTCGACGTCGCCCTCGCCGACTCCAGGGGACACCCCATCAGTTCCGCCGACCGGAGCGTGGCCTGGAGCTCGTCCGATCCGGATGTGGCGATCGTGGACGGTGAGGGGGTGGTGGAGGGAGTCTCCGACGGCGAGGCCACCATCACGGCCACCGTGGAAGGGGTCCCTGGGTCGGCGTCGGTGATGGTCGAGGGCGCCGTGGGAAGCGTGGTGGGAGCGGTGCTGGATGGCAGCACCGGCGAACCCATCGTGGGCGCGGAGGTGGACTTCGGCGGCGGCCGGGTCGCCAGCTCCGAAACGGGCGGCAGGTTTGCGATGGCGCTGCCGGAGGGAGAACACACCGCCGCGGTCGGGGCGGAGGGTTACGCCCAGGTCGAACTCACCGACATCGAGGTGGTGGCCGACCAGACGACCGACATCGGGACGGTGGAGCTCTTCCCGGAGGAGTTCGGGGAGCTCTTCGGAGTGTGGGCCTACCGCGAGATCGTGGAACTCCCGGAGGCCGAATTGGCGGATTACCTGGTCTTCCAGCCCCCGCACTTCCTCTGGAACGTGGACGACCTGGGTAGCTGCTTCGAGATCGACGAAGCCAACGTGGAGGTGGTGGCCATCGACGGCGACCTGTGGACCTTCCGCGATCTGGACGACGGTACAGAGGCCACGTACCGGATCTTCCTGCAAGAGCCCGACGTCCTTCGCATGGAGCTGCAGAGCGAGGATTCCGACCTGACCTACCTGACCTGGATCTTCGACCGGACCTCGCTCACCGTCGACGACTTCGAACCGGTGTGTGCCTTAAAAGGCCGTTGAAGAAGGGCAGGGCGACCGACTCAGAGTCCTAGGACCAGCCAGGTGGTAAAGGCCAGCGAGAGGATGGTGCCGGCCAGGGGCACGAACCGCTTCCACCCTCCCTCGGATGGGAGCCAGGGGAGCCGCCTGGCGGTGCCCAGCGCCGTGGCCAGAAGGCCGGCGCTCAGGACCAGCGCCAGCCACCAGGCCAGGTCGGGGATCCACTGCCAGCGACCCAGCACGTGGGCCAGTGCCAGGAAGAGGGCCACGTCGGCCCCGCCGGCCAGGAGGTGGATGCTCCCCCGGGGCCGGTGGGCCGTCCCCCTGACCATGGCATCCAGCTCCCGGCGTCGACCGTAGGCCACCCAGGGAGCCATCACCAGGAGCCCCATGGTGAAGGCGGTCCAGAAGAGGCTCCGCTCCGGTTCCGGAAGGGTGCCCTCGCCTCGCAGCAGGCTTACCGCCAGGGCGTCGCCCTGGTGGCTGGTATTGCTCAGGACCACGATTCCCCGCTCGGATTCCGGGAGGAAGCCCAGAAAGGCGTGGTAGCCGCCGGTGCGGCCATTGTGCCAGTAGAAGGGTTCGTCGTCCAGGGTGTCCAGGATCCATCCCATCCCCGCGTCGGGGCCGGCCCCACCACCCGTCCACAGGGGTTCGAAGCTCCGGCGCAGCAGCTCGTCGTCGCCTGCCATGGCCTGCTGGAGAAAGCGCGTCATGTCTTGCAGAGTCGAGGCCAGTCCCCCGGCGGGGACGTAGGCGTCGAGGATCCAGTTGCGTGTGGGACGCAGGTTCTCCCGGTGCCCCCGGGCCAGCGACGGGGAGTCCAGCACCTGCAGGGTGAAGTGGGTGTCGTGGAGGTCGAAGCGGTCCAGGATCCGCTCCTCCAGGAGGTCCTCATACAGAGTCTCGGCAGCTTCCTCCAGGAGTCGGCCCAGGAGGGCGGGACCCAGGTTGGAGTAGGCGAAGCTCCCGCGGGTCTCCAGGTCGTGGGCTTCGAGCTCCGCCACGGCCTGGAAGAGTTCATGCGGCTCACTCCCGTGGTAGGGGTGGCCGGGACGGAGGACCATCCGGCGGAGCATGGGACCATGGAGGGGCAGCCGGGGAAGCCCCGAGGTGTGGGTCGCCAGTTCCCGGAGCGTGATGCGGGCCACGGCGGAATCCAAGCGTTCCGGGTCCGGGATGAGCTCTCGCAGAGTGGTCTCCAGCGTCACCTCGCCCCGCTCCACCATGTCGGCCAGGAGGAGACCCGTGAAGACCTTCGTGATGGAGCCGATCTCGAAGTGGCTTTCAGGCGAGGGGGCGCCGGATCCGCGAGCTCTGGTCCGCCCCCCAGTGGCCATCGACACGCCGTTCGAGGAAATCAGCGTCGCCGCCATCCCCACGCTCTGCCGGTGTCCTTCCACGTACGTCTGCAGGAGCTCTTCCAGCGAGCTGTCCCATCGAACTGAATCGGCCTTGACCGGAAGGTGCTCGTCAGGCGTGGTGGCAGCGGGGGCTGCCGCGGCCAGAAGGGGGACCAGGAGGAGTGCGGCGAACCAGCGGGTCATCGAAAGCATCGGGTCATCGTGTGAGTGGACTCCGGTGCGGCTCGAGGGTTCCGCGGTGCCCCGCACCTTCGGTTCCAGTTTCCAGCCGCATCGCCTGCTCCAGGATCCATTCCGCCACCAGGTCCATGGCCTTCGGAGACATGGTCTCCTCGATGCGGGCGTACTCGGTCGGCGCTCCTGTCTCGGCCGTCTGGAAGAGGTGGTTCAGTCTCGGGAGCTCGTGGACGACGAACGCTTCGTTGCCCCCTTCCCGCAGGGCAGCCTCAATGGCGGCCAGGTTCTCGGCCGGCGGCACCTGCAGATCCAGCTCACCGTTCAGCGCCAACACCGGAACCTCGACCTCGCGAAGGACGGGCCTGGGGTCGTGCAGCAGAAAGTACCGGAACCAGGGCCCGCTGAGTGAGCTGAGCTGGGAGCGGATCCACCCCTCCTCGGCCTCCTCGGTGCTTCCCAGAGCAGCCCGCTCTTCCTCCGACATCTCGCTGAGAGCCTCCCGAAGCACGGCCTCCAGGCGCTCCCGGCGGACGTCGTCGTCGCTCTCCTCCGTCACGACGTGGAAGAGGCGCTCCTGCAGGCGGCGGTTCTGTTGGATCTGGTCGTCGGCGGCTCCCATGGCCCGGGAAATCAGCTCCCCCTGCAGGTAGAGGATCTCCTCGCCGCGAAGTCCGGGACCTGCCAGGAGGACGATGAAGGCCACCTCGGGTGAATCCACAGCCACCATGGGTGCGATGAGCCCTCCTTCGCTGAGTCCCACCAGGCCCACGGCGCGGGAATCCACCTCGGGACGGGAGCGGAGATAGGTCACGGCTGCAGCTGCGTCGTCGGCAAAATCACGGGTGGTGGCATCGGCAAAGACGCCCTCGGAGTCTCCCACGCCTCGGTCGTCGGAGCGGAGCACGGCGATGCCCTGCCGGGTGAGGTGGTCGGCGAGAACCTTGAATGGTCGATGTCCAAAGAGCTCCAGGTCCCGGTTCTGGGCGCCGGACCCGGAGATGAGAGCCACGGCCGGGAAAGGGCCACTCCCTTCAGGAATGGTGAGGGTGCCCGCCAGGTCGATATCCGCCTGGGGATTCGGATAGCGCACATCCTCTGCCGCGTACGGGAAGGGCGGCTCCGGTTCCTGGGGACGCGCCGGGCGGACCACCTCGTCCACCCTCGCCATCTCCAGCGGGAGTTCAGCCCCGCCCTGGAACCAGGTGCCCTTCAAGCTCTCGGGGTCCTCCAGGGTGCCCTCGAACCGAGCTCCGATGGAGGGGAGGTGAAGCTCCGCACGGCCTTCCTCGAAGCTCACCGACTCGACGGCGATGCCCTGCACGCCCTGGTCGGGGGAGTCGGCGGACGCCGCAAGGTTGCCTTCCTCCTCGAGCTTGATGTGGAAGACCATGGCCAGCGACATCCCGCCGGCCACCGTCAGCTCTCCCTGCCAGGTGCCGACAATGAGCTCGTAGCCCGCCGGAATGGGAGTCGCAGGGAGTTCCTGTGCCTGGGCCGGTGGGGACATCGGAATCCAGATTCCCATGACCAGGAAGAGCAGGCCGGACAGCAGCGGAGAGTTGGGGTACATGACTGTTTCCAGTTCAATGAGACGGTCGAGGTCGGGGGGCGAACGGGCGGCCAGGTCCGCCGTCGGACGGCGCCGAACCGCCCTCGGGTTCCGGCATCCACGCACCCGTTCATACGAACCGTGGCGCGCAGTTTCTTCAGATCGGGGTGGAGACGGGGGCCGGAGCCAGCCCGCCATACTGAAACCATCGCCGTCGCCCCTTCGTAGGGAACGGCGAGAGAGCCTTCGCGGACGTCAGCTACCAAACGGAGAGGATGGACCATGTCCAACGTACTTCGTCCCCTGTTCATCGTTCTTTTCGTCCTTCCCCTGGCCTGGCCGCTCCAGGGTCAGGAACGGGAGATCGAGGCTGCGGGTCTGGATCGGGCCACCACCGACCGCCTGGTGGTGGTGGCCAACGACCCCGGGACCATCCGGTTGCCAGGCGACAGCCAGGTTCCTGCCGACAGCGTCCTCCCCGGCGACGTGCTGGTCATGGGCGCCCTCCACCTGGCAGGTCGGATCACGGGGGAGTTGATCGTGGTCCACGGCGACCTCGAGTTGGCTCCGAATGCCGAGGTTCAGGGTGATATCACGGTGGTAGACGGCGAGGTGGCGGGGTCGGAGGCAGCTCGGATCGGCGGCACCCTCATTGCTTACCGGCGGGGGGCCCGCTTCGTGCAGCGAGGAGATCGGGCCCGTGAGGTGGTGGACTCCGACCTCAAGCTGAGCCACGAGGTGCCGGCAGGCTCGTCGGTGCGGTTCGCGGTTCGAGCCGAGGAGTACAACCGGGTGGAAGGACTCCCGGTGCACGTGGGTCCGGTGCTGGACACCGGCGGCCGAGCCCCCTTCCGGGCCAGCGCGCAACTGGTCCCGCGGACCGAGGGTGCCCCCTTTGCCGCCGACCGGGTGGGGTATCGCGTCGTGGGCGAGCAGTTCGTGGCGTCGGGCCGCTCTCTGCGCCTGGGCGCCGGCGTGCATTCGGTCATCGATCCCATCGAGGCACAGGGATTGAGCGACCGGGAGACCTCCTGGTCCACCTTCCTCCTCACCAGCGACCAGCGGGACCATTTTGAACGGCGGGGCTGGAGCGCACACGTGCGGGCCACACCCCGGAGCCAGCCGGTAGATGCTACCTTGAGGTACGTCAACGAGCGTCACGGCGTGGTGGGGATCGCGGACCCCTGGACCGTGTTTCGCAGCAGTCGCGACTGGCGTCTGCAGCCCCTGGTGGCCGAAGGCACCCTTCGTTCACTTGAAGCGTCGGTGGAGCTGGATACCCGGGATGATCCGGCCGACCCCGCAGCCGGCTGGCTGGTCCGGACCGAGTGGCAGGAAGGCCTGAGTGGAGACCTCGTCGTCCCGGATCCTGCTGGGGCCCGGGAGGTCGATGCCCGCTTCTCCAGCGCCCTCCTGGACCTTCGTCGATACCAGCCGGTGGGACGTTCCGGTACCCTGGCCATGCGGGGGGTGCTGGCCGGCTCGCCGGCCGGCGAGGCGCTTCCGCCCCAGTACCAGCACGCTCTGGGGGGAGCGGGCTCCCTGCCAGGCCACTCTCGCTTCGCGGTAGATTGTGGCGCCCGAATGACCCAGGTCAGCCTCCAGCGGGAGGATCGGGAGCAGTCCATGTTTCCGGCCTACGGATGTGACCGGGTGGCGTTGGCCCAGTTCGAATACCGTGGCCCGTTGAACCTGGATGTCGGGTTCGGCTCGCCCGACGCCGGCGGAGGAGATCGAGGCGCGAGGGACCGCGGGAAGAGCTGGGCCGTCTTCTTCAACGCCGGTCGGGGCTGGGTGGGCGAAGGAAGCGAGGCACACCCAGCCTCCGACACCCGCACCCTCTACGACGCGGGCCTCGGGATCCTCTTCCGCCAGGCCGGCATCTACTGGGCGGTACCCTTCCGGGACGGCATGAGCGGAAGCACCTTCACCGTGCGGCTCGAGCGGAGGTTCTGACGGGCCATCCGCTCAGAGTTGCTTGCCCTTGAGGCTGGGTTCCTTGTCCGTCTGGGTGCTCAGCTTGAGAGCGGTGGAGAGTCGGACGACCCCTTCGGCGTGCAGGGTCTCATGAACCATCTGCACGGCTGCCAGGATCTCCGACATCTCGCCTTCCACGTTGGTCCCGTTGGCATGGGTCTCGACACCGAGGTCGGTCTGGCCCAGGAGTTCGCGGACGCGAAGGATCTCGTCGCGCACCGAAACGTCCCTGCCGATGGGAATGACCTGGATCTCCGCGATGGCTTTCATATGTCCTCCTGACTTCGGTCGAGGTGGAACCGGGTTGCGGGGTCGATGCCGTACCCCGGACCCGCTCCGATGGTTGGGCTGGTCAGTCGGAGGGCTCGGGCGGCGCCTCCACGACGGCCCCCAGGAAGAGGGTGGCCCCTGAGAGACGCTCCCGGATGGCGAAGATGAAGGGGCGGTCGGCGCGGACCTCAGGGGGCGCCGAATCCACCATACCGACGGAGGTGACGGCGGCCGCTTCGGTGCCTTCCTCGTCCACCCGCACGAAGCTCTTCTGTCGGACCTCGTCGATCCAGGGGGCCGAGTCCTCGAACATCCGGGTGAACTGAGCTCCGGGATTGAAGGCGATCCCCATCCCCATGGCCGTCAGGTCGTCGTTCAGCGTTCGTTCCCACTCCAGCTCGAAGCGGGGAAGGAGAACCCGCAGTTCCACCTCGGAGAGGCCTGCTACCAACTCGTCCCAGCCGCCTCCGGCCAGGTGGGTCAGGACCTCCGAGAGGGTGTGATCGCCCCGGGGCACCACCACGGTCATGGCGTAGGCCTGACCTCCGTATGGGAGCTCCACCGCCCGGTACGAATCGGCCTGGTGAAACGGGAAGTTCTCTCGCTGCTCCATTAGCCGGAT
The DNA here is from genome assembly GCA_007132965.1 of Gemmatimonadota bacterium. GTDB lineage: Bacteria > Gemmatimonadota > Gemmatimonadetes > Longimicrobiales > Gaopeijiaceae > PWLA01. Next base: position 3,481 of record SLNQ01000066.1, on the reverse strand, counting down.
GGTCTCGGTACCGCCGTCCGCCAGGTGGAAGGGGGCGTCGTGGGTGTCGTCGGGATCGAACTGCAGCGTCCAGTCGGCCTCGAAGTGGATGGCGTTCAGGAGGAAGGCCACCGCATTGGCCGGCATGGGATCCGGGGCGATCTCGTCGATGCGGTCGTTGGTGGCCTCGGCCACCCAGTCGTTGATCACGCCGGGAGCGCCGGGGTCACCGAAGTCCAGTCCCCTTACGGCAGCGCCGAAGTGGTCTTCCACCCGAGTCACGAACCCTTCCCGCGGGGTGAGTCCCTCCCGATACCAGATGGCATTGGCGAGCTGGAAGGAGACGGCGGGATCCAGGTCGTCCAGCAGCTCGATGAGGGTCTCGTAGGAGGTGTTGATCTCCTCTTCCGTCAGGTCGCCGAATCGGAGGGCATGGCGCATGGCCTCGAAGGTCTCCCCGTCGGCTCCGTTCATGGTCATCCCCAGGGCCAGGTGGGCGCTGAGGGGCGAGAGGAAGTGGGTTTGCGCGGGGGCGTCATCCAGGATCGTGGCCAGGAGGTCCAGTCCGAAGCGGTTGCTGGCCCGGAGGACCCCGATCTCGCCCGGGGAGAGCTCCCGGGGAAGCTCGGTGATCTGCGGCGGAGCGTCTCCATCTCCGTCGTCGCCGGGGCCCAGCAGAGTATCGCAGCCGCTCAGGGGGATGAGGAAGAGGAGGATGAAGGGGATCACATGGCGGGGTCTTGTGCGCTCTGGGGTCATGGCCTCATTCCTGTGGCATGGTCGCATTGCCGTGTGCGGGTTGCGTGGGGGCGAAAGGCGGCTTTTCCTATCAAACGAGTCGCGGGCGGGCTGTGTGACGGGCCTCCCCGGCACCACGGGCCTCCCCGCCACCTGACCGGCTCCGCGAGTGGCCCTGGTCCTTCGGGCCCCATGCGTCCCTCCAACCCAACTCACCGAGAGCTCCCATGCTGACCCGTACCTTCACCATTTCGCGCGAGACCCGGGGGAACGACCACATCCTGGACCTAACCGAGGATCTGCAGGACGGGATCCGGGCCACCGGCATCCGCTCGGGACAGGCGGTGGCCATGGTGGTGGGCTCCACCGCCGCTCTCACAGCCACCGAATTCGAGCCCGGGCTCGTGGAGTACGACCTGGCGGCGGCCCTCGAGAGGGTGGCTCCCCGGGACGCCCGTTACCGGCACGAGGAAACCTGGAATGACGACAACGGCCACAGCCATGTTCGGGCCAGTCTGGTGGGGCCCTCCCTGGCCCTGCCGGTGGTGGAGGGGCGCGTGCCCCTGGGGACCTGGCAGCAGGTGATCCTGATGGACTTCGACACCCGGCCCCGACAGCGGGAGGTGGTGGTGAACGTGCTGGGGGTCGGCGACGATTGATGGGCCGCCGCGGTCCGTTCAGGAGGGGTTACGCCTCGCCCGGATTCTCTGCCTGCATGGCCCGTGACAGGAGAAGGTGGAAGTGGTGGGTGCCCACCTCGCGCCTGGGGGAGAAGCGTCCCCGGTGGTAGAGGCGGGAGCCGAGTCCCCTCTGCACCGATTCCACCACCTCCTCGTCCTCCATCTCCACCCGGTGAAGGTCGGCCCCTGCTCCCCGATCCCTGAGCTCCTCCCGCCAGACCCACGATCGGAACGACACCCGAGTGCGCCGGTGCGAGAGGGGCCGGACGACGTTCACCGAGAGCCCCCAGGGGTAGAAGTTCAGCATGAGGTTCGGAAAGAGCCAGAAGTAGAAGGCGATGACCGGCTCCCCTTCGTCCGGATGCCCGGGCGGCAGGTCGAAGCCCGGGCCTTCCTTCCCCATCCCGAACTGCAGGTTTCCCCACTCGAAGCATTCCGTTCGGTAGCTCTCATAGTCCAGCGCCGCGAGGCTTCCCCCGTGCACGTACGGAATGTGGAACTCTTCGAGGTAGTTGTCGCAGTAGAGCGCCCAGTTGGCCTCGATGAGGTAATCCCGGGAGGTGTCGGGATCCAAGCGAAACTCTCCCAGCGGCATCCAGCCCACCCGTTCCTCCACGGGGGCGATCCACTCGTCGAAGGGCACGGCCGGATCCAGTCCCGAAAAGGCGAAGGGGCCCCACTCGTGGAGGGGGAGACGGGGCAGGTCGTCGCTGGGGGAAGGGAAGCCCTCTACCCCGTCGAACTCGGGCATGGAGCGGAGGCGGCCGTCCAGCTCGAAACGACGCCCATGATACCGGCAGCGCAGGTGGTTCACGTGCCCCTCGCCCTCCACCACCAACGCTCCCCGGTGCGTGCACACGTTCGATAGGCAGCGGAGCTCGTCGTCGCCGTCCCGCACCAGGACCACCGGCTCGTCCAGACAGCCCTCCAGGAGGGTGGTGGGAAGGACGTGCCCGGGGGCCTTCAGCCGGCTGGCATCGCCTGCAAGCTGCCAGCTCCGGGCGAAGACGCGCTCGCGCTGGAGCGAGAAGACCGCGGGGTCCGTGAAAACCCAGCCCGGGAGGGTCGAGGCACGGCGGATATCGGGATCCACGGTGGGGAGGTCGCGGTTCATGGCGGCATCGCGGTGGAAGCATCGGGGTGGCGGTGGACGGCCCGGCAGAGGGGTCGCTGCAACATCATCAGGAAGGGTCCGCCGCCGCGCCAGTCCCCAGCAACTCGGCCAGGCGATCATAGCTCATGGAGACCCCCTCGGTCATTCCCGTCTCCAGGGCGGCGTCCCGGGCCTCTGCGGACGGATAGCGGATGGTGAGGGTGAGGGTGGTGGTCCCGGCTTCCTCCGTGAAGGTGGTGGTGACCGTGGTCTCGCCACCCGTCCAATCCTCGTCGAAGCGCTCGGTATGGACGATACGGTCCGGCCGATCGATTTCCAGGAAGGTGCCGCCCATCCCCATCTCGGCGCCCTCGGGGCCCTTCCACAGGTATCGAAAGCGGCCGCCCTCCCGGAGATCGACCTCGCAGTTGGCCAGCGACCATCCTGGCGGTCCGCTGAGCCACTTTCTCAGGAGGCGCGGGTCGGTCAGCGCCTGGAAGACGCGCTCCCTGGGCGAATGGAAGCGTCGAACCATGCGGATTTCCGTTTCGGTGGGGGTGGTGACTTCCAATGTGCCGGGCTCCATCACGGCGTGTCTCCTTGCTGAGAGTGATCTGAATGTGGGGGAAGGGAGGGTCAGCCCTCGTCCGGCGGGGGTGCGTCCTCCTCCAGCTCTTCCAGGACCGTCTCCAGGCGGTCGAACTGCTCGGCCCAGAAGCGACTGTAGTCCACCAGCCACTCCGTAGCCTCCCGCAGCGGTTCGGCCTCGAGACGACAGGGTCGTCGCTGGGCGTCCCGCGTGCGGCTCACGAGGCCGGCCCGCTCCAGTACCTTCAGGTGCTTGGAGATGGCGGGCTGGCTCATCTGGAAGGGTTCTGCCAGCTCCGTCACCGTCGCCTCGCCCTCCTTCAGCCGGCGGAGGATGGCCCGCCGGGCAGGATGCGAGAGCGCCTGGAAGGTTGCGTCTAGTTGATCCGGGTCCACGGGACGG
>SLNQ01000062.1 GCA_007132965.1 Gemmatimonadota bacterium | reverse complement strand
TGGGGTCGTGGCGAAGGGCCGAAATGCCCGCGGCCTTCCCTCTCTTCGAACCGACACGACCAACCTGCAGGGCGCCCGTTGCAGCGGGCGATGTAGCCGGCGTTGGAATCCGCCGGGGCCGCATTCGCGATGATGCAACTCCTTCTCATTGACATTTTCTTGAGTTGAGGTGCATTCTGGGTCATTCCCGTGGTTTGTGGTGGAAGACCCCCTCAAGGAGGAGATCTGTGAATCGCTCCCACGCCCGGGGCCGGCTGGTCGTCCTGGCCCTTCTCGTCGGCATCGTCGCCTGTGCCGATACCACTCCCCTGACCGTTCCGGATGATGCCGGACTTCAGCAGGCCGCCCCTGCCGACATGGAGCTCCGGGACCGGTTCCAGCAGGCGTCCCCTGAGGTCATGGCCCTCCCGGGAACCGTCTTCGCCGCCCGGGACGAGGCCACCGGTCAGCTGGTCTTCGGGGTCGAGCGCCCCGGCGTGGCCCGGGACATCCAGCCCATCATGGCCCGGCGAGGAGTTCCGGCCACGGCCTACCGGATCCAGGTCACCGAGCCCATCCACTTCATGAACACGCTGAGGGATGAGCACCGCCCTGTGGTCGGCGGGGTCCAGATTCACTGGAGTGGCTACGTCTGCACCCTGGGCTTCAGCGTGGATCACGCCGGCGGACGCTCCTTCATCACCAACTCGCACTGCACCGAAAACCAGGGCTCCACCGGAAACACCCAGTACAATCAGCCTCTTCGCTCCGTGAGCCCGGATCCCATCGGCTTCGAGGCTGACGATCCCGAGTATTTCCGGGGGGGAGAGTGCTCCCGGGGCAAGGTCTGCCGCTACAGCGACGCCGCACGGGCCCTCTACGAGCCGGGGGTGGAGAGCCACGCTCAGATCGCCAAGACCGACGGCGTGAACAACGGATCCCTGGTGGTGGACGGGTACTTTGATATTTCTTCGCAAGACGCCGCCTCCACCGAATTCAGCGGCACCCTCCACAAGGTGGGCCGCACCACCGGATGGAGCTCCGGAGATATGTCCAACACCTGCGTGACGGTGAACGTGGCGGGATCCAATATCCAACTGCTCTGCCAGACCATGGTGCAGAACCAGGGGACCCAGATCGTCGCCGGCGGCGACAGCGGCTCACCGGTGTTCGAGTGGAGCGGCGGAAGCAACGTCAAGCTGGTGGGAATCCTGTGGGGCGGCACCTCCAGCGGCGAGACCTTCGTCTTCAGTCCGTTTTCAGCGATCCAGGACGAGCTCAGATCCATGGACGCCACCACCGATGGGACGGGTGGAGACGGTGGTAATGGGAATGGCAACGATGACGATGACGAAGAGGACGACGAGGACGACAACGGGGACAACGGCTCGAACTGCCCCGGAAACAGCCAACGACCCGGATGCCGCTAGTACTTAGCTGTGGAGGTCCGCGTCAACACCGAGAGTGCCGAAGCGCCGCCGTGCCAAGGCGCGACGACAAGGAATAGACCGCCATTGCGAGGAGGAGCAACGCAGGCACGGTGGATGCAGCGGCGCTCGAATGTACGCGGACTTCCACAGCTAAGTACTAGACGTCTGATGGGGACTCCGTGACCGCCTCGGCCACCGGTTCGCTGCGACCGTCGCTGGAGCTTCCGGATACCGTGCGAGTCGGGGTGACTGTACCCATCACCATCCGGCTGGAAAACCGCGGAACCCGACCGCTGGACCTGCACCTCACCGGACGGCCCATCGCCTTCGACCTCGTAGTCAGCGACCCCGAGGGCCGGGTCCTCTGGCGGCGTATGGACGACGAAGTCCTTTCCATGGTGCTCCAGCTGAGGACGCTGGAGCCCGGCACCACCGAGGGCCTCTTTCGAAGGGTCCTCCTTCCCCTCGACGGCTCGGAAGCCGCCGAACGCCTGCTGCGGCTCACGCCTCCCCTCGTGGATCCGGACGAGGGGTGCCACGTCCTCCTGCGGGCCGTCCCTTCCTTCGTGGGTGGAGGAAGCCCCTACCTGCCCCACGTGGTGCGAGAGGCCCAGGAGCAGGAGAAGGTCAAGGAAGGGGCCCGGGAGTATCTGGAAGAGGTTGCTTCCGGGCTCCGGCAGCGCGCCGGGAGGGTTGAGGTTCGCGCGGAGACCGGAGAGCAGCCCCCCATGGCGATCCTCCGGACCGCCGAGGAGGTGGTGGTGGATCTGATCGCCATGTCCACCCACGGTCGCGGCGGCGTGGCCCGCCTCCTCCTGGGGAGCGTGGCCGATAAGGTGATCCGGGGGGCGAAGGTGCCGGTGCTGCTCTACCGGGAGCCGGAGGGGGAGTGAGGGCCTTCGGATGGCGGCGGGCCAGCAGCGCCCCCGGGTCCTGATCCTTGGGGCGGGCTTCGCGGGCCTCTGGGCGGCCCGGCGGCTGGTGGGCACGGACCGGGGAGAGCACGGCTACGACCACCTCCTCATCGCCATGGGGAGCGTGTCCCACTACTTCGGCGTGAGCGGAGCGGGGGAGCACGCCTTTCCCCTGCGGACCATGGAGGAGGGCCTGGCCCAGAGAAACCACGTCCTGGCGCGGTTCGAAAAGGCCGCTCACCTGGAGGACCCCAGGGCGCGTCGGAGGGCGCTCCGCTTCGTCATCGTGGGAGGAGACCCCACCGGCGTCGAGTTCGCCGGAGCCCTGGCCGAGCTCCTCTTCGGGCCCCTGGCGAAGGACCATCCGACCCTGGCGCCCGACTTCTCCGTGATCCTCCTGGAGGCCCAGGACCGGCTCCTCGGTGCCATGCCCGCCCGTCTGGGCCGGTACGCCGCGGACCGCCTCCAGGGCATGGGCGTTCAGGTCCGCCCCACGCTGGAGGTGGAGGGGTTCGACCGGTTCTGGGCCGCCGGGGACCTGGCCTACCTGGAGCGAGACGGGGAGGCCCTGCCCATGATCGCCCCGGTCGCGATCCAGCAGGGCGAGCACGCCGCGGAGAGCATCCTGCGCCGGCTGGAGGGCAGGGATGCGGAACCGTTCGCCTACCGGGACCGGGGGATGCTGGCCACAATCGGGAGGAACAAGGCGGTGGCCCACGTCTCCGGGCGGGCCTTCACGGGGTTTCCGGCGTGGCTCCTCTGGCTCGGGATCCACATCGTGAAGCTCATCGGGTTCCGGAACCGGATCGTGGTCCTGGTGAACTGGGCGTGGGACTACTTCTTCTTCGAGCGGGCGGTGCGCCTCGTTCTTCCCCGGGGGCTGGCCCCACGGGGGGAGGAAGGCGGGGCGGAGGGGGCCGCCCCGCGG
>SLNQ01000370.1 GCA_007132965.1 Gemmatimonadota bacterium | reverse complement strand
GGCCAGGCCGCCGCAGAGGGCATAGCTGATGTTTTCTCGTTCCAGTTCAGAGACGAGCGCCAATAATTCCTCATAGATGTCCAGCATATATTCTCCGAAGTGTTCTGGTAAATTTTCCGAGAGTGTTGGATCAGAACAGTGCGAATATTGGGAGGGAGGCAGGGCATCCGCGGTCGGGGGAGGGACGGTGCCTGGCGACTACAGGAGCCTGACCGGACACTTCGAGTTTGTTCCAATGTGCCTGACAAACGCCTTGTCAAAGGTGTACAGCTCCTGGCAATGCGCGCACAACGCTAGATGCAACGCGTTCGCGAAGTCGCTCCCGGCCATGTACCAAGCCAGGGCGGTGGAGATGGCTCTCGAATCCCGCAACACGATATTCTCCAGCCCGAACAGGGCCGTCATGGCCGAGTGAATCTGCGTGCGGGAAAAACCATACGCATGCCGCAACACCCACTCGGTTTCCAGGATCACGGTATCTGAAAGAAATATCCGCGGCGCATTCCGTATTACTTGAAATGCTTTCCCGTACTGCCACTCATCGTCCCGGGTCAGGAAGCGGACGACGACGTTGGTATCAACCGCGATCACGGTTCGACTCCAACGCGCCTTTGCGGACAGCCTCTTCCATATCAGCCAGGGATTTGGCCGGTCCCTGATAGGCAAGACATCCGGCCACTTCCTCGACTTTCATGGTCGGAAACATACTTCTGGGCTTGAGCAGCACCCCTTCCTCTAATTCGACGACTTCCAGTTCCTGGCCCGGCTCCCAGTGCCGAACGGCTCGAATTTGTTTGGGAATAATCACTTGACCTTTGCTCGAGAGTGTCGTTGTCGTCATCACTTGCCCCCCTCTTATTGTGTAAGCTTCAAGTAAGACAGAGACGTTTTTGCGGAGAAAGTCAAGGCGAAGGAGAAATCCAGATGGAGAAGCCAGTTGCGCATGCCCGCTATCATGGCGATTTGGCACCTGAAATCCATTTGTGCATTCGTGACAACCACCCCTTCGGACGCCGCTCCCAGCTCGTTTCCACGCAGGGCAGAAAGACCTCGGCCCCCCATTTCTGCTTGAAGTACCGGATGGCCGGGTTGATGCCCAGGCCCAGGTTCATGCGGATCTGACCACGCTTTTCGCCTTCCTGGAGCAGGGCGTGCAGCAGCAGGTCCGCGGTGCCCGGCGGGGCGAGGTCCGGGTCGCGGAAGGCGAACATGTAGAAGGCCGTGCTCAGGGACGTGAAATCCCCCAGGGTGAAACCGGCCAAGCGCGGAGGATCATCACTTCGGTTCAACCAGGCCGAAACCACCAGCGCGCCCGAACAAGACTGAATATAGTCTGGAATCATGCGGAAGATGAGCCGTGTTCCCGGCTCAAGATCCCGATACTCCAGGTAGCGGTCGATCAGCGCCAGATGATCCTTGTCCAAGGCTCGGCCCTGACCCAGAACCACTTCACGTCCAGCCCGGCGCAGCTGGTTGCGCAGTTTTTGTTTTGGCGCGGGCGGGGGAATGGGCAGGGTGAGGTAGGCGTCCCATGTATTTTTTGAGGAGTCTTCCGAAGAAGCTGCTCCCGTCGCGACGGCGGGAGCCTGTTTGGGGCGGGTGGGCGCAAGCACGGTGATCTTTGGAGCGGGGCTGGCTTCCAGGGCCAGATCCACGGACCGGGAAAGGGCCTTCTCGTCCAAAAGACTCTGAGGGGGATCATACAGAGGGTAGCCGATGAGCACCAGATCGTCCGGGGTTTCGTAGCCCAGGCAGGTGTCGAACAAGCGCGGCGTGCTCCCGGCCACGGCCCGGACGTAGCAGACGAGCTGCTCCGGAACCACGGCGTTCGCGGCGACATGGTCCAGGCGATCCGGGCCGAGCATCAGATTTTCCGCAGTTTGCGGACCGTGAATCCGGAATCGGCCAGCATTTTTTGCAGATTGAACATGTGTGCCGAGCCCACGAACACGGCGCAGCGCCCGGTGGTGATCCGGGGCAGCATCCGCTCCAGAAACACGGCGTCGCGGCGGTCGATGACCAGGTCCGTGCGGGAGGGGAACTCGGCGCTGGTGCCCATCATGGCGTCCAGGTCACCCTTGAGGTAGGCGCGCATGTTCCGGCGGATGAACCCTTTCCAGAGGCCGCACTGACGAAAAAAGCGCACGATACGCTCCACGGGGACGCTTTCCAGGGTGGCGATCTGCTCGTCGATGGTTTCCATGCCCCGGACCTCCTTGCCCATCTCCTGGGCCAGGTGCCAAGCCTCCAGGTCCACGGAGTGATTCCAGTCGTGGCGGCGTAAAAAGTGTGTCCAGAGGAAGAAAAAAGCGTACCAGTGCCGGTTTTCTGCCAGATATTGCCGGACATCGATGGGGTTGGGGTCCTCCGTGCCCAGGAATCTGGCCCAGAAACCGCGCGGTCCGTTGACCACCCGTTCCAGCTTGTGGAATTCCTCCTCGGTCATGGCATCCATCAATCTGGGTGAAGACGTCTCCGGAGTCTGGCCGATCCGGGCGACGTGGTCCAGGCTGGCCTGGTCCAGCGGACCTTCGAAGATCACGGTGTCCACCTTTTCAAATAGCCGGCGCATGGAACTCTCGAAGCTGCAACAGAAAAAATGCGCGGTTCCCCCGATCCAGGACGTCCTGCCGTTCTTCTCCAGTTCCCAGATCAACCGGTAGGGGCGCTGCGAAGGCAGGCTGTTCCAGTACTGCTCCCTGGTCATCTGGACGTGGGGCATATAGACCACCGTGCGCACCAGGTCGCCCAGATCCTCGCGAAAGTCCGGGGATTCGCTCCATTCGGCCATTTCATAGGCCGTCCCGGCAAATGCGCCCCACTTCTCCTTGAACCGGCGGATACCGGGGTTCACGCCCAGCCCCAGATGCAGGTACTCCTTGCCCGCTTCCCCCGCGATGCGGATCATTTCCCGAAACAGCAGGTCCGAGGCATAGGGTGTCTGGTTCTGGCGGGAATGCGCCCCCAGCAGGTAGCTCAGAAAGCGGCGCGGCGCGGCGTCCAGGAGCAGGCAGGCCGCGAGATTGCCCTGGTCGTCCCAGGCATTGAGCAGGAACAGATCCGGGCATTGAGGCAGGGCGCTTTCCGTGCGGGCATAGAGTTCGCGTACATTGGGCGGCAGGGCGACACGGGCGGTGAATTCGGCCCAGAGGCGACGGTGGGCCGCGGTAAAATCGACGCTTCGGTCCACGGTCAGGCGGGTCGCGACCTTGTCCGCCAGGCGGGCGAGACGGGAGGGAATCCTGCTGTCGGC
>SLNQ01000022.1 GCA_007132965.1 Gemmatimonadota bacterium | reverse complement strand
TCCCCACCGTGATCCTGTTCAAGGACGGGGAGCCCGTGGAGACCATCGTCGGCGCGGTGCCCAAGGGCGCGTACCAGCAGAAGCTCGAGAAGCACGTCGGCGCCCTCGCCAACTGACGACGTACGATCCCCGTACGTGCGGCGCGCCCCCCGGACCTGTTCCGGGGGGCGCGCTGGTGTCGGGGATCGCGAGTCGCCCTCAACGCACGGGCAACGTCCAGGTGGTCCGCCGCACGCCGTCCTCGACCACGGTGATCGAGGTCGCCGGACCGAGACGGTCGGCCACGATACGCAGGCCGTCGGTAACGACGTCGAAGAGCGCCACGAGGTCGGCGAAGCTGGGTACGTCGGCGGCGACGTCCGTGGCGAGTGGCGCGTCGAGGGGCTCGTCGGCCTGCCCATCGCCGGAGGGGTCGTCGCCGACGGACAGCACCTCGCTGGAGAGTTCCACCGGGCCGACGTCGTTGCCGCCCCAGGAGCTGGCGACCACGGCGTAGCGCGCCCCAGGCTCGACCACGAACACGAGCTCGGAGCGGTTGGTGTCCGGCGAGTCGTCGTCGTCGGCCACGATCGCTCCGGCATCGACGTCGTAGAGGTACAGGTAGGTGTCCATGTCCCACGAGCGCTCGACGTCGACCATCGCGACCGAGACGGTGGATCCTGGGATCAGCCCTTGGAGCTCGAACACCAGACCGTAGTCGCCGTTCGGCAGGACGTCGGCCGACGTGATGTCGACCCGCGCGAAGCCGGGGACGGTCAGCGACTGAACCACCGGTACGGCGTTCAGGAGGTCGCTGCCGTAACGACCGCTCGAGCGCCACAGGCCGCTGACGCCGCCGGGCTCCATGCCCCACGGGTCCTCGTCCCACATGTCGCCCCACGGGTCGCCCCAAGGGTCGGACAGCGCCTCCTCGATACCGAGCCGGGCGGCGGTCGCGAGGGGGGCGGCCAGCAGGTCGCTCAGGTCGGCCAGTGCGCCGACGTAGCGGCTGACGTCGACGACCTCGTAAGCGACGGCACCGTCCGGCACGCTGCGCAACGCCGGGCCGAGGACGGCGTCGTCGGCGAGGGAGGGCGCTCCCAGGTGGACGTCGATCGCCGCCGTCATCGCACGCGTGGGCATCGCGAACACGAGGTGCCCGCCGAAGACCGCCACGCCCACGTCGGTGGTGGGTCCGATGCGCCAGCGCTCATAGGAGACGCCGCGATGCTCGGCAGCCCGAGCGGCGAGGAGGCCGCCCTCGGGCACGATGCCGCTCGCGCCTGGGCCGAACGGGTCCGCCATGAACATGAGCTCGTCGAGCAGCATGCCGACGCCGGCGTCGCCGCCCTCGAGCAGTTCGCGCCACAGCGCGACGCCCGCCAGGGCGGCCGCTTCGGAGGCGACGGGCACGGTCGCGATGGTGCCCGGCCCGACCAACCAGTTGCGCGCGTCGGTACCCTGCACGTCGAGCTGCGTGACGTGCCAGCGCTCGCCGATCCAGTCGAGGAGCAGCGCGTCGAGGTCGAGTCCCGCCTCCGCGGCGAGGGTGCGGACGTCGAGCGACTCGCCGACGAGCGCACCGATGTCGGCGAGCCAGCCGTCGAGGTAGCTCACGATGCCGCGCAGGTCGACGTAGCTCCCGCCGTCCGACACGGCGCCGCTCGGCGCGAGCGGGCCGCGACCGACGCTGCAGGTCTCGCAGGCGACGAGGGCCGCCAGGGCGCCGTCGCCGGCGCTCGGGTCGGGCGCCGTGAAGCCGTCGAAGCGCAGACCGGCGCCGTCGATGGTCAGGCGTCCGGCGGCGCCACCCAGGCTGGCGAGCGCCGTCAGGGCGCGCTCGAGCAGCGCCTCCTCGACCGGGTCGTTGGCGAACATGCCGGCGGTGGGGCGCAGGCCGTCAGCCAGCGCGGCGAAGTCGACGCTGATCCCGATGCCGCCGTCCATGATGGCGTTCGCAGCGGCACCGAGCGGGGTCTGGAGGTGGCTCGGCTCGTCGCTGCCGCGCGCCAGGCGCACGACGCCGCGCACCAGGTCGGGGTCGGTGGCGGCCACGAAGGTGTCGTCCACCCGGGCGACCACGATCGGCATGTCGGTCCCGTCACCGAGTACGTGCATCGTCACGTCGTCCTGCTGGAACGTCAGGCCGCTGTCCTCGCACGCGAGGATCGCGTCCTGGAGGGCACCAGCGTAGGCGGGATCTGCGGGTCGGAGCAGCGCGATCACGCCCGGCACCGGGTTGAAGGGCGACACGCTGACGGCCAGGACCCCGGGTCCGAACAGGTCGCGGTTCGCGTCGTCGTTCCAGACGTCGCCAATCGGAGGACACTCCAGCGCGATCTCGTCGCGGATCATCGAGCCGAGATCGAACTCCCCGTCGAAGTCGAGCTCCTCGCCATCGAGGAGGCGCATGAGGCGCGCGAGCGTCGCTCCGGCCGCCTCCGTGTCGAGGCTGGCGAGGGCGTCGGTGAGCGCGTCGAGGTCGCCCGCCGTGGGGCCGACGTAGAGGGCGACCACGGTGGTGGAGGGGAGCAGGCCCTCCAGCGGCCGCGGCTGGGCGGAGGCGAAGCCTGCGACGGCGAGCAGGAGGCCGACGAGGAGCGTGAGCGGGAGCCGGGCTCGCTGCAGGCGTAGGCGGGACCTCTCGTCGGTTGCTCGTTGGGTGATGGTGTGCGTCATGCGGCTCCTCTCGGTGTTCGGGTGGCGCGTGTGCGCCGGTGCAGTGTACGTGTGGTTCGTCAGGATGCGGTCGGATCGGCTGCAGCGCGCCGCACCCCGTCCGGGGTGACGATCCACGCGAGGCCGAGGGCCGCGTCCGACGTGAGCCGCAGTCGGTAGGTGTCGTCGCCGAAGGCCTCGACCGTCACCCGCGCGCCGCGCGGCAGGTCGAGGTCGACGAGGACGTTGGTGGTGTAGACGCCCAGGCGGAGGCGCCCGAGCTCCATGCGGTGGTAGGCCTCCTGCGCCGCGCGTTCCACCTCGCGCGCGGCCGGCGTCTCGAACGCGCTGGCGTCGACGCCGCCGAGCGCGGGTGCGCAGGCGGAGACCAGCAGCGCCACGAGGAGGAGCGCGCTCAGCGTCGCGGTTCGAGCCGGTTTGGTTGGCATCGCACCAATGTAGCAGGTGGCGCTCACTCGCGAGCCTCGTTCAGCACGGCCGCAAGCCCGACGTGGACCACGTAGCGCTGCGCGCCGCGCGAGCGCTGGTACTTCAGCACCAGGTCGAAGAGCTCGCGCTGGAAGGCCTTGGCGTCGGCGTGGTCGAGCATGACCTGGTCGCGCC
>SLNQ01000341.1 GCA_007132965.1 Gemmatimonadota bacterium | reverse complement strand
CGACTGGTCCAGCGTCACCTCTACGGTCACCTCACCGGTGGCCGGCGCGAGGGAGATGTGGACATGGGACTGGCCCGGGCTGATGACCTGGGTAACAGTACCCTGGTGGGTCACGAAACCCTCTTCGTGATAGGCCCGGGCGGCGAACGTGCGCTGTCCTACGGGCACCAGGAGCTCGCCGGTGGCGACACCCTCTTCGTCAAACTCGAAGTTTGCGACGATGGGCTCGTTCTGACCGGGGCCCGTCACCTCCACGACGAGGGCCGCGACCTGCCCGTCGGTGCTCTGGGCCTCGAGCATGAGGTTGACGGCTTCGATCCCGGTGGGCTCGGTGACGCTGTCGCTGCAGGCGACTGCGATCAGGGCGAAGGTGAGCGCGGTCAGGGTGACCCGGGTGGGAGCGGACGTGAGCATGGGGGCCTCCTCGGGGGACCGGGTGCGTGCGTACCGCCCCCTCCGTCCAGTCAGGCCGAGGCGGCGGAATCCTGCGTCGTAGTCCAGGGTACCGGCCCCTGAACAACACCGCCATTACATGTTCATGTGAGACGTAGGGCGCCTCGCCGCACGAACATGTGAGGCCCGAAACCTGGAATCATCCCCGCCCAGCGCCCCCATGGCGAGCAACACGAGCCATCCGTGCACCAGCACGTTCGTTGCGAAGAGGATGTAGCCCCTGCTCCCCGGGACCATCTCCGAGGCGACGATGAGCGCGGGAGCGGCCAGCCCGGTCAGGAGGCAGTAGGCGGCGAAGCCCCGCACCCCCAGGGTCCAGAAGCGCCGCGCGAACACGAACAAGGCGATGATGAGGCCGAGGAAGGCCAGGAGGAAGGTGAGCTGGTGCACGATCGCGTGCCAGCTCAGCGTCGCCGGCAGACCCTCCGGTGCGCCCGGCGGAAATCCGTACATCGGATCGACGGTAAAGACGCCCGCCGCCACCAGGATGGCACCATAGAACCCCAGGAGGCGCGGTCCCCAGCGTCGCCCGGGGCCTGAGTCCAGGACTCGGCGCAGCCCCACTGCGAACCCGACCATCAGGACGCCCGTCAGGATGAAGTTCGTCACCTGGACCCACCCCGCGCTCCCCAGGCTCAGCAGACTCAGGGGGTGCACGGACAGATCGAACCCCTGGCGGATGAGCGCCTGGGCCAGGACCGCGAGAGGGAAGAGGACCCCGGCTGCGATGCCGGACAGGAGGAGGGGTCTTGTCGGTATTCTGGTCAGCGTCAGCCTGCTCATGCGCACCTCGCGTTCGGGTTCGAACCTCCATTGATACCTGCGCTGCATGGGCAAACGCCAGGTGCGGAGGTCCAGATTCGCGAAACGCTCATGGACCCTTGACCTTTACCGGACCGACCCCTTCCGGGCCGGCTGCCGGCCCGAGTCCTCTTCTCCCCCGACCGGATCTACCGCCGACCCCGACAGAGTATCCTGACCTCGGCGATCCCGGAGAACGCCTTCCCCTCCACCGTCTCTCCCGTCAGGGTGGCCTCGGTGTCGTCGCACGAGAAGTCGGCTTCCTGGGTGAGGAAGTGGAAGACCATGTCGTCGAGTCCGTCTCCGTTCACGTCTTCCACGTGACCGCGGTCCTGCCGGGGGGCGGCCTCTCCAGGGCCGAAGCGGACCGTGCCGGGGTCAATGGTGGTGGCGTCGAAGCCCTCGCTGGAGAGAACCGCCACTGGGACGCTCCCTCGGCTCGCCACGTTGATGGGGCTGGGATCACCTGTCGGCTTCACCAACACCTCGACGTCCGTTGCCTCGGGCTCCGGGTCGTCGGTGCCGTCGAAGACCACGAACTCGAAGAGCTCCCCCGCAGTCTCCCCCGCAGTCTCCTCCGTGGCGAAAAGGAGGCGGCCGATGGGTTCCTGCGAGACCACGCCCCAGAAGACGCCCTCGAACTGGGCCGCCTGGGTGACGGCGGTGCCCAGGAGGGATCCATCCGAGGCATACACCTCTACGGAGACCTCGGCCGGCCCTCCCATGGGAGCGAGGATTGAGACCCCCACGGACCGCACACCACCCGTGAACTGGATCTCGGTGTCGAGCCCCAGATGGTCCGGGCCCACCACCGTGCTCTCGACGCCCTTGATGAACCCGGGGCCCAGGACGGCCATCTCGCCTCCACCCGCCACGCCGATGGAGATTCCCTCCATGATCGCTCCGGGTGAGAAGCAGTCGTTGTCCGTCTGGCTGTCGAAGGGTCCGAGACAAACGGCGGCCTCGTCGGGGCCGGGGATCGCCCCTCCGAAGTCTTCCTCCACAAGATCCGGCGCGACGTCGTCGAAGGCTTCGCGGCTGGAGAAGAAGGTCAGGACCTCGGAGGAGGTCGCCGCCGGGAGCGTCGCTCGCAACACCTGCCCGACCGGGTCGAGGGGCTCCGCCTCCGAAGATGCGACGGGGCTCTCGCAGGCCGCCACCAGGAGACCGGTGAAGAGGATGAGGGACGTTGATATCGTGGACCTGGACATCTGGGCCTCGCTGTGCCGGGGAGCCGGACCCTCCCTGCCGCTTTAGCCGGGGGGACGGTTCCAGGATCACGTGGGACCGGGGGAGGGAGAACGACACGAGCCGCCAGCCCTCGACCCCGGCCTGCGGTCGAGTCGCTGGCGGCTCGGCTGGCGTGGCGCCGGGCGGCGCGGTAGCCCCGTGGCTCTGCGTCGCCGTCTTTCGACGGCTTTGCTCTGGGCAGCGATGATCGGTTCGGTGGGCGCGGTGAATCGTCGCCAACCGAACGAATCACACTTATACTCCCGGTAGGCCCGCCAGTCAAGTTGCGGCAGGCCAACCTTATGTCTCCGACCTACCACGATACCTATGCCCATGAACCTGCGCTCGGCCCAATTCCCGCTCCGGATGGCCGCACGCCTGGCGGCCACGGTGGGGCTTGCCCTGCTCCTCCTGTCGGGGTGCGGCGTGGGCGAAGAGTTGCGTGCGGTACCCGAGGGGGCCCTGGTCGTCCAGGGAGGATGGCTCTTCGACGCCACGGGGGACGAGCGGGTGCCCAACCCCGGAATCGTGATTGCAGACGGCCGCGTGCGGCAGGTGGACCTGGACGCCGACGCTTCGCTTCCCGCCGACGTCCGGATGATGGAGTTGGCCGGCGAGGAGACCCTCATTCCGGGGATCTTCGATCTCCACGCCCACTATGCCGTGGACCTGCTCGGAGCCGGACGGATCGACGACACCTCCGTCTACCCGGCGGTCTTTCTGGCCAATGGCGTGACCTCGACCTTTCCGGCAGGTGAGGTGCAGCCCGAGAAGATGCGACAGCT
>SLNQ01000189.1 GCA_007132965.1 Gemmatimonadota bacterium | reverse complement strand
TCACCCGCCTGACCCTGGGTTGGTTCCTCCTGCACCAGGGCTGGGGGAAGGTGACGGACGAGTGGGCCGACGGGCCGGGGACCTTCTACCAGAGCGGCTTCTTTCAGGGCAACAGCCCCGACTGGCTCCCTGCCCTCGTCCTGGCTCCCTACGGCTACGCCCTGCCCTGGGTGGAGCTCGTCTTCGGAGCGCTGCTCATGCTGGGCATCTGGAACCGGTTCAGCGCCGGTGTTTCGACCCTCGTCTTCTTGAGCATCCTGGTCGCCTGGCTCGATGCCGGAAACCTGCTTCCACGGCACATGCTCATGATCTACACGCCCCTGGCGGCCTGGTTCTTCTTTTCCGGACCCGGGCGCTTCAGCCTGGATACCCTTCTGGCGAGGCGGAGAGACACGGCTGCCGGCGCTCCCTGACTCCCTTTTCTGCAGGCTGACAGAGGGGCAGGCCGCGCGGACCCCCTGATCCCCTCTCGAGCAGTCGGGCTCTCCAGCAGTCCGGTCTGAAAGGGGGGGGCGCCCGCGCGGCGCCCTGTTCAGTTCAGCGCCTTCTCGATGCGCTCCAGCGCGTCCTCCACGTGAATGCGGGTCATGCGGTGGTCGATGCCCTCGTCCAGCGCCTGGCTCAGCTCCTCTCTCAGTAGCCGGAGCTGCTCCCGGATGAGGGGGCGCATGTCGGACTGGCTGATGTGCAGGTCGGCGTTCAGGGGCGGATCGTTGTTGGAGCTGACCCGCAGGTTTCCGCTTCCCGGCGGCGACCAGTGGTTCGACTCGGCTTCGTGAAGGAGGTAGTGGGCCTGCTCCAGGTAGGCCCGCTGCTGGTTGCGGCGGAAGGTGTCCACGGCGTCGCCCTGGATCGCTTCTCTCCAGATCATCTCCCGGGCGTCGTCCAGCATCTCAGCCGGCCGGTACGTCTCCTCGCCCAGGAAGGTCTCGTGCTCGATCATCCGGGCCAGGCGGGCATGGTTCAGCAGGCGCTGCACCGCCAGCTCCTGGTACGCCCGGATCCGCTCCACCGCGCCGGCGTGCTCGAGACGTCGGAGGGTCTCCAGGTCCAGCG
This sequence comes from Gemmatimonadota bacterium, assembly GCA_007132965.1. GTDB lineage: Bacteria > Gemmatimonadota > Gemmatimonadetes > Longimicrobiales > Gaopeijiaceae > PWLA01. Next base: position 2,220 of record SLNQ01000189.1, on the reverse strand, counting down.
CCCAGTGGGGCGTCTGGAGGATGTGCTCGTCAATGAACGACATGGCCTGGAGCTGGTAGTCCCGCTCGATGGGGGTGTAGACCCAGCCGTCCTCTCCGTGGGCCCGGTAGTGGGTCCACGAGCCGCCCACCGCCGAGGCGGCGTGCTCGGCGTACCGGTTCCACTGCGTCAGGTTCTGCAGGTAGTGGGTTTCCAGCTCGTAGAAGTCGTCGCCCTCGTCCAGGACCCAGTCCCTCAGGTTCTGGGTGGCGGTGCGCAGGTTGCGCATTCCGTACTCGGCGGCCCGGACCGGGTCATCGCTGATTCCCTCGGTCATCCGGTAGGGATCCCACTCCACGTCCATGCCGAACTGGGCGGTGGCCGAGAGGAACCAGGGGGTGTCGGACCGCTCCGTGATCCACTGGTTCAGGGTCTCCAGCTCGTCTTCGGGGGTTTCGGCCTCCAGGATGGGACGGTAGCCGTAGCGCACAGCCCACTTGTCCCAGAGTCCCACCCGGCGCTCGGGGTTCACGTCGTCGCCGGGCTGGGCCACGTAGTTGTAGCGGGTGCGGCCCACCGAGGAGCCCGAGTGGCCCATGCGCTCGGTGAACTCGGGGCTGCGAAGCGAGTCCACGGGGAAGACGAAGTTGGCCCGCTGGTTGTGGGGGAGTCCCTTGGCGTGGGCCATCTCGTGCGAGACCACGTAGCGGAGGGCCTCTCCCATGTCTTCTTCCGAGAGCCGGTTGGTCTGGAAGTCGGGGTTGGCGGTGGCCACCTGCGAGACGAGCCACCAGCGGAGCCGCTCGTCCAGCCCGTGGAGCATGTTGATGTGGCCCCGGATCACCTCACCGGAGCGGGGGTCCACCACGTCGCCGCCGGCGTTGGCCGAACGGGTGGGGGTGGCCACGTAGCGGAGCACGCTGAAGCGGGCGTCCAGGAGGCTGAACTCGGGGTCCTCCTCCTCGGTGGGGGCCAGCCGGGCCTCGATGGCGTTGAGGAAGCCCGCCTCCTCGAAGGCCTCGTTCCACTCCTCGATTCCGGCAATGAAGTACGGGATCCACTGTTCCGGGGTGGCCGGGTCGATGTACCAGACGATGGGCTCCACCGGCTCCACCAGCTCACCCCGGGCGAAGGCCTCGGGGTCGGAGGGTTCCAGGCGGTAGCGGCGCAGGTAACGGTACGGGCGCGTGCCCTGCCAGTCCCGGGAGTAGTCGGTGACGGTGATGGCGCCGAAGGCCACCCGCTGATCTGCCAGTCGAGGCATCATGGGCTCCTCGGGCAGCAGGATCATGGAGTGGTTCACCTCAAAGCTGAGGGCGCCGCCCCGGGCGTTGGAGGGGGGGCTGTCGGCGTTGTAGGTCCGCACCACCCGCACCTCCACGTTGATGGGGAAGGAGCGAGTCCACTCGAGCCAGCTCCGGTCGCGGGCAAAGCCCCGCACCCCTGCGGCCTGCCGGCGGTTCCGTGGCAGCGCAAAGACCGGGTGGTCCCCCATGTACAGGTCCGTCACGTCGATGACGTAGGTGCCCGAGCCGGTGGCTTCGACGTCGAAGCCCTCCAGGATAGGCGAGAAGTTGGAGTTCTCCACCGCCAGGTGGACGTTGGACTCCGGATCGGCGGTGTCGCTGTGCGACACCCCCCGGAGGTAGACGCGGCCGTCACGATGCTCCCAGCGCACCACCATGTTGCCCGTCATCCGATCGCCGCCGTTGGCCAAGCCGGTCTGCACCTTGGCGAAGCGGCTCATGATGGCCATGTCCCGACCCAGAATGCTGTCGGGAATCTCGAAGAGGAGTCGGTCGTCCACGTGGTGGACGTCGAAGAGTCCCTCCTGGGTGTCGGCGCCGGCCACCACCTCGGCGTAGCTCTGGGCCCGGACGTCGGCCGGTGTGCCCAGGATCAGGGGCGCCAGCAGAAGGAGGGCGGCCGCCAGGGCCGTGCTCCAGGCGGGCAGCCCAGCGAACCGGGCGGAAGCCGCCGCCGAGCCGGAGGTGGGGGTGCGGTGCCCGACGGTGCCGAGGGGTCCGGGCCGCGCGGGACGTGCGTGGGGGGTGCGCGGGGCCGGGGCGCCGCTTCGGATTCCATTGCTCATGCCTCTCTCCTGCCAGTTGATGTTCATGGTGTCGCGTGTGGTGGTGGTGGGTGACCCTCGATGGGCCTCGCCCGCCAGTGGGCGCCGCCTGTCAGCGGAGGTCGCTGGTCACTGGACGTCGTTCGTCACTGGACGTCGTTCGTCACTGG
>SLNQ01000116.1 GCA_007132965.1 Gemmatimonadota bacterium | reverse complement strand
TGGTAGAGGAGGTGCAGGGCCGGGGCTTCCGGGTAGAGATCCTCGTGAACAACGCCGGCTTCGGCCACCACGGACGGTTCTGGACCATGGAGCTGGACCGGGGACTGGACATGATCCAGGTAAATGTGACCGCGGTCACCGAGCTGGCCCATCGCCTCCTTCCCGCCATGGTGGAGGTGGGACGGGGTCGGATCCTGAACGTGGCGTCCACGGCCGCCTTCCAGCCGGGCCCCAACATGGCGGTCTACTACGCCTCGAAGGCATACCTGCTCTCCTTCTCGGAGGCCCTCCGGGAGGAGCTCCGGGGCACGGGGGTGACGGTTACCGCCCTCTGCCCGGGTCCCACCCGTACGGAGTTCGGCCAGGAGGCCGGCTTCGGCGACTCGGTCTTCCTGGACAAGGTCCCCCGGCCTGACGGCCGGAAGGTGGCGGAGTACGGCATCCGCGCCATGATGCGAGGGAAGGGGATCGCCGTGGAAGGTCTCCTGAACCGGATCCACGTCTTCGCCCTCCGCTTCCTTCCTCGTGAGCTGGTGCTCCGGCTGGTGCGCCGGTTCCAGGAGGTGCGGGGGTAGGGGAGGTTCACCGGGATGGTGGTCAGAGAAGGCCCGGTCGGATGAGGGCCAGGAGGGCCAGTCCGACGATGACCGCGATCAGGAGGCTCGTCAGTGTCCCGATCAGGTAGTACTCGGAGAACCTCCGGTCCTTGAGCTCGTCGAAACGGGCGATGGACTTGGCAGCCACCAGGATCATGATGGCCGCCCACTGGCCCACGAGGACCAGGATCAGACCCAGGGTGCGCTCCAGGATTCCGATCAGGCGGCCGCTCCCGGGGGTTCCCTCGTCGTCTTCGAGGCCCGCCGCGTGCAGGGCCAGCACCCCGCTCACCAGCGTTGCTCCGCCCGTGGCGTTGAAGGCGAAGGCCCCGGCGACCAGCGCCGCGCTGACAAAGATGTGCAGGCCCGTCTCAGAGAGGCGTGGCTCGGGAAGCCCGATCCAATGAACGATGACGGCCCACGCCAGAAGTAGCACTGCGATATGCGCTACTTGATCGACCAGGAAGGCTCCCAGCCCATGGGCCCGCTCCCTCGATCCCCGGGCCTTGATCAGGTCGATCAGCCCATGCGACAGGGCGACTACCAGCACGATCCCAGCGATCGACCAGGAGAAGAGGGGGACGATCAAGGCCAGGTGCGTCAGGGCTACGAGTCCGACGTGCGGGACCAGGTAGCGTCGCCGCCGCTTGCCCTCGGCCATGCGCTCGGACTGAAGTGCGAAGTCCCCCAGGAGATGGCCTGCCACCAGGAGTGCCAGGAGCGCAGCTTCGGGTCCGGCGGCCACCACGGTCATCCCCCATCGCCCTCAATTGGCTCCTGCACCGCATGGGTGACCCAGGAGAGGAGTGTTCGCGCGGCGGCTTCGCCCTCCTCCACATCCCGGAACCGGGCCGCCTGGAGCGCTTTGCTGACGGTGGATTCGTCCACGTCGTGGATTTCAGCGACCTCCTTCTGGAGGTGGCCCCGAACGGCCCGGATGTAGCGCACCTGTGCCGGCTTCCAGCGGGAGCGGACCGCCCCCATGAGCCGGAAGAGAGCCGAAACCGACTCCCCGTGGGGTTCGGGGAGGCCTCCGGTGCGCAGCCACGCCCCCTGCTCACCGGCGGCCGTCACCGCATCACGGGCATGGTGGAAGCAGGGACCGTCCAGGAGTGCCACGTCCTTGCCCAGGTCCGTGCTGATGGGCCCTGCACCCAGCCCCCAGGCGACGGAGATCGGGTGGAGGTCATCAGCGATGCGGACCACGATGTCGACGGCCCGAGCCGCATCTCGAAGCAAACCCTGGACCTCATCTCCCGCCGTGAGCTTGATGGGGCTCGTCAGGACATCCGTACCACGCATCTCCTCATTGAGGGACTCGAGGGCCTTTTCCAGTTTCCGCTGGATCGCAGCCCGATCCTCCAGTTCCCGTGAACCCACCACGTCGCCGATGAGGGCGAAGTAGACCGGTTCCTCTCGACCTCCTCGCATCGGTTCTCTCAGGAGTGGGGTGGATCGTTCACGCTGGCGAGCTTCCAGATCTATGGTAACGTCTTGCGTTGAAAGAGCCAAGTTCGGTGTAGTTGGCCCCAAAGCACCAAGTCAGGCCCAGTTGCGTACCGGCCGCAGAGGCAGCCGTACTGAACCAGGGACTCGACCACGCCGGAGGGCCCGCGCCAGCTCGTCGCATACCGTCAGGGATCGTCCCGGTCACCGCCGTCCACCACCGAGGCCCCTTCCACCGTCTCGTAGCCCAACGTCTCGCCCCGCAGCACCGCCGGGATCCCCTCCACCATCCAGGTGGGGGGAGGAGCGTCCTTCAGGAAGTGGTCGAAGAACTGCATCATCCGGATGTTCCAGTCCCTCCGGTTGGCAAAAGTGGTGGGCCAGTGGGGCTCGCCCCGATAGTTGATCATCCAGGCCGGCTTGCCCAGCCGCCGCATGGCCACAAACAGCTCGATGCCCTGCTCCCAGGGCACGTGGCCGTCGGCGTCGTTGTGCATGATGAGCAGAGGGGTCTCGATCTTGTCCACCCAGAAGAGGGGCGAGTTCTCGATGTAGCGCATGGGCATCTCCCAGAGCGATCCCCCCAACCGGCTCTGGGTCCGCTCGTACTGGAACTGCCGCACGAGTCCGGTCTGACGCCGGATGCCCCCGTAGGCCGAGATCATGTTGGCCACCGGCGCCCCGGCCGCCCCGGCCACGAAGAGGTCCCGGGAGCGGGTCACCATGAAGGCGATCTGGTAGCCGCCCCAGGAGTGGCCCTGCAGCGCGATCCGGTCCCGGTCCACGAAGCCCCGGTCCAGGAGATGGTGCACCCCGGGAACGATGGAGTTCATGGCCCCCTCGCCCGGATATCCGATGCGGTAGACCACGTCCGGGATGAACACGAGGTAGTCGTGGCTCGTGTACATGGGAAACGAGATCCGAGAGCGGTGGGGCACCGGGGCGTAGTGGTTGTGGAGCCCATCGGACCAGCGCTCGTAGAAGTACACCACCATGGGGTACTCCCGGCTCGGGTCGAAGTCGTCCGGTTTCATGAGGACCCCCTGGAGCCGGTCGCCGTCGGTGGAGGTCCACTCCACCAGCTCGGTGGTGCCCCAGCGGTAGTCGGCCTGCTGGGGATTGGCCTCGCTCACCCGGGTCCGGCCCTCGAACTCCATGTCGCTGACCCAGAGGTCCGGAAACTCCTGGAAGGTCTCCTGGCTGAAGAGGAGCCGGTCGGCGTCCTCCGCCCGGGTGGGGGTCGAGAAGCTGCGGGACTCCATGAGGAGCCGCTCCGGCGAGCCTTCGCCGTCCAGGGTGGTGCGGTAGAACCCGGCGTCCTTCTCCCAGTCGTGGAAGGCCGAGAGGAGCACGGTGTGGTCGCGGGGGAAGGCGGGCTCGTCCCAGTCCAGCCCGATGAGACGGAAGCGGATCATCTGGGCACGGCCCTCTCCACGGGTGACGACGTAAGGCTCCGCCTGACCGGCGGGATCCACCGCCCAGAGGTCGTAGCGGTCGTAGATCAGGAAGCCCTCGTCGTCGTCCAGCCATCCCGCCGAGCCGTACGAACCTGCCGGCATGGGCCGGTCGTGCTCCTCGTTGTAGACCGGGTGGCCGATGGCGTCGGAGAGGTTGCGCACCTGGCCGGTCTCCAGCTCCCGGGCGTACCACGCCGAGTCGGCGGGCTCGTACCAGGTCATGAAGCGCTCCTCCGGCGAGATGGAGCCCGTTCCCTGGCTCATCTCCTCCACTATCTGGCGCTCGCCGGTGGTGACGTCCACCAGGTACTGGTCCCGGTAGTTGGGCGACTCCCACGATCCCATGAGGGCATAGGGCCGGCCGTCGATGCCCACCGCCACGTCGGCGTCGCCGCCGGAGCCCACGTTCACCACGGGGAGGTCTTCGTCGGCCAGCTGTACGACGCGGTCCTCGTCCAGGAAGAGGACCGCCTGGTAGTTCCGCCTCAGCTCCTGGGTCCGGCGCACGTTCTGCACCGTCATGAGCTCCTCGTCCTGCCAGTGCCAGACCTCCACGTCCACGTCGTCGTCCAGGGGGTGCGACCACTCGGGGTCGGCCTCGGGTCGGGTGGGGTGGGGGGCCGTTCCGAAGAAGAGCCGCCGGCCGCTGTCGGAGAAGGAGGGGGAGTCCCACCGGCTCACCCACCAGTCGGTGGGGATCCCCGGGGTGCCGGTCTCGGCCACCGCCCGGGGGGCGTCCTCACCGGTGCGCCAGTGGAAGAGGATGTGCTCTGCCTCCTGCTCGTCGGTGTCGGCGTCTTCGGCGTCGTCCGGCTCGTCGCCTTCGTCCGGCTCGGCGGCATGGAGGAAGGCCAGCTGGCCGCCTTCGTCATCCAGGCCGAGGCCGCGGAATGCGCCTGGTGCTTCCATGACCGTGGTCACCCCGTCGGTGCCAGGGCTCATCACCCGGAGACCGCCGACGACGTCATCACCGGGTGGGTCGTCCACGAAGGCCAGCAGGGCGCCGTTGTCTGAGATCTGGAACGAGGTGACGTGGCTGAAGCGCTCCCAGGCGCCGGTGGCCAGGGAGTGCAGGACCAGGGCACCGTGCGCCGCCTCGCCCTCGCCGGCCCGCTCCTCGTCGGTCTCGTCGGGGTCGCCGGGATGGTGGTGCACCACGAGCCACTCCGGCGCCTCGGCCGGCACCCGGTGCGACTGGACGTGGGCGATGCGGGTGATCTCGCCGGAGGCCAGCTCCAGGACCCCCAGCGAGTCCCGGGGCTGCTGGCCCCGGTTCCGGTTCTCCCGGTGCTCCTCCACCGCCTCCTGGTGGGGGCTGATCCGGAAGACGACCCGGGCGCCGTCAGTGGTGAACGACGGCGAGGCGCCCCGTTCGACCCGGTGCTCCCGCGCGGTGTCCACCTGGCGGACCACGAGGAGGCCGTCCTCGTCCTCGTAGTTCAGGGTGTAGTGGACCCAGGCCCCGTCAGGGGAGATGTCCCGATTGCCGATGGTCCTCCAGATCTCGTAGGCCTCGTGTCCGAGAACCTCCTGGGCCTGGGCGCCTGCGGGGATCCCGACGCCCGCCACCACAAGAGTCAAAAGGAAAACCGCAACGCACCTGAGCTGTGTCTGCATCCGAATCCGACCTCCACCGGGGAATGCCAGGGGACGTCCCCTGGGGGGGCGTCCCGGCGTCTTGTGTGTGAAGCGCACAAGCTACCTTCCGCGATCGGTTCGGGCCAGGCGGTGGGAGGGGTGACGAGGGCCGTCTTCCGGCCAGGATCGGCCGCCGGGTCCCCGGCGAGTCGGGGCGGTGTTGTAGAAGTCTGATCGGAACGTGGGGCGAGCCGCGCGACAGTGCTGCGCCTGATCTTCGCACTCCGTGCTGAGGAGCTCGCTTCGCTCACGAGCGTCGTTCTTTCTCCTGCACTCGCGAGACGTATCGGCCAACCGCCGATGCGCGCGGCCGCATCCCACCTTCCCATCAGCCTTCAAGGGGTGCACAGGGTACGGCCTGCGGGGCCCGGCGCAGGTAAAAACTCCCCATTCAGTGCCAACTCACGGGACAGGTGGGGAAATGTAGCCTAAAAACAGGCCAAAACTCCCCACGCCTCCCCCTCCGTACCGACGGGGCGTGGGGAAAATTGGCCTAAAAACAGGTCGATCTTCCCCACAGGGCAACTACTATGTCACTGCGAGGGGAATTTTTGTCGATCAGACGGCCTCCAGCCAGGCGCGGATCTCCAGTCCGGAGCGGCCTCTGGTGTGGATGAGGCGGTGGTCGATGGGCCGCCCGGACGGGCAGTCGGGAGGCGCCATGGGAAAATCCGGTTGCGCCAGGGGCAGTCCGGTTGCGTCATGAGACAGCCCGGAGGCGCCGTCGGACGGAAGCGGTGCGCCGCCTGCGCGAGGGTGGAGCGGGAAGAACGGGGAAGGTGCACCCCCTTTCCCCTGGCCCCCGAGCCACGGAGATTGAGGGGGGGAGCGGGCCCTCCGCCGAAGATCGGCGGGGCCCGGGACCGGCCCAACACCGGGAGGCCGAGATGGCCGGAAGACGCACGCGGATGGCTGAAAATGAACCAGAAAGAAGAAGGTCGGGGGATGGCCCGGGTCCGGAGGCAGCACGCCTGCGTCACCGCTGGCTTGTCGCCCTCCCGCTCCGCGTCCGGGTGGTCGTCACGGGTTTCGTGGTTCTGCCGGCCCTCGTCCTCTCCGGTTGCTGGGTCGAGGAGCGGGAGCCGGACGTGCCGGACACCGCACCCGACGTGGAGCTCCCGGTGGTTCGTCCGGACCCTCCGGTGGACCGGGATCCCGACCCGGCGCGGGTGGGTGAGGAGGCCGTGGAGGAGTTGGAGGTGGGGGACGAGTTCTGGGCCGGCGCCGGCACCGCGGGAGCCGAGGTGGTGGCCCGATTCGTGTCGCCGGGCGCCCTGGACGCGGCGTTGGATCGTGACGCGCCGGTAACCCGCCACCAGGACCGGGAGTGGGCGCTGGGCGACATCCTGGTGAGCGTGGACTTCCGGGCCGGCGTCGACGGCGCCGTCTGGCGGGTAGCCGGGCCGCCCGAGGTCGTGGCGGCCTACCTGGAGAGGCTCCGGGAGGACGCCGACGCCCGCGGCCCCATTCGGGAGCTGGGGATCCTTCCCCTGGAGGTGCGTTACCGGAGCGCCAGGCCCGGGACGGGGGTGATTCCGTGAAGGACCTCCTCCTCCGGGCGGCGGTGTTGGCGGTGGCCGCGGCGGGAGTCGTCACCGTCGTGGTGGTGGCGCGCCTGGTCTTCTCCCCCGTTCCCCCTCCACCCGAGAGGGAGGCCGGTGTGTTGGAGTTCGACGAAGCTCGGGCGCTGGAGCGACTCGTGGGCGGGCTGGCGGCCACGCCGGCGTCTCTCCAATCGGACCTGGAGGAGGCCTTTCCCCGGGTCCACGGCACGCTCCAGCTGGAGGCCCTGGAGGACGGGTTGCTCCTCTACTACACGTGGGAAGGCGCCGAGCCGGAGATGGCTCCCATCCTGCTGGCGAGCCACGGAGGACTGGTTCCGGAGGGAGCCGGCAGGTCTTCCGCCCAGGAGGCTGCGGCTTCGTCCCGGAGAACTGCGGCCTCAGCCCAGCAGCTTTCCGCAACGGCCCAAGGGCTACTTCCACCCGCCCGGGGCCCTGTCGCAGCCGATGGCGAGACCCGTCGCCCCGGCGTCGGCGGTGTACCCCTCGTGATGCTGGCCATCCTCGAAGCGGTGGAAGGGCTGTTGGCCCAGGGGATGGAACCGCGTCGGACCGTCCTCCTGGCGTTTTCTGCAGATGGAGACGACGTGGGGTCGCAGGCCGGTTCCACCGTCGCAGCCGACGCCGGCACCGTTGTTCGCGTCCTGGCGGAACGAGGCATCCGGCCGGCCTGGGTCCTCGTGGGAGGCGCCGGATCCGACACCGGACTGACCACGGGCCTCGTGCCGGGGCTCGTGGATCCGGTGGCGCTGGTGGGTGTGGCGGAGCGAGGCTTCCTGGAGATCGAGCTGACGCTGGCCTCGGAGGCCGGTGCTCAACAGGCCGGTGACGCCCCGGGGGTGGATGCGGCCGGCGATGCGGGACCGACCCGGCGATACGGTCGCGTGGAGGTGGGACCCATGGGTCGGAGGGCGGACGCAGGAGGGGGAAGCGCCTGGCAGGGACCGCCCGCCGCCCTCCTGGCCCAGGCGGTGGCCCGGCTCGAAGAGCCCTTCGACGCCCGCATCGAGGGGCCGGGCCGGGAGCTCCTCGAGACCACAGCCCCCCACATGGATCCCGGAACTCGGATGCTCATTCGCAACCTGTGGCTCTTCCGGGGACCGATGGAACGGGCGTTGGCCCGGGAGACGGGGTCCATGGAGCTGGTCCGGACCACGGCGACGCCCACCTTCATCCGTGCGGGGGTCGATGATGGAGCCCACGTCAGTGGTGGGCGGCCTGTGGAGGACGCGCGGGAGTCCGGTGCTACGCGGCAGTCGGTCGAAGGGCGATCCGAACCCAGGGGCCGGTACGACACGCCCGGGGCGACGGAGCTGACTCCGGACGGTGCGGCCCTGGCCCGGGTTCGCCTCCACCTGGCCCCCTGGGACTCGGTGGAAGATGTCCTCGAGACCATTCGTGACCGGCTCCGGGGGCTTGGCGTGGAGGTCTCGATACGGGCCGACGCCGGCTTCCCGGTGGAGCCCGATCCCGCAAGGTCCGCCGACAGCTACCGGGGCGAGGGTTTCCAGGAGGTTCGCGCCGCCGTGCACCACGCCTTTCCCGATGTGATCGCTGTGGCCCCCGGAGTGGCGCTCACGCCCACCCAGGGACGTCGCTACCACGACGTCGCGGGCGCCGTCTACCGGTTCTCCCCCTTCCGCCTGCGGGTGGGAGGAGACCACGCTGTGCCGGACCCGGTCATCACGGAGCGACACTACCTCGCCATGGTGCGCTTCTACGCCGAGCTTCTCCGGCAAGCCGCTCCAGACGTCTGATCGGGAGAGTGGGGTGCGGCGGCGCGCAACGCGGCTCGCTCCACGTTCCCACCAAACTGCCAGCGATCCTGACGGCTGTCAGAAGGGGCTCGGTCCGCCGGTGCGACGGGGGGACGGGGAGACGGGCGGCCCCGGCAATCCGTGGCCGGAGCCGCCCGTGTCCGTCGTCACTGGCCCGTCCTCATCGAATGTGGTAGTGGCCTCCCAGCCCGAAGTTGATCCAGTTGGCCTGGGTGCCTCCACCGGCGTCGTGGGACACGAATCCCACGTACGGCACCAGGTAGAGCCGGTCACGCACCGGCATGTCGATGCCGGCGCCCACCTCGAAGCCCAGGTTCCTGTCGCCCGAGACCTCGGAGCTGGAGAGACGATTCGCCACGATCCCGCCGCGAGCCCAGATGAGGGCGTCAGGCGGGCTCGGAAGGATGTACTTGAGTCCGGCGTTCACCCCGGAGCTCCGGACGCTGTTACCCAGTTCGCAGTCCGAATCACACGAGAAGCCCTGTCGGTGAAGTCCGCCGTAGACGGTCAGGTTGCGCCACGGGGTGAGCATGAGCTCAGCGCCCAACGCCAGTCCGGCCTCGGCTCCGGCGTCGGATAGATCGCCGGTGGGGAAGGTCACCCCGGCCCGGGCTTCTGCCGAGATGGGGATCTGGGCCTCGGCGGCAGTGGGCCAGGCCACAAGCGCGCCCATGAGGAATACGAGGGTGAGGGCGAGCAGTCCCCTGCCGCATTCATGGGACCGTCGACAGGCATCGGAACGAATCGAGATCAGCTGTCTCATCTGTATCTCCTCTTGAGAAGCGGCTCGTCATTGGTGTCTTGGTGTCAGCGGGTCCCGCAGGTCGGGTCCGCTGCCACACTTCGGTACACGTTCCGTACCTGAAGAGTGGGTCGGAGAGGCGGCCGACCGCCGTTTTTCCCTGTGCTGACGGGGAAAACCCCCAAAGAAAGACCGGCTCCGGAGAGACATCGCAGGCCGGAAGCCGGAGACCTGTGGGAAGGAAAGAGAGGAAAAGCATGCGCTCCGGGGAGGAAGGGTTTTCCGGCTCCGGAGGGGTGCTTTGAGCCCGTAAGGGTCCTTACTGCCTCAGCCTTCCCGGTATTCGGGGGGAAGGTCCTCCACCCGGTCCACGTCGGAGAGCATGGGCAGGGTGGCCACGCTCAAGCCTGCGCGGCCGGCCGCCTCCAGGCTCCTGTCCAGCACCTGGTCCGTGCTCCAGGGAATGTCCCGAAAGAGCTCGGGGGCCGGCCGCCGAAGTCCCACCAGGTAGTAGCCGCCGTCACAGGCGGGACCGAAGACGACGTCGTGGTCCGCCAGCCGGGCCAGGGCCTGACGGACGAGCGCCTGGTCCATACCTGGCGCGTCGGTGCCCACCACGCAGGCCCGCGGGACCTCCGACAACGCTTCTTCCAGCGCTCTGTGCATGCGCCGGCCCAGGTCACCGGAAGCCTGGGGCGTGAACTCCAGTCCCTCCTCCCCGAGCCACCTTCGCACCTCGGCCTCGGCATGAGGCGGGGTGTGGCAGACCCGGAGCCGGAAGGGGCCTCCCCGGAGCTGATCCACCACCTGGCGGCCCATCCGGCGGTAGATGCGGACCGCCTCGTCCTCGCCCAGGTCGGCCGCCAGCCGGGTCTTCACCCGGCCGGGTTCAGGTGCCTTGGCGAAGACCACGACCATGGCGGCTTCCTCGGAGCGTTCGTGCCGGGGTTCGCCTGGGCTTTCCGCCCAGCGTCGGCCCGGACCCCGGTCCGGCGTGGCGCCGGGGCCTCCTGGATGGCCGGGACGGAAGGGCGCCTTCGACTCGCCGTTCAGCTCAGGGTAGAAGCGGGCCAGGGCGCGGGTGGGTACGCCCATGCCGAAGAGGGTGATGAGGGCGGCATTCCGGACCCAGGCTCGGAAGGGGCCCTCCTCCTCGTAGCGCCGGGCGCTGGTGATGACCGGCGCCTCGATGCGTCCAAGTCCCCCGGACTTCCGGAGTCGCCTCACGAACTCCACGTCTTCCATGAGGGGGATGTCCGGGAGTCCTCCCACCGACTGCCAGCGCCGTCGGGACAGGACGACCCCCTGGTCGCCGTAGGCCAGGCCGGTGATCCGCTCCCGCATACGCTGGCCCCGTTCGATGAGGGACCACCATACGCCCCGGGCATCGAGGCGGAAGGTGAAATGTGCGGCTTCTTCGGGCGGTGGGTCCTCGAGCCACTCCCGGAGGGCCTGTCGGGTCCGGGCCGGGACCCGGGAGTCGGCGTGGAGGAAAAGGAGCCACGGGGTGGACAGGGACGCGGCGCCCACATTCATCTGCCGGGCCCGTCCCCGGGGTGCCGGAACCACCCGGGCCCCCAGCTTCCGAGCCACCTCCACCGTGGGGTCGCGGGAGCCGCCGTCGGCCACCACGATCCGGGCGGACAGCGGGAGCTGGGCCAGGTCCTCCAGGAGGTGGGGAAGGGTGCGGGCCTCGTTGAGGGTGGGGATCACGACCCCCAGCTCCACGGCGGGCTCCTTGCGTCCGGTCACCGGGGGACGTCGTTCAGGGTCCAGTCGTAGTCGAAGAACTCGACACGGGTGTCGGATCGCAGCACCGCCTCCCGCTCCTCCCCGTCGAGGTAGTCGGCGAAGAAGGTCTTCAGGCCCTCCGGTCCGCCGAAGTCCTCGTCGTACCAGTCAAGCACCTTGTTCAACCGCAGAGTGGCCGGAGGCCCGTCCTCGATCCGGAAGTGTCCCGGACCCTCCATGAGGTGCCGTACCGCCCGGTCCAGCTGGGCATCCAGATCGTCGCCGGTATAGGCGGTGGGCCACAGAACCGGGCAACTCAGGGCGGCGCAGTTGACCGCGAAGTGGATTCGGGGCTCCTGGAAGCGGGGTCGGATGATCTCGTGCTCAATCTCGTCCTGGGAGCGGTCCTGACCTGCCACCCGGCAGTGGTCACGGGTGAAGACGTCCGGGATCTGCCAGACCGAGTTGTCGGGATACCCGGCCACACGGTTCCGAATGGACCCGAAGAGTCCGGTCCGGCCGGTCTCGATGGGATAGTGGTCGATGACCAGCCGCAGCATGCAGGCGTTGTAGGCGTTGATCCAGAAGGCCAACTGCTCGTTTCGGGAAGCGGCCTCCAGCGCCTCGGGTGAGGTCCGGGCCAGATCCTCGATGTAGGCGTCCAGCCCCTCACGGCGCTCCTGGAGCAACTGGTAATCCACCCGGGGCATCCGGACCACCTCGTCCAGGACCCGAGTGAAGGAGGCGTGGGAGGGGATCTGGCCGGTGGCCGGCATCGCCGCGTCGGTGGGGGCCTCGGTCGCCGAAGTGCCGGCGGCCGATGGGGGATCAGGTGAATCGTCGTTGGCCGGGGCCGCCTGGGTCTGCCAGAGGACCAGAATGACGACAGCCACCACCGAGGCGATGGCCGCGATGCCGAGGACGAGAGACTTCTTCACGTTACCCTTCCTGGATGGATGCAAACGGGAGCCTGGCGACCGAGGAGCTGGTACCTGGTGACAGGCTGGAGCGCAGCGACCTGATCCTACCCCCGCGCGGTGACGACGATTCCTCCGGGAGGCACGATGGCTGTCGCTCAGGCACATGCCGTTGGCGTGTTGAGCACGGTCGTCGCTTGAACAACCCGCTTGGAGGTGGGGGCGTTCCCGCCTGGTCCGGGGAGGTCTCCCGCTGGACGTGGCAGGCGTCCCATCGGGGCATTTCGAGGACCCGCTCCTCTACCTACCTTCCATGCGGTCGGGGAATCCTTCCAGCTGATGGAAGGGATCCGTCCAGCGGGAGTGGCCCTGTCGGCAAGAGACGACCCTTTCGCATTCTATTCGGGTGGTGTACCTTCGAGGAGTCGATGGAGCGCTCCAGCGGCTTCTCCTCAACCAGAGAGTGATACGGCACATGGCAATGGCGGAACTCAGCGAAGCGAAGCAGAAGGACCTGGACTCGGCCCTGAACCAGATCGAGCGCGCCTACGGCAAGGGCGCCATCATGCGCATGGGAACCGACGGGGCCAGGGTGCAGATCGCATCCATCCCCACCGGCGCGGTGAATCTGGACCAGGCCATCGGTGTGGGGGGGAT
>SLNQ01000266.1 GCA_007132965.1 Gemmatimonadota bacterium | reverse complement strand
GTGCCAGGTGCCTGCCGCAAGGTTCCGGTGCCTGACCGAACTGCGAACGCTACCGACCAGAAAAACCCGGTCGGGGTATTACGTTCGTCCTGTCAGGACTGAAGCCAGTGACCCAGTGCCGGGGCGGCGCAATAGCTGGCGTAGGTGGGCACGGTGAGCGCAACGGCCGAGGGATCTGTCCCTCGTGCAACACCCCACCGCATTACGGAGGTCGCTGCTCACCTGACGGATCAAGTCTTCCCCTGCGCAGGCACCATTTGCATCTGCGGGTGATCCGGTCCTGTCCGTACCCAACCTCCTGGGAGGAAGGAAACCTGATCCGGAGGTCCGAGGAGGATGAGCCAGCTTCACAAAAGGAAAACACGAAGTGAGGTCTGTGGCCTGGCTCTGCCGTATTCGGGTGATTGAGCCACTCGGCCCAAAGTGGAGGCGGCGGGAGTCGAACACGATTCCGGCCGTCGCCCGGTAGACTCGCAACATCCTATCAGTAAATCACTTGCCCGACACGGTCCATGGAAGTGTGACCTTTGGTGTGACTTCCGGGACGCCACGCCCCGAGGCGGCCGGAGGGACGGTCGGGAGGGCCCTTACCTTCAAGGAAGGCGGCGTAGAGTTCCTCCTCCAGCCCGGGAACCCCGTTTCGATACCACCTCATGGCCTCCCGGACCTCGTCCTCGACCTGCGGCCGGAGCCGGACAGGGTAGGCTTACCCGACCCTTCGGCGTGGAACAGGTCTGGCTGCCCGACGCCATCTGGTCCTCCCGGCAATCCTCCTCTACCCGCTCCTGGTCTACTTGCCCGGGCACACGGTCTGGACGCTCGGACAGACTTCCTCGTCCTCGGGTAGGGAGGCGCTCCCCCGGGCATCCGCTTCGAACAGCACCCCTTCGCGGGGCACCCCGCCTCGGGGCCGTCTCACTGCCCGACGGTCTCCCCTTGCACGCGGTGGAAGGCTTTTCCTACCCTTTCCACGTAACGAGGCGTAGACGAGCCATGTGGTGCACTGCGTTGCGGAGCGCCTTCGTCCAGGGGAGGGATGACATGGGATCTCAGGAGAGCCAGCCCGTCACCGTCGAGGATTGCGATCTGTGCATCGTCGGAGCAGGGATCTGCGGCCTGAACTTCCTGTTCTCAGCCAGTCAACACATGTCGAAGGAGGACAGGGTCGTCCTGGTCGACCGCAAGCCGGGCTCCGGCGGGATGTGGAACGATACGTACCCCTACGTGCGCCTTCACCAGCCACACCCGATGTTCACCGTCGGCAACTTTTCCTGGTCGCTGGACAAAGATCGGTCACACCTGGCGACGAGAGAGGAGGTCCTCGATCACTTCGACGAGTGCGTCGACCGTCTTCGGGACAGGGTGACCCTCGTGGAACGCTACGGCTACGCGTACCAGGAACACGAAGAGGTCTATGTCGACGGGGACGTTCGAGCAGAGGCCCGACTGCGCCCCACCGGGTCGGATGATGACTCCCTGCTCGTTCGGACCCCTCGCCTCGTGAAGGCCTTCGGCATGCGCGTGCCCAAGCCGGAGCCCCTCGCCCTCTCAAGCCAGAAGGTGGTGTCCATCTCCCCCCTGGACCTGGACCTCCTGGAGCGCGGCCCGGGGGAGACCCCGGTGTACGTGGTGGGTGGGGGCAAGACAGGGATGGACACCGCGCAGGCCGTGCTCACCCGCTTCTCTGCGCGAAAGGTGACCCTGGTCATCGGGAAGGGTACGATCTTCTGGAATCGTGACCGGATGTTTCCTTCGGGCCTGAAGCGTTGGTGGGGAGGACAGATGGTGATGCCCGCCTTTCTGGATCTTGCACTGCGATTCGACGGAACCAACGAGGGGGAGGTGCACGAGTACCTGAAGCGAGAGTATACGTTGAGCCTGACCGACCGCTGCGACCGCTTCTTCTCCGCTCTACTGTCGGAAGCGGAGAATGCGTTCATCAAGGAACACGTCGACAACGTGGTCGAGGACTATCTCGTCGACGTGGTGGACGTGGACGGTCGACCTGTGATGAAGCTTCGGAGTGGAGCAGAAAGGGAAGTGGAGCCGGGGAGCTACGTGGTCGGATGCACGGGCTCCCTGCTTCGGGAAGAGCATCCCTACGAGCCGTACGTATCCGGGAGCGGGGCGACGGTGTCGATCCAGGCGACCTCCTCGGTCTACGGCTTCCAGAGCTTCTCCGGATACTGGTTGGGGCAGTTGCTCTTTACGGGAAACCTCCTGGACGTTCCTCTCTATGCCCTGGATAACGAACGTCTCTTCGCCAGGAACAAGAAGGCGTTCACGTTTGCGTGGATGACTCAGCTTCTGTACAACACGATTCTCATCATGGATGCCGTTCCCGCTCGGGCATTGAGGGATTGCGGCCTGAACTTCGACAATTGGTACCCGCCGTATCGGCAGTTGCCGTTCCTTTTGAAGTTGAGGATGAACAAGCGGTCTTACCTTGAGCACTTTCGGCGCTCGCTCGACCGGGTATGTGAGCGTACACAGGTTCAGGGAGGCCCCCTGGCGGCTGTCGAATGATCCGAGTTCGGAGGCCCGGCTGGTCTACCGGCTTCCCGAGCCCGATATGCATGGTCGCCAGGAGCTTCGCCTCACACCCCTCGAGCTGCTCGAGCGCCTGGGGCCCGCCTCGTTCCTCCGCCCCGCATCCATCGACACCACTACCACGGAGTCCTGGCTCCCAACGCACGTCTGAGATCCACCGTGGTCGCAATCGGACGGCCCGTGCCCGACGACGTCCCGAGAGACGTGGGACCTCCCCCGGCACCCGACCCCCCGTCCCACCCCGTCGCTCCGCCCGGCCACGGCCACGAGCCGGCACCGAGCAGCACCCTGACAGCTACGCCCCGCTTACGATCGAGCCGCATGCCCTGGGCTCAGCTTCTGGCTCGCGGGCACCGACGCGACGCGTTGGTCGCGAGGTGCTCCCGCTCCTGTGCCCCGCCCGCGGTGGCGAGATGCGGATCATCTCCTCGCATCACCCTCCCCTCCACCGTAAAGCGCATCCTGCTCCATCTCGACCTGCCGCATCGGCCTCCCCGCATGTCCCCCGCCCGGGGTCCTCCCCAGGCCGAACTCGACTTCGATCAGTCTCGGCCCCATGACTGGGAGGCCTGAGGCACGACCCGGTCCTTACCGTGCGCCCCCGGCCCGCCGCACCCGACCGTCTCCCACCGCCCATCGCACCATCCTTCCGGCTCCGATTCCCATGGCGCCTCGTCCACCGCCCCTTCTGCTGGTCATCGGCACCTCCCGGCTCACGGCCGCCCCCGCCTTCCCCC
>SLNQ01000272.1 GCA_007132965.1 Gemmatimonadota bacterium | reverse complement strand
TCGGAAGCTGGGCGCCCGGGAAGACGTAGCGGTCCACCCAGGGGTCGATATTCGCCGTGGCCTCGTTTCCGCCAATGGTATGGAGGAGTGACACACCCTCCGGCAGCAGACACCGAGCCACAGCCTCCATGTAGCTACCATGGTTCCTGGGCCCCACGTGCTCGAACATCCCCACCGAGACCACGGCGTCGAACTCGCCCTGCACCTCCCGGTAGTCCTGGACCCGGATCTCTACTGGGAGGCCCCGACACGCCGCCTGGGCCACCTCGGCCTGTTCCGGCGAGAGGGTGATCCCGACGGCCTCCACGCCGTGGCGCTCCGCCGCGAACCGGACCAGCGAGCCCCACCCACAGCCGATATCCAGGAGGCGTTGGCCTTCCGAGAGCCCCAGCTTGCGGCAGATGAGCTGCAACTTCGCCTCCTGGGCCTCCTCCAGGGTACGGGCATCCCTCCAGTACCCGCAGGAATAGACCATTCGGGAGTCCAGCATCTCCCGGAAGAGGTCCAGGCCTCGCTCGTAGTGAGAACGAACGTGCCGCGACGCCCTGGGCCGCCGCTGGCGGTTGGTCAGGCGAGCCCAGAGAGAGAGGGCCACGGCCCGGGGGCTTCGCCTGGCGCGGTGGGCAAGGCCGCCCACCAGGACCCGGTAGATGAAGCCGTCCACGGAGTCGGCGTCCCACCACCCCTCCACGTACGACTCGCCCAGGCCCAGCGATCCGTCTCGCAGGACCCGGGCAAAGAACCGGGGATCACGCACCTGGGGGTCGTGGGGCTCGTCACCGCCCACGGTGACCCCCACCTGGTCAAGGAGTTCTCGAAGGGCCGATTCGGCGCGGGTCATCCGCTTCATGACTCCGGTTTCGGGGACACCAGAAACGCCAATCCACCCTTCTAACCCTCGAACCCGGGGACCGGGTTCCCCCTGCCCCGGGAATCTGCTACCGCTGCGCCACCACCTGGGGAAGGCGAAGCGACCGACTCTTGGCGGGCGCCTGGACATCGGCCTCCACCCCGTCCACGAGGTAGTCAAGGACATCCACCGCCGAGTAGCTCTCTCGGTCACCCAGGAACCGGCCCAGGTTTCGAACTTCATCCCCGCTGGTGAGGATGGGACGCTCGGGACCGTCGTCCCGCTCCTGCCCGTGCCCCACGTCGGCCATGAGGGCATTGCAGAGGCACTTGCGTCCCTCGGTCTCTTCCACGTCCCCGCCCTTCTTGCGGTAGGTGTCCACCGGCTCCGAAGGGCACCGGAACGCCACCCTCCCGTCTTCCCGGCGGTAGGCCGCACGCAGGTACCCCAGGTCACAGACCCGGTCCCGCTTCTCGTACATCTCCTCCTCTGAGTTCGTCCCCTCGAGCTGCACCACCTTGAAGGGGAAACCGGTGGGGGAGGCCCGAAGGTCGGTGTGAATGTCCACCTCTCCCTGCCGGGCCTGCTGGAGCACCCGCCCCCGCAACTCCGGGTCCAGGCCGCTCTCCCGGGCATAGGCGAAGAGAGTCCCCACCTGGATCCCGGCGGCCCCGGCCTCCAGGGCCTCCTGGAGACCCTCCGGAGATCCCCAGCCTCCAGCCACCCAGAAGGGCAGGCCCAGCTCGCCCATCTGCTCCAGATCCACCTCATCGCGCTGCCCGTAGACGGGCTCTCCCCGCTCATTGGTGGTGAGCTCGCCCCGGGGCGGAGCGTTATGACCTCCGGCGGTGGGCGCCTCGATGATGAAGCCGTTCACCTCACCGTTGGCCTTCCGTACCATCATCTTGGCCAGCGAGTTGGAGGCGATGATGGGAAGAAAGTCGGGCCGCTTGAGCGGTCCGTCCGGCTCGCCCTCCCAGTGCTCCCGGGGATCGAAGCGGATGAACTCCCGTTCCCCCTGGTTCGGCCCCTCCAGGTCCAGCTTCAGGGCGGCGGGCTCGTGGTTCTCGAAGGCATCCAGCGCCCCCGGGATCTCCTTCGGGATCCCGGCCCCCATGAGCACGTAGTCCACTCCCGCCAGCATGGCCCCGTACAGGGTGGCCAGATTCGGCATCTGGATCTTGGTCAGGAGGTTCATGCCCACCGGATTGTCATGCCCCTCCCGGGCCAGCCATACCTCCACGAAGCTGGCCAGCATGGTGAGCTGCTCCTGAACCCGGTTGGCCTTGTGCTTCCACATGGGCACCAGTCGATAGGGCTCGCCTTCATCCCTCCCGTCCGGGAGGAAGTATCGTTTGAGGGCGGCGGCGCTCACCTCGGGGAAGGGGAAGGCCTCCATGGCCTGCCGGAGATGCCCGCCGGGGTCGCCGTCCTGGAGACGGCGAGCGAAGACGGTGTCGATGCAGCTTCCGGAAACCACCCCGAGCTGGCCCGCCGCCGAAACGGTCCGGGCAAGGTTCCAACTTGATACGCCGATTCCCATCCCCCCCTGGATCACCAGGGGAAGGTCGCGAGTCGAAACGGATGTCATGGAATAGGGTTTCCTGTGCTGGAGGAGGCCACGAGCCTGTGCCGTCAGGGTTGTGGGGTCTTGGACAAAGTACCCCGGCCAGGGAGCGCGGGTCCGGAAGTCCCGTCCGTGCAATGCGACGCTGGAGGACGGTCGTCAAGATGGGGACAACTCTGGACCCCACGCCGGACAAAGTGTCCCACCCCGTTCGCACCCGCTGATGTAAGGAAGCTAACACTCCCCCCCGAAGGCACGCCACCAGCCGCCAGATCGGGGCACTTCCACCGACGCAACCCGGGGCTGCTGGCTCGCGGGCGCGTGGGCACAGCCCTTGCTCCGTTGGTGTCATCTTCCCCCCCACGCCGTCGAGCCAACCCAGTAAACTTCGAACCCGGAGCCTTCACATGGCCACCGTACGCGAGATCATGCAGACCGACGTCATCACCATTGCGCCCCGGGCCTCCATCGGCGACCTGGTCTCGCTCCTGGACCGACACGGCATCACCGGCGTACCTGTGGTAGACGAAACGGAAACCCTGGTGGGAGTGGTGTCCATGACCGACGTCCTGCGCCTGGCTCGGGAGATGGCCGACGTCCCCGAAGCGGCACGCTGGGGACTGGGGGCCGCCGCCGGCGCTACCCCCGAGGCGCTGGCTGGACACCCACCGCTGGAGGGCGAGTTCTTCGCCTACTACGTGACGCCCACCGGGGGCTACGTCGACGTGAGCGACCGCATCCGCACCCTCCCCGACGACCTCTTCGAAGGCTATCGGGTGGAGGACATCATGACTTCCGCACCCTACACCGTCGAACCCGACGCCGCCGTCTCAAAGCTGGCGGCCCGGCTCCTTGACTGGAAGGTGCACCGTGCCTTGGTGGCCGATT
>SLNQ01000219.1 GCA_007132965.1 Gemmatimonadota bacterium | reverse complement strand
GAGTTCGGTCGGGCCCTGGTGGATCTGCACGGGCAGCACGAGCACCAGACCCTCCTGCGGCCCGAAGAGCAGAGGCGCATTCTGGACGACTTCGCCGAAGCCGGGGCTCTGGCCCGGGAGGTGGAGGAGCTGTACCGACAACTCGAGGAGCTCGCCACCGAACGGAGGGCCAGGGAGGAGCGGACTCGGGAGCTGGAGGCCCGGGCCGATTTTCTTCGGTTCCAGCTTCAGGAAATTGAAGAGGCCGAGCCGGTCCCCGGCGAGGACGAGACGCTGGAGCTGGAGCTCAAGCGGTTGGATCACGCCGAGGAGCTGGCACGGGACGCCGAGGAGGCCTACGTGCTTCTGTATGCCGAGGAGGGCGCGGCCTCGGAGCGCCTGGCACGGGTGCGGGACCTGGTGGCCCGGTTGGCCCGGGTGGACGAGTCGCTGGAGAGCCAGCGTGACGAGGTGGAGAACGCGTATCACCTGGTCACTGAACTCGGACGCACGCTGGGAGACTACGCTTCGGGCATCGAGGTGAACCCCGGGCGGGCCGAGGAGCTTCGCCGGCGATCGGACCTGCTCTTTCGGTTGAAGCGGAAGTACGGCCCCGAGCTGAGCGACGTCCTGGCCACCGGCGAACGACTGCGAGCGGAGTTGGGCGAGTTGGAGTCCGGCGAGGTGGAGGTGGAGGCGCTGGACCGGAAGATGAGCCGCGTACGGACGAAGCTGGAAGAGCGAGCGGTGGAGCTGGGCCAGATGCGCCGGAAGGCGGCGGAGCACCTGACCGAAAAGGTGGAGGCGCTGCTTCCGGAGCTGGGAATGCCGGGAGCCGTGTTCCAGGTTGCCCTGGAGCCTCTGGATGAGCCCGGTCCGCGGGGGAATGAGCGGGTGGCCTTCCACGCCTCGCTGAACCCCGGCTTCGAGCCCCGGCCGCTGGCCCGCATCGCCTCGGGAGGGGAGCTGTCACGGGTCATGCTGGCCCTGAAGACCATTCTGGCTCGGGTGGATCGGGTCCCTACCCTCATCTTCGACGAGATCGACGCCGGGATCGGAGGGACTGTGGCCCATGCCGTCTCCGAAAAGCTCAGGGAGGTGTCGGATCACCACCAGGTCCTGGTGATCACGCACCTGCCCCAGCTCGCCTCCCGGGGACATCGTCACCTTCGGGTGGAGAAGGAGACGCGGGACGGCGTGGCAGCCACCACCGTGGTCTTCCTGGACGGAGAGGCCCGGGTGCGGGAGATCGCCCGCATGCTCGGCGGCGATCCGGAGTCGGAAACCTCCCGGGATCACGCACGGGAGCTCCTCTCAGCCGGCTGAGAAGTCGATCAGCCGCCCCGGAGGACCCTGGCCCCCATCTGGATTCGCCGTTCGGCCACGGGTAGGTCGCCGCTTCCGGCCACGGTGCCCTCGTACGTGAAGCGGAACTCCATGCGAAAGGGGAGTTCCTGTGTCACCGGGCCCTCGAAGCCGTGGTACCGGAGCTCACCCCTGAGGCGGTGGAGCGTCGATCCGGATCCGTCCAGCGGCGTTGTCCCCACACCCTCCCCCCGGGGCGTCATGGTATGGTCCCCGCGACGATCGAACTCGTAGCCCAGACCCACCGAGATGCCGGGAGTCACGTGAAAACGGGGGGTCACCGCCACCTGGAGCGTGGATCCCGGCTGCCAGTCCACCGGAAGTCGTCCGATGCCGTCCTCGCCCAGGAGGCGAGCCGGGTCCGGGGCCAGCACCACGGCTTCACCCTCAGAGAACCACCATCCGTCCACCACAGCCAGAAGGCCGAACCTCCGGTGGGCCGAGACGAGGTCGGTAACCAGACGAACCCCCACGCCTCCGACGCCCCGGGGAGGTGCCATGGGCGCCACCGTCTGCAGGGAATCGGCGACCCCGGTGGGAAGGCGGAGGCTGGCCACCAGCGAAGATCGAACTCGCAGGGACTCGGCCCGTTGGCCCCGGTCGACCAGCCCCAGCACGGCGTGCAACTCCACGTCGCCCAGCTCCATGTATTCGTCCACCCGCTCCCGGGGGAAGCCCTCCACACCCCACACCGGCTCCACGAAGGCAGACGCGAAGGTGTCGTCCGCCAGCGGGGTGCCGGCCACGGGTAGCTCCTCCGGCGCGCTCACGTCCCACTCGGCGAACTCGGAGCGGAACCCGTCCCAGCGACCCCGGATCTGCTCCGCGCCACTGGTGCCCCGAAGGGGGAACACCAGCGCTTCGTCGTAGGCCGCTTCCAAGGCAGCCACGAATCCCGATGCCCGGGCCAGCAGGTCCTGACCCGCCTCGCATCGCTCCGACCCGTTCTCCGCGCACTCCGCCTCCACCTGCTGCTGCAGGTCGGCCAGCGCGGCCTCCGATCCGGAGAGGAAGGCGTTCACCTCGGACGGCGTCGCCGCCGAGGGGTTGTTCCCCACTGTGGCACCCTCGCCGGCAAGGCGCAGGAATGGGTGAATGCGCCGACGGACGAAGGGAATGGTGGCGCCCAGAGTCAGGCGGTCCAGGAGGCCGTACCCTACATGCACGGGTGCGTATTGCTCCTGCGCCAGGAAGCGTCCCCGTACACTTCCCAGGTTGAGGGTCCAGTCCGAGCCCTGGCCCATGAGATCCCGGAACCGGGTCTCCGTGTCAGCCATCTCCGGCAGCTCCGCCACTCCCAGAGCAGGAGCGAAGAAGGACTCCCCCAGCGGCCGCCGGTCTCCGTTCCCGTGCAGACTCCGAATGGTGGTGCTGGCCGCGGAGACACCCAGGAGGATGGTTCCCCGGGGAAGCAGGGGGTTCTCCGCACCTTCGGCCACCGCCGGAAGCTCCTGGAGGTCGGTAATGGTGTCCGCCACCGACGCCGCCGGCCACGTGTCACCTGGGCTCGCCCCTGACTCCGTTCCGGTGGCAGAGAGGGTGCCGGCGAGCAGGAAAGACCCCAGAAGGGCCAAAGGGAAGGCTCGGAGCATGGGCAGGGGGCGAGGGGTAGAACGAAAGGGCCGGCCAAAGATACACAGGACCGCGGTCGGACGAAATCCATGGATCGGCTCAGGCGGACACCTCCTGCCGCACGGTCCCTCTGACCGGGTCCGACGCTGACCCGCCGGCCAGGCAACACCCGTTGACAGAGAGGGGGTTTCGGGGTAGCTTCTCCTTCCACAATCCTGATGTGGTGCGGGGTGCGCAGCGGATGGCAAACCGCCGTCCACATTGTGAGAAATGCGGGAATAGCTCAGTTGGTAGAGCACCACCTTGCCAAGGTGGGGGTCGCCGGTTCGAGTCCGGTTTCCCGCTCTCCCTCCACGGGGAGGCTCATCGCGGCGTCCGCGGAGTCTCCCCGTGG
>SLNQ01000142.1 GCA_007132965.1 Gemmatimonadota bacterium | reverse complement strand
CGGACACCGTGTTCCTGACCCTCGTGGCCCTCACCTTCCTGGGCTTTCCCATCGTGTTGGTGCTGGCGTGGTACTTCCGGCTGGGACGGGGGGGCGTGCGCTTCCGACGGGCGGGGGCGGCGGATGACGGTGCCTACGGGAACAGCCGGTCCGCCGGCAACGCCGCGGGTGCGGGCCTGCTGGTTCTCGGCCTGCTCCTGGCTACGGGAAGCTTCCTGGCCGTCGCGGACCGCCTCGTGGTTGCCGAGAACCCGCCGGTGGTCCTGGAGGACGGGTCGGTGGCGGTCCTCCCCTTCGAGAATCTGAGCGGCGAAGAGGCGAACCGGTACTTCTCCGATGGCATGACCGAAGAGATCATCACCCGGCTCGCCCGGATCCCGGACCTGAAGGTGATCAGCCGAACCTCGGCCATGCGCTACCGGGACACCGAGCTGGGCCCCGGGGAGATCGGTCGGGAGCTGGGCGTGGCCTCCCTGCTCGAGGGCTCGGTGCAACGGGAGGGCGACCGCGTCAGGATCTCGGCCCGCCTGGTGGACACCGAGACCACCCGGACCCTCTGGGCCGAGAGCTACGACCGGGCCCTGGAGGACGTCTTCGCCATCCAGACCGACCTGGCAGAGCGGATCGCCACCTCGCTGGGCCTGGCCCTCACGGGAGTCGATCCCACCGTCGCCCCGGGACCCGAGCTGCCCACGGCCGATCTTGCGGCGTACGACCTGTACCTGCGGGGGCGCTTCTTCTGGAACCAGCGAAGCCCCGAGGGCCTGGCCCGCTCCATCGAGCTGTTCGAGGAGGCCATTGCCCGGGATCCCGACTTCCACATGGCCCACGCGGGCCTCGCCGACGCCTGGGTCGTGATGCCCTACCACACCGGTGGGGCTGCCGGCGAGGCCCTGGACCGGGCGCTCGGGGCGGCGGAGCGCGCCCTGGCCCTCAGGCCCTACCTTGGCGAGGCCCACGCCGCGCGCGCTTTCGCACTCACGGGCCAGTGGGAGTGGGAGGCATCCGAGGCGGAGTTCCTACGGGCTCTCGAGTTCAGTCCCGGGTACGCCACCGGCCACGAGTGGCACGCCGTCCTTCTGATGGCCCGGGGCCGCACGGAGGAAGGGCTCGAGGCCATCCGCCGGGCGTTCGAGCTGGACCCCCTGTCACGGGTCATCAGCTACGTGTACGGGCTCATCCTCTTCGTCTCGGGCGAGCCTGAGGAAGCGCTGGCTCGCTTCGATCGCGCCCTGGAGCTGGACCCCGGTTTTCCGCTGGCCCACCTGCACCGTGGGTGGGTGCTGGAAGAGCTGGGCCGTGACGAGGAGATGGTGGAGGCGCTGGAGCGCTGGAGCGCCCTCTTCCCCGAGCCGCCCTTCGCCCCCGGGGCCCTCCGGCAGGCCTTCCTCGAAGGGGGAAGGGAAGTCGCCTTCGGCTTCCTCGCCGGCCTTTCGCCCGACGTGCCCGCCTCGGCCCTGGATCGGGCCCGGTGGAGCCTCCGCCTGGGACGAACGGCCGAGGCCCTGGACTGGCTGGAACGGGGCCTGGAGGAGGGGGACGTCTGGTTCATCATCGTGAACGTCTCGCCTGCCATCGATCCGCTCCGGGGGGAGCCCCGCTTCCGCGACCTCCTCCGGGCCATGAATCTGGAGGTTCCCCGTGGGTAGCCTGTTTGCCGAGCTGAAGCGCCGAAACGTGGTCCGGGTGGCCGCGGCGTACGCCGTGGTGACGCTGGAGCCGCTGGCTTGATTCACACTGACCGGGGCTCGGGGAAGGCCGGGATCCAGGCGGCGATCTTTTGCGCTTGAATCACCCCGGCGGTATTTTGGAGTGCTGACTTCAGTCCGGCGCTGACTTCAGTGTGCGTCCCACCCACTCTGGGGAGAGCGATGTTCCACACTGGTACGGCGGACTGGCTGGCAGGTGTCGCAATCGAAGGGCGGGAGGTGCTACGGATCACCTTCGTTCCCCAAATGCTTTCTGAGCGGCTGCACCTCCCTGGCCCTTTCAGGGCAATGAGCCGGAAGGGGTTCGGTGGGTAGCGTCTTTGCCGAACTCAGGCGCCGCAAGGTGATCCGGGTCGGCGTCGTCTACGGAGCCACCGCCTTCGTGCTCCTGCAGGCCGCCCAGTTGTTGGCTGCCGGTCTGGCGCTTCCGGACTGGTTCTTTCCGGCCATCACCGTTGTCCTGATCCTTGGCCTCCCAGTGGCGCTGATCCTGGCCTGGGCCCTGGAGTTGACGCCGGACGGCGTGCGGGTCACGGCCAGTTCAGCCCCCTCCGGCACCACAAGCCCCCCACCGTCGCTCCTGGGAAGTGGACCGTGGCCGTCGCCGCGCTGTTGATGATCCTCGGCATCGGGCTCGGCGCTGGATGGTTCCTGCGACCCGCCTCCAGCCCGGGGCTACTCGATGCCGACCCCGCGGCCCCGACAACGCCGTCCAACCGGTCCATCGCGGTGCTGCCGTTCGTCAACATGTCCGACGAGGCGGCCAACGAGTTCTTTGCAGACGGCATCTCCGAGGAGTTGCTCAACGTACTGGTGCGGGTGGAGGGCATCGGTGTGGCCTCCCGGACCTCCTCGTTCGCCTACAAGGGACGCGAACTGGGCACCGTGGCCATCGCCCGGGAACTGAACGTCGCTCATGTCCTTGAAGGCAGCGTCCGCAAGGACGGCGAACGGGTGCGGATCAACGCCCAGCTCATCGACGCGCTCCACGATCGCCACCTGTGGTCGGAGACGTATGACCGTGAGCTGACGGACATCTTTGCGGTGCAGGAAGAGATCGCCAACGCCATCGTGGCGGCGCTGCGAGGCACGCTGGGGACCGATCAGGCCGAACAGGCCGTCACCGTGCGCGTCGCGACCGACAACCTGGATGCCTATACGATCTACCTCGAGGCTCGCGAACGATTTGTGGCCCGCTCGGACCTGCTTGAAGCGGTGCGGTTGTTCGAGCGCGTCGTGGAGATGGACCCCACCTTCGCCCGTGGATGGGAAGGGTTGGCCGCCATCAGCGCAGTAATGGAATCGTGGGACTTCGTGGATCGAGACTACAACGCCCTGGCGCTCCAGGCCGCGGATCGTGCGCTGGCCCTCGACGCGTCGCTGTCCGTGCCCTGGGCTGTCCACTCCACGGTCCTCACCAAGTCGTACCCCATCGCCTTCTCCCAGTCGATGGAGCTGGCCCAGCGGGCCATCGACGCAGACCCCCACAATGCCACCATCCACCTGTGGCGAAGCATCTCCTGGGTCCAACTCGGGTTCTTCGACCGGGCCCTCGCCGACCAGGCCCGCTGCCTGGCCATCGATCCCGCCTACCAGAACTGCCTGCG
>SLNQ01000018.1 GCA_007132965.1 Gemmatimonadota bacterium | reverse complement strand
GCCTTCGACGAGGTGCGCCGGATCGAAGAGGAGGAGGGGCGCGTTTTCGTACATCCCTTCGAGGGCCCCCTCACCGCCCTGGGCACTGCCGGGGTGGGCCTCGAGCTCATGGAGCAGGTGCAAGGGCTCGAGGCCGTGATCGTCCCCATCGGAGGAGGCGGGCTCTGCGCGGGGATCGCCTCCGCGGTGAAGCTGCTCCGGCCCGACGTCGCCGTCTACGGGGTGGAGCCGGAAGGCGCCGACACCATGCACCGAAGCTTCCGGGCCGGCCAGCCGCAGGAGATCGACCGGGTGCGCACCATCGCCGATTCCCTGGGGGCACCCCACGCGGCCCCCTACAGCTTCGGGGTCTGTCGCAGGTTCGTGGACGAGCTGGTGCTGGTGGACGACGATGCCCTTCGGCGGAGCATGTACCTGCTCTTCCACTCGGCCAAGCTGGCGGTGGAGCCGGCCGGCGCTGCGGCCACCGCCGCCTTGGTGGGTCCCCTCCGGGACCGGCTGGCCGGCCGACGGGTGGGACTCATCGTGTGCGGGGCGAACATCGACCCCCGGACCTTTGCCAGGCACGTCGGCGACGGCGAAGCACAGAGCGACGGGGCCGGGTGAATCGCCCCCCTCGCCCGCTTCTCCGATCAGACCGCCTGCTACTGACGCGGGCGCATGAGGGCGTCAAAGGGCCCGTAGCCACGCACCCGTGCCAGGTGGGGATCCGTGTGGATGAACATCTCCATGGGAAGTCCCTCGGCGAAGGCCCGGCGGAGCAGACGAACCGCGCGTTCGCGGTCGTCCCGCACGGCGGCAACGGCGGCGAGCCAGAACCACTGGGCTCCGTACAGGAAGGGTTCGCCGAACTCCTCCAGGGCTGAGCACCACCGCACGGTCTCGTCCGGGTCCTTCTCCCGGGCGGCGATGACGGCCAGATAGCCCTCGTCCAGGTGGGCCTGCAGGTGCCCGTGATGGTAGCCCATGGGCTGGATCCCCGGCTCCGAGGCCTCCACCAGCTCGCGGAAGATCTGGCGGGCCTCCTCGTGCTGGCCGGCATGGTAGTGGGCGCGGGCGAGGGCTCGGCGCATGGAAGCGGACGGCCGGCGGTCCCCGTGCTCGCGGTACCACGCCACCGCCCGTCCGAAGAGCGACTGGGCGATGGGTCCGTGCCCGTCGCCGGCGGGCCCGTGCGTCCGGATCTCGAGGCCTGCCTCCATGAGCAGTTCTCCGGGAAGGGGTGGCTGCGACGACGGGCTGGCCAACTCCCGCTCCACCAGCTCGACCACGTCCGCCGTCCGTCCGAGCCCGGCCAGGGCCCGGATCTCGAGGAGAATGGCAACGGGGTCGTCGGGGTGCGTCTGCCGTGCGCGTCGGGCCGCCTCCAGTTCGTCGGCGTGGTCGCCCAGGAGGTGATCGACGGTGGTCCGTTCGACCCAGTAGAAGATCCAACCCCGCAGCTCGCCACTGTCCGGGTCGAGTCCCCTGAGCACCGTACGGGCCTCCCGAAGCCGGTTCAGGCGACGGGCCTCTTCCGCCACCTGGAAGTGGGGGATGGATCCCGGCGCGATCTCGGCCTGCTCCGCAGACGCGCGGTGGGCGGCGGCCCAGTCTCCGTCGAGCCAGGCCTGCACCATGTCCAGGACCGCTCGTTCGAAGGGCGGGAGAGAGTTGCGCATTGTCGCGGCCTCGTCTGCCGTGGCGCGTGCCCCGGCCAGCTCACCCAGGTTCCAGAGCGCGATGGATGAGACGACCCGAGGAAGCGCGTACTCGGGTTCCAGCTCGGCTGAGCGGTGGAAATGCGTCAGCGCCTCGCGCCACTCCCCTCGGATGAAGCGTTCCAGCCCCTCCAGGTACGCCCGGTAGGCATCCATTCCCGGTGGGCGGGCGGCCCCGCGAACGTGGATGGCGCGTTGGGTGAGCATGGGGCCGAGGCTGGTCATCACCCGCTCTCGCAGTTTCTCCAGCCCTTCGATGGGATCGGAACGGGAGGTCTTCACCGGCTCCGGACCGGGAAGCAGCTTGCCGCCGGCGGTGTCGGCGAAGCGCACCTGGAAGCGCAGCGCGTCGTCGTCCAGGTGGATCGCTCCGCTCAGCACGGTGCCGGCGCCGGTCCGGCCCGCCAGCTCGGCGAGTCCGGTCCACCCATCCATCGGGGCCGGCCCCGGCGGGCCCATCATGGGCGGCACCACTTCGAGCTCGGGGATCGTGGACAGTCCCTGGGCCAACGTATCGGCTGCCAGTCGGCCCAGGGTATCCAACCGGGGATCGCCGGTGAGGTTCTCCAGTGTCAGCACCAGGATGCGCTGGGGGGCGAGAGCGGGGCCGCCGGAGGCAGGAGCCGACTCCGCCCCGGCGGTGACCTGGACCGAATCACGCAGCTCGACCGTCTCCGGAGAGGGCTCGAGGTCGAGGTCCCGGCGGAGGCGGTCAGCCAGCCTCTCATAGGCGGCCAGCGCCCCGGACCGATTTCCGGCACGGGCCAGAAGCGAGATCAGGCGGCGTCCCACGGCCTCGTTCGTGGGTACGAGCTGAAGCGCCCACCGCACCCGCTCGGCGCCTCGTTCCAGGTCGCCTTCCTCCTCTGCTTGTTCACCCAGTCGCAGCGCCGCTTCCACCGCGGTCCTCCGGAAGCGCTGGCGCTCCACGTGCATCCAGCGGTCGAACTCGTGGGCTCCGTCCAGCAGGAATCCCGGGAGGAGGTTTCCCCCGTACGCTTCCACCGCGGCTTCGTCATCGCCCTCCTCCAGCGCCTGCAGGAAGGTGAGTACGTCGCACTGCAGCGTCCCCCGCTCCACCCCGACCTCGGTGTGGCCCCGATTCACGAGCACGCCCTTCCCCAGATGGCCCCGCAGGAAGCGGAGCGCCTGCCGCAGTGCCGCCCGGGCCCGGTCCTCCGTGGAGTCGGCCCAGAAGGCGCCCAGGAGCTCGTCTCGCCGCAGGAAGCCGCCCGGCCGCCGAAGCACCACGTAGGTGAGAAGTGCGAATCGCTTGGGCTGCACCAGCACCTCCCGGAGCTCCTCGCCGCCGGACCAGAGCCCGATGCGGCCGAGGAGGTCGAGGCGGAGAGGTGCGGGAGACGGAGTGCCGTCCGGGGTCACGGCCGGCTCACGGGTCGATCACAGGCGGGCCGTATCCGTTCATCCGAAGCCTGCCGAGTCAGGGGGAGTGTCGTTCCTCTGCCGTCGAGTCTTCCTCGCAACAATGTGTCGGCGCAGAGCGCGCCGCAAGAACATCCCAACGCGGAGGTCTCAGCCTTCTTGTGCAAGGTGCGGCACAGCGGTAGTGTGCCCCATCGTTCAGCACCTGTCCAACTGTTTGGAGGAGAGAGCCCATGATCCGCGGCGTCCGACACACCCCCAGGTACCCTTCCACGCCATGGCGGCCGGCTCTCCTGGGCGCCCTGGTCGGGTTGTTCACGGCCTTCGCCGTCGCCGTACCCGAGGTGGCCGCTCAGCAAGGTGGGCAGGGTGTGGTGCCGGGCTCCCGGGAGATCCCGAACCGGGTCCTGGGCAACGTGCCCATGACACCGGCCGACAGCGTGACCCAGGGGGTCGTGGAGCGACTGGACTTCGACAGCTACAAGGAGCTCATCCGCGGATTGGCCGACTTCGGGGATCGTCTCCAGGGCACGGACCGGAACGTCGAGTCCAACGAGTGGATCGAGGCGCAGCTGCAGAGCTGGGGCTACGAGACCCAGCGCCACCACTACACCTTTCAGGGTGAACCCCGGTGGCAGGTCTACGCCACCAAGATCGGCACGGAGCGCCCCGACGAGATGGTCATCCTGGGCGGCCACATGGACGGCCGGGGCGGGGGTGAGGCGGTAAACGACAACGCCTCCGGCACGGCCCTGGTCATGGAGATCGCCCGGGTCCTGGCCTCGCCCGACGTGCACACGGACCGCTCGGTGCGCTTCATCCTGTGGAACAACGAAGAGACGGGGTTGAACGGCGCCCGGGCCTACGTGGACGACCGGGCCGGCCTTCAGGGCGTCGAGGAGCCGGCCGGATCGGGCCAGTATCCCGAGCCCCGTTGGATCGCCAAGATCCAGCACGACAAGGTCCTCTATGATCGGGGCAACCCGCCCATGCTGCACCAGGCGTGGAATGCCGACGTGGACGTGGAGTTTCAGCTCGCGTCCGAGAGGGCCGCCGAGTCTGCAGAACTGGGGATCCTCATGATCAACGCCAGCCGGAAGTTCTCCACCGACTATCCGGCCGTGTTGAGCAACGCCATGAGCAGCACCGACTCGGCCCCCTTCCAGGACTACACGGCCGCGGTGAGCGTCCGGGAGAACCGGCGCTTGTACGAGATCGGTTGGCGAGGGCCTCCGGGCTACGGCGCCCGGGGGAGCGATCCTCACTGGCACCAGCCCACGGACATCTGGGTGAACTACACTGACTGGGACTTCCTTCTGGGGTTCAACGCCATGCAGATGACCCTGGGGGCCGCCGCCGAGCTCGTTGGACTGAGGGTGGACCCATGACCTTCGTGACTCCCTTCGCCCGAAACATGACCGAGGTGGAGCTGCAGGCGCTCTGGCTCTATCTGGAGTCGCTGGCGCGGCGCACCATCGGCAGACTCTCCGCGCTGGGCATCGGTTTCTTCGTGCTGGCGGCGCTGATCGCCTGCGGTGATGCCTCGGAGGTGGAAGCCGCCGGTGACTCCTCTTCCGATACCATGGCCCAGGAGCGCCCGGTGATCCTCATCACCGGGTCGACCGGGGGATTGGGTCGGGAGGTGGCGCTGGAGATGGGCTCGGCCGGGGCTCACGTCATCGTCCACGGCCGCAACGAGGAGCGGGGAAGGGAGGTGGTGCGCGCCATCGAGGACGAGGGGGTGGGAAGCGCCGAGTTCCACCGCGCCGACCTGGCCTCCCTGGACGAGGTACGGGCCTTCGCGGACGAGATCCGGGCCCGCCACGACCGGCTCGACGTCCTGGTGAACAACGCCGGCGTCTGGCTCGAAGCCGCCGACGGCCGGGTCCTCACCGATGACGGCATCGAGCTCCACTTCCAGGTGAACTACCTCTCGCACTTCCTCCTGACCCGGGAGCTCCTCCCCCTGGTCCGGGCCGCCGGCACCGAGGAGGAGCCCGCCCGCATCATCCACGTGGCCTCGGTGGCCCAGCGGCCCATCGACTTCGACGACGTCATGATGGAGGAGGGCTACAGCGACGGTCGGGGCTACGCCCAGAGCAAGCTGGCGCAGATCCTCCACACCTTCGACCTGGCCCGGGAGCTGGAGGACGAGCCGGTGCTGGCACTGGCGCTCCACCCGGCCACCATGATGGACACCGACATGGTGCTGGGACGGGGAGCCGAACCCCGGGCGTCGGTGGAGGAGGGCCGCGCCGCCCTGGTGAACCTCATCACCGCCTCCGGCCTGGAGAGCGGCCAGTACTTCAACGGCCTGAACCCCGCCCGGGCCAACGACCAGGCGTACGACGAGGAGGCCCGCGACCGGCTCCGGACCCTAAGCCTGGAGTGGATCGGCGAGCGCTGATCCACCTCACCTCAACAACGGGAGTCTTCCCTTGAGCTTGCGTGCTCGCCTGGCCGGCATCGGCCACCATCTGCCGCCGCGGGTCGTCACCAACGACGACCTGGCCCAGCTCTTCGACACCTCCGACGCCTGGATCCAGGAGCGCACCGGCATCCGGGAGCGCCGCTTCGTGGACGAGGGCACCACCTGCACCGACCTGGCGGAGGCGGCCTCCCGCCAGGCGATGGAGCACGCGGGCTGGGAGCCGGAGGACGTGGACTTCATCCTCTTCGCCACCCTTTCGCCCGATCTGTACTTTCCGGGCAACGGCGTCTTTCTGCAGAAGCAGCTGGGGATGGGGCCCGTGGGGGCGTTGGACCTGAGGACCCAGTGCACCGGCTTCGTCTACGGGCTGGCTACCGCCGACGCCTACATCCGCAGCGGCATGTATCGGCGGATCCTCCTGGTGGGGGCTGAGGTCCACTCCCGGGGGCTGCGCCTCACCGACGAGGGCCGGGATACCGCGGTGCTCTTCGGCGACGGGGCCGGGGCGGTGTGCGTCGAAGCGGTGGAGGCGGATGCTCCTGCCCAGGGCGACCGTCCGTCGTCCCAGCTTCTCACGCACGCGCTACACGGGGACGGGGCCAACGCCCTGGACCTCTGCCTGAAGAAGCCGGGACTGGGGAGCTTCCCCTTCATCTCGCAGGAGCAGATCGATGCCGGTGACACGGCGCCGAGCATGAACGGTCGGGAGGTTTTCAAGAACGCGGTGCGGCGCTTTCCGGAAGTCATCGGCGAGGTCCTGGCCGACGCCTCGCTGGCCGCGGACGACCTGGACTTCGTGGTGCCGCACCAGGCCAACGCCCGGATCACCGAGGCCGTGCGGTCGCGGATGGGGCTTCCCGAAGAGAAGGTGGCCTCCAACATCCACAACTACGGAAACACCACCGCCGCCTCCATCCCCATCGCCCTGAGCGAGGCGGTCCACGACGGCCGGGTCCAGCGCGGTGACCTGGTCTGCCTGGCGGCCTTCGGAGCCGGCTTCACCTGGGCGGCCAGCCTGCTGCGGTACTGAAGCCGAGAACACGGAAAAGCTCCACTCGGCAACTGATTGACATATAGCCATACCGGTTGTATGGTATTCCATATGAAGACGACACTGAATATTGACGATACGGTAATGCAGCGCCTTCGCGAGGAGGCCGCTCGCCAGGGACGTACCATGTCGGAGTTGGTGGAGGCCGGCCTGCGCCTCGTCCTTTCGGAGTCCTCGGGTCCGCCGGCGCGGCTTCCCGACCTTCCGCGGTGGCAAAGCGGTGGAGAGCTGGTGGACGTGGCGGACCGGGAGGAGCTCTACCGGGTCATGGACGACCGCTGAATGTTCGTAGTCGACACCAACGTGCTCCTGTATGCCGCGGACGCAGATTCCGAGGCACACGAGACCTGCAGGGAGTTGCTGGAACGGTGGCGTGGCCAACCCTCGCCCTGGTTCCTCACCTGGAGCGTCTGCTACGAATTTCTTCGAGTCAGCACCCACCCCCGGGTTTACCGTCGGCCCCGTTCCGCTGCAGAAGCACTCGGGTTTCTCGATGCCCTCCTGCGGACTCCGGGACTCACCGTACTCAAGCCCACGGACCGGCACGAAACCGTTCTCCATCAGACGCTGGAAGAGCTTCCGGATCTCCGCGGAAACGTGATGCACGACCTGCACACGGCAGTGCTGATGCGGGAGCACGGGATCAGCCAGATCTACACCAGGGACACCGACTTCCACCGGTTCCCCTTCCTCACCGTGTTGGACCCGTTGCGCCTGGAGTAGCCTGGCGCGCGCGACCGCCCCCGCTTCCAACGGCCCCTCAACGCTTCAGCAGGTCCTCCTCGTCGGACTCGCTCTTCTCCCGGGCAATCTCCTCTTCGATGGTGGTGTCCGGGCTGACGTCGGCCGGGGTCGTGTCCTCCGGCGGCTCGGCTTCGGGCACGATGTCTGGTGCCTCTGCCGGGCGTTCGATCGGCCACCCTTCCTCGCGGCCCAGGATCCGGACCCCGTACTCCGGGGGCGGCGTCTGGATGCCTTCCCCTTCGAAGCGCTCCTTGATGGCCCGGAAGGCCTCGGAGCGCACCTTCTGGAAGTCGGCTTCGGTCTGGTCGACCCAGCCGCCGAAGCGGAGCTCCACCGTGGAGTCGCCGAAGCCCTGAACCCGGGCCGACACTGCAGGATAGGACAAGATTCCGGGCACCTGCTCCAGGGCGGACCGGCCGGCCTCCAGCGCGGGTCGGATGGCCTCGTCCGGAGCGATGCCCACGGTGAGGGCGAAACGGCGCCGGGGATTGCGGCTGAAGTTGGTCATGACGCTCTTGAAGACGGTGGCGTTGGGCACCCGCACGTGGTTTCCGTCCAGCGTCATGAGTACCGTCTCCCGGCCGGTGAGCCGTACGATGCGGCCTTCGTGTCCGCCCAGCTCCACGTGGTCGTTGGGGGAGAAGGGCTGGCGGAGAGACAGGAGTACGCCCGACAGGTAGTTCTCCACGATGTCTCGGAAGGCGAACCCCACGGCGATGCCCATGACGCCGGCGGCCCCCAGCACGGCCCCCACCAGGGCGGTGGCGTCCATGAGCTCCAGGGCCAGAAGGATCCCGGTGAGCCCGATTGCACCTCGGAGCACCTGCCGCATGAGGTTGCGGTGGAAGGGACCCGGGTCCCCCTTCCGGACCGGAAAGAGCCAGCGCCCGGCAAGGTAGGCCAGCGCGAACGATCCGCCGATGAGGATCAGGCCCACCAGAAACGAGGGGAAGAAGCGGAGTGCCCGGTCACCCTTCTCCGCCAGCCGCTCCATGACCGGGGCCATCCGGCGGCGCAGATCGGCCTCAACCATGATGCGGTTGTCCACCCAGACCACGCCGGGCACCCCCTGGGCCAGCTCCTCGGCCCGGGTCCGGTCTTCGTGGCTCAACGCCGTGCCGGAGAGCTCGAGGATGCGGTCGTCCAGGGTGACCTCCACCTCCTGGAGCCCGTCGATGCGCCGGAAGATGGCCCGAAGGTCGTCGATGGACTGCCGCACCTCGTCGATGGACTGCCGCACCTCGGCCGCTTCCTCTTCCGGCACCTGCGGCGATGCATCTTCTTGCGTGAGATCGGAGCCAGCCTGGGCGAGATCGGGGCCAGCCTGGGTGAGATCGGCACCCGCTTGGGCGGCACCGACGGCCAGGAGGCCGAACAGGACAAGGACGCAGAGCGGGACGGGGGGGCGCATGGCAGGGAAGCTAGGGCCGCGGTTCCAGCCGGGCCAGCCTGCCGAAGTCCCCACCCACGCTGCGTCTCAGTCTTCACCCACGCTGAAGGCCCCACCACCCCCGAACTTGCAGGTGGTCATATAGTCAAATAAATTGATTCTATGATTATACGCACCAGCGTGACGGATCTGCTCCGAAACTTCTCGGACTACATCAACCGGGTCGTCTACCGCGGAGAGCGCTTCGTCGTCGTCCGCGGGGGAAAGGCGGTGGCGGAGCTGTCGCCCGTTCCGTCGGGGAGCCGTCTCGGGGAGCTCCCGGCACTCCTCGACTCCCTTCCCCGATTGGACGAGGAAGACGCGGATGACTTCGCCCGGGAACTGGAACGCGCCCGGAGGGAACTGGATGCCGAAGGGCCGCGAGATCGATGGGAGTCCTGATCGACGCGAGCGTCCTCATCGACTTCGAGCGCGGACGAATCGATGTCGAGCCCCGGGTCTCGGGCCGAGAGGAGGATGCCTTCTTCCTCTCGGTGATCACGGCAAGCGAACTTCTCCACGGTGTCCACCGGGCGGACGATCCACACCGAAGAGCGAAGCGGTCGGCCTTCGTTGAAACGGTGATCGATCGTTTCGCCGTGCTCCCGATAAGCCTGCCCACGGCGCGGCTCCACGCGCAGCTCTGGGCGGAACTGGCGGAAGCGGGAGAGACCATCGGAAGTCACGACCTCTGGCTTGGTGCGGCGTGCCTGGCCCACGATCTCTCCCTCGCCACATCCAACCTGCGTGAGTTTCGCCGGATCCCGGGCCTCCAGGTGGAGGACTGGGCCGGCTGAAGGCTGCCGCCGGCGGGTGATCGTTAGTCGGGTGTAGGGGCTTCAGCTCATCGAGATGCTGGACACGGGCGGAACGGCATAGGGCTTCCGGCGTGTCTTCAAGACGCGGAACCGGGGGGAGGCTCGGCCCAGCCTGATTCCTCGACGTGGCGGCGGGCCTCGGCGCGGAGGGAGTCCATTCGGTCTACGAGGGCCCGGAAGCGGGGGTACCCGTGGATGGGCTCGAGGACCGGTACCGTCAGCATCTCGCCGACCCAGCGGTATCCTTCATCGACCGACTCCTCCAGCCAGTCCAGGGCCGACGCGGTGTCGCCCAGAATCAGGTGAGCGACGGCCATACGGTGTCGGGGAGCGGGGCTGCCCACGCCGGTTTCGAACTCTCCTCGGGTGGCCTCGATGACCTCTCGGGCCAACGCCCTGGCTTCGTCCCGGTCTCCCTGCCGATCCAGGGCATGGGCCAGCCCGAGGCCGTCCGCGAGGAGACCCGTGAAGATGGTGGCTGGCGCGCCCAGCACATCCGGGGAGATGGCGCGGTAGCTACGGCGCGCTTCGCCCCACTCCCGGTCGTAGAGGTGGAGGGCCGCCCGGAGTCGATCGATGAAGGCCCCGTCCTGGCGCTCCGAGAGCTGGTTCAGCAGCGTCCGGGCCCGAGCGACGTTTCCCCTGTGGAACAGCTGGACCATGAACTCCTTCTCCGTGAGCGCATGCCCATTTCTGCGCCCGTATTCGAACCAGGCATCGGCGACTTCGTGTCGCCCGAGCCCGGCGTTGTGGACGGCGAGCTGACCGATGACGTGCGAATCATCGGGGGAGAGCCGATGAAGCCGGTCCAGCCACGTCGTGAGCTCCACCAGGTCCCCCTGAAACGAGAGCATCGCAACGAGATTGGTCGCCGCATCGTGGCTGCTCGGTTCGAGCTCCAGGGCCCTTCGATAGGCGCGGGTCGCCTCCTGGGCGCTGCCTCCCAGGGTCCAGAGCACGTTGCCGAGCTGTGTGTAGCCCGCAGCCAGGTCGGCGTTCAGCTCCAATGACCGGTGAGTGGCGTCCAGCGCCGAATCGCCCCAGATCTCAGGGTCGCCCCCAACCCAGATCCGGGCTACGTAGCCGTGGGCGAGCCCGGCCCACGCCTCGGCGAACTCCGGGTCGAGCTCGGTGGCCCGCCGGTACAGGGCGAGTCGCCTCGCCAGCCGCTCCTCGGTCGGGCTTCGCATCTCCCTCAGGATCTGGGCCTGCAGGTACAGCTCGTAGGCCGCCGTATTCTCGGTGGGCACAGCCGCGATGCGTCTCCGCTCTCCCGGGGTGAGTCGGGCGGCGAGGGACTCGGCGATGTTCTCGGCGATCTCGCTCTGAAGCTCGAAGACGTTCTCCGCGTTGATCTCTGCGAGGTAACTTCGGGCCCAGATCTGCCGGTCCGTCATGGCGTCGACGAGCCGGGCGTTCACCTGCACCCGATCGCCCACCTGTTGAACGTCCGCTCTGACGATCCATCCTACTCGTAGGGCTGCAGCGACGCCCGGCAGGGGCCCCTCATCCTGCGCCAGGCGCTGGGACGACATCTCGGAGATGACCGTGAGGCCGGAGACGCCGGACAGTCGGGTCAGCAGGCCCGAGCGGAAGCCGTGGGCGAGGAGCGCCGCTTCGTCTCCTCCGATCGGGTCGAACGGTAGAACCGCCAGCGAGAGCTCGGCCGGAGGGGGCTCCTGTGTCCCTCCGGCGGCGACCAGGTACCATGTTCCGGCGACTACTCCGCTCAGCAATCCGACCGCGACCAGGGCGGCGAGGAGGGGCTTCGTGGCCGGTCGCCGGCTGCGGCGGACGGATCCGGTCGTTGCCGGACGCTCCAGGGTCCGATGCGAGGGTTCGCCCTCGGCTCGCACCTGCCGGATCGGGCTCGTCACCGTCTCCCGTCGGCTGGCGGGCTCGAGTCCATCCTCCCACTCTCCTGTCGACCCGTCCGGAACCGACAGCTCTGTCAACTCCTCCACCAGATCCCGGACCTGGGGCGTGACCTCGGTGCCCAACTGCTCCTCGAGGAGCCGAGCGTGGAACCTGGCGACGCGGAGGGCGGCCGCCGGATTGCCGGCGGCGACCCATGCCTGCATGAGCCGATGGACGATCCGGCCGTCGTAGCGATCGTGACTGAGTCGCTTTTCCCACCACTCGGCCGCCTTTGCCGGTTCCCCCTTCTCCTCGCTCTTCTCGGCCATCGCTTCGAGGGCCCCGAGATAGTCACGCCTGAGTTGGGCGCGTTCCCGCTCCACGCGCTCTTCGAAGGTCCGGGCCCCGGTGCTCAGATAGAAGCCGTCCAGAAAGGGCCCCCCGTAGGCCGCGATCGCTCGCTCGTAATCCTCCGCCTCGAGAGCGTCCTGGAAGTCGAAGACGTCACAGCCGAGACGCTCGGGGTCCAGCCGCAGGTCGTCGCCAGTGGACACGACGGCCGTCTTGCCGATTGCGCGGCGGACTTGGTGAACACAGGTGCTGAGGCGGTTGCGGGCCGCCTTCTCGGAGGATTCGGGCCACAGGAGGCCCACCAGTTTGCCGCGGCTCAGTGTCCGGATCGGTGCGGTGGCCAGGAGGGCCAGAAGGGCCAGGGCATGCCGGCGGCCGCCGACACCGGTGACCTCACCGTCGTCTTCTTCCAGAACGGAGCCACCGAGGACCCTCAGATAAGGCATCGGAATCTGCAGCTTGTGGGACAATGCCCCGAGCTCGCTGCCCGCGAGCACGTCACCGATGAACCGGAGGGTAATGTACGGGTCGATCCTCCGGCCGGAAAGCGAGACCGGCCGCGGCTGTGCGACGGAGTGCCGCAGGATGGAGCTTCGGCGCCCGAATCCGACCTGTGTGTCAGCTCCCGGGAATTCGAGGGTCTCATGTCCCCGGACGCGCCCATCGAAGGCGCCGGTCCGAACCTGCGTGAGTTTCGCCGGATCCCGGGCCTCCAGGTGGAGGACTGGGCCGGCTGAGGGCTGCCGCGACATTGCCACCTGTTACGGGACCGTCTACTCTACACGCGCGATCGGCGCGAAATGCGCGATCCGGATCGCGCCCGGATCCAGCCCGCGTCGCACCCGGACCTGGCCCCGCGCCGCACCCGGACCTGGCCGGTGCCCGGTCCAGCTG
>SLNQ01000287.1 GCA_007132965.1 Gemmatimonadota bacterium | reverse complement strand
GGACGGCGTCGGCCGATCGGAGCGTTTTACCGAGGTCGATCTGCGATTCGAGAGCAACGGCGATCGGGCCGATGCCGACATCGACAGCCGTCAGCTCAGGAACTGCCGTCTGGTCATCGCCGATCGCTGAGCGGCTCTTGCGCTCATGCATCCCCTGGCGACGGGTTAAAACCGTCGCCGCAGACCCAGTGCAATGAAGTTCGACCCGCCGCGATCCCCGTCGAACAGGCCGAAGGCATTGGACCGATGGTGCAGGCGGGCAAACCCGGACCAGTCCTGCGCGCGCGGCAGCGCGAATTCAAGCTCAATGGCGACGTAGCCCAGAAACCGGGCACTTTCGCCCTCGTCGAGCTTGGCCCGCGGTTCGATCGGAGGGACTTCACCGGCCCAGGACACGCCCAGGCCCAGGGCCGCGCGGGTATCGAGGCGATGATCCCAGGGAAAGTCCATCCAGCGCCCCAGCCAGGCCGCGTTGAATTCCCAGTGGTCCTGGTCGCCGAAGTGCTTCAGCGCCTGAAATTCCAGCTCCTGGCGCCAACGCCTGTGCTCGCTCACGATCATGCCCGGCGCCACCGCGACCAGCCGGGCGTCGCGAAAGCCGGTTCTGTAGCGGGTCAGAATATCCAGCATCCGCTCCTCGGCCGCTTTCCCGCCATAGACTGCGAGGTGAAACAGGCGATCATCGGCACGTGCCGAGCCCAAAACGCAGGCGCCAAGCAAACAGCAAGCAAAAATAAACCCCGCGCGTTGCCGCGAGGAGTCGAACCAGTTTTTCATCCAGCCGTCCCTGGGACTAAAGGAACCTGGCATCAAGATACCTACGGTATTTGATGTTCGGCATTTGCGGCGCAGGTCCGCAAATACCTCCGCTTCGCGGTCCCGGCCGTGCCGGCCGGGCATTAACCCGGCATGCCTACTTGCATGCCGGGTTAATAATCGACGGGCAGTGCGTCCAGCATGCGGCGGATTTCTTCCGCTTTCAACCCGCGTGCGCCGTGTCTGGGCGTCTGTCCGGCGCGTCCTTCCAGATCGACGAAGGCGTCGGCCGGCAAGCCGTCCTGCAGAATGGGTTTGTCCGCAACGAAGCGCCAGTCACCGTTTTCGTACACCAGCTCACCGCGCCCCAGTCCCATCGCCGTGCTCGAGCGGTGGCAGTCCTCGCAGCCGCGCGACGGCCCGATGGTGTGCGGGCTCAAGGGCGCGAAAAAGCGGCGGAACTGGGTGTCTTCCCAGTCGGGATGGTCGATGGTGCGGATCATGCCGGGAACGAAGGTGACGATCTGGCCGCGGCTGTTGACGCCCAGCGGCGGTGCGTCGTTGTAGACGTCCCAGCGCTCGTCCGACCAGGAGCCCGGGGTGAACTCGCGCGCCACGTGATCGAACTGGACCTGCTCGGGATCGTAGTCCATATGGCAGCCGTGGCACTGCGGGGCCCACTGCGTGTGGCAGGTCGCGCAGGCCAGGCGGTCATGCAGGCCGTCGGCGGGGTGGCTGGCCTGCGTGAGCGGCGGGATCGGAATGCTGCCACCCTCGACCTTGCGGTGCAGATGTTTGCTGCCGTCCGCGCGCAGCTCGATGTGCCACAGTGGCGTACCGCGCCGTTCGGTGATCAGGAACTCACGCTCGGCGTCGCGCGCAATGGGCAGGCGGGCGAGCTGGTTTCTCAGGTCCGATGGCCACTCATCCTCGGTGATGCGCGGCTGGTGGTTGTCGTGACAGTCGGCGCACTGGATGTCGACGGCGTCCGAGCCGTGGGCGAAGTGCCCGGTTGGGCCCATCACGTCGCGGCTTGTGTGACAGTCGGTGCAGGCCAGTCCGGCCCGGTGATGCACATCGTCTTCGATCATTTCGACCAGCCGGCCGTCGGGCAGACGATAAAGCGGATGCGGATGGTCCTGCTGGAGGACGTGGGTGTCGACTTCGGCGATGCCGGCGTAGTTCAGACTGATGCGCCCGGAGCGCGAATGGCAGCCGGCGCAGCTTTGATCGCTGACGATGCCGGATAGCTGGACATGGCCGGCTTCCCGCTCGCTGGGGTGGGGCGCATGGCAGGCCAGGCAGCCACCGCCGCGGCTGCCAATCGGATGTTCGGTGGTCATCTGGTGCTGCGGCTGGCCCAGGTGGCAGCTGGCGCAGTGCTTGCGCAGCATGGAGTCGGCGACGCCGGCACCTAAGCTGTCGAGGCGGCCGTCGCCCTGGTCGGGCCGTTCCTGTTCGCCCAGGGTGTATCGGGTGACGTTGACCATGCCGCGGCCGCTGTGCATCAGGCCTTCCAAGACGTACTGCGTCTCGGTGCGGTGGCAGGTGCCGCAGGTTTGTTCGGCGTTATCCAGCCAGCCGGGTGAGGCCACCATCCCGGCATGGGCCGCTTTCAGTTCGCTGTTTTCAGGGTTCCCGAGATGGCAGAGGTGGCACTGTTCGGCGACAAAACCATGCGGATCGCCCGCGCTCGGCAAGTGTGCCTCGTGGCAGTCCACGCAAGCCGCTTGGGCCAGTGCGATTCCGGCGCAGAAAAAAAAGCCGGCCCAGACGGCCGGCTTGATGCTTTGTTTCAAACGCTTGGTGCTCCTCTCAGCAACCCTCGCCAATCAGCAGGCGACGGCGCGGAGCGGGCTCTTCGGCCGGTGCTTCCTCGCCGGCCACGGGAAGTTCGAAGTCAATCCCGACGCCCAGACCGTACTGCAGACCCAGTCCATGCGGATCATCGACGGCCGGGGCGGCGGGCGTGGCGGCTGGGGCGGCAGGCGTAAGCCCCAGGGCCGCGGCGCGATCGGCCCGGGTGACCGGAGCGGCCGCTGCAACCGCATCGCCGTGGAAGAATTCGGCCATGGCCTGGCGCTCGGCGGCGCTCAGCACCGGCGTCTGGCCGGGCAGGTCGACGGCCGGATCGCGCGTCCAGGCGTTCCAGGCCAGGAATCCGCCCTGCAGGGAAACCGCGTTGACGCCCTGCAGCTGCAGCAGCGCGGCGGCCTGACTGGCCGCGATGCCGTCGCCGCTGTAGAGCACGATCTGGCGGTTGCCGGCCAGCTCGCGAGCGCGCTCGGCGCGTACGACCTCGGTCACGCCCGCGCTCATCGCTCCGGGGATATGGCCATCCTCGAACTCGATGACCGGACGCAAGTCGATCAGGCGGAAATCGCCGCGGTCCTCGACAATGCGCTGCGACAGGGCCGGCACGGACATCACTGCCTCGCCGCGTGCGATCGAGGAGCCGACGCGCTCCAGATCTCCGCCGCTGATGTCGCTGGATTGCCCGCAGCCGGTCAGCACCACTGCCGTCGAAACGGCCAGGCCGCCGGCAACAAGGAACCCCAGGAAGCTCG
>SLNQ01000377.1 GCA_007132965.1 Gemmatimonadota bacterium | reverse complement strand
TCCGACGTGCCGCCCCTCTCCAAGCTGGACCGGGCGGTGGACCTGGTGGTGGAGCTCAAGAACACCAGCGAGATCGCCGTGGGGCTGGCCTACTCGGCCATCCTGCTGAGAGATCGCCGGCTGGCCAGCGAGGTGTCGGTCATCGAGGAGGCCAGCGACAACCTCTACCACGACCTGGAGGGCTGGGTGCTCCGGGCCGCCGCCGAGGTGGCCGACCCCGACGACCTCCGGGGACTCATCCACATCTCCCTGGCGTCGGAACGCATCGTGGACGCTGCCAAGTCCATGACCCGCCTCATCGAATCCGACGAGCTGCCCCATCCCATCATCGCCCAGGCGCTGGCCGAGGCCGACGAGATCGTGGTGGAGGCCATCGTGGC
The DNA here is from genome assembly GCA_007132965.1 of Gemmatimonadota bacterium. Lineage (GTDB taxonomy): Bacteria > Gemmatimonadota > Gemmatimonadetes > Longimicrobiales > Gaopeijiaceae > PWLA01. Next base: position 2,955 of record SLNQ01000377.1, on the reverse strand, counting down.
CTCGGGCTCGGAGTGCGACGGGAAGGCCCTCCGGGAACTCCGCATCCACACCCGGACCGGGATGGAGGTCCTGGCCATCCAGCGCGGGGCCCGCTGGATCTACCGGCCCCGATCCACCCGAAAGCTCCAGGCGCAGGACCGCCTCCTGGCCATCGGACCGGAGGAGGGGGCCGAGCGGCTTCGCCGTCTCAGCGGCGACCCGCGGCCCGAGGGGGAGGAGGGGTGGTACGAGCCGGAGTCGGACGAGGGGCCGTGAGGCGGGGCTATTCCTCGGGGGCGAGGGAGAACGTCCGGGTCTGGCCGGGCCTCAACCTGGCCTGTTCGTCGCGGACCCGCACCGGGATGGGGCGGGGCGCGGTGTCCTCGAGCGTGAGGGCCAGGGATTCTGGCGTGAGCTCCACGTCGAGCCACTGCCCCCGGTGCTCCACCCGAAAGCGCATGCCCGAACCCAGGGGCGGACAACAGGGCGAAAAGCACACCTCCCGGCGGGTGACCCGGATTCCGGCGTAGCGTCGGAGCACCATATCCACCGTCCCAGCCATGGCGCCCAGATGGATCCCCTCGGCGGTAGTGCCGCCCTGGATGTCGTCGATGTCTGAGCGGAGGGCGTCCTGGAAGAGCCGCCACCCCGCCTCCTGGTCAATGAGGTTCAGCACCGAGGCGTAGACCACCCGTGAGAGGGTGGATCCGTGGGAGGAGCGCTTCCGGTAGTACTCCACCGTTCGCTCCAGCGCCTCCTCGTCGAAGGGATAGCCCAGCCCGTCGAACACCTCCTCCAACTCGCCGACGGAGAGAAGGTAGAAGAGCATGGTGGCGTCGGCCTGCTTCGACGCCTTGTAGCGATCCGGGGTGTCGTTCTCGGCCTTCAGGATCCGGTCCAGCCGCTGGATGTCGTCGTAGCGCTCCCGGTAGCCCTCCCAGTCGAACTCCTCCAGGTCGCGGTAGCCCTCGAACTGCTCCAGGATCCCTTCGTCCAGGAAGGGCACGAACATGGCGCGGGTCATGGAGCGCCAGTCGGCCAGTTCGTCGTCTTCGAGTCCCAGGGCGCAGCGCAGCTCCCCCGCGCGGGGCTCACCCAGGAGTTCGAGCACGTTCAGGGCGACCTGGAGGCACCACACCGCCATGACGTTGGTGTAGGCGTTGTTGTTCACCCCGCCCTCCTCGGCGTCGGGGTACTTTTCCTGGTATTCGTCGGGACCCATGACGCCGTGGATCTCCCAGCGTTCCCGTTCGTCGTTGAAGTGGGCGGCGCTCCGCCAGAAGCGGGCGATCTCCAAAAGCATTTCGGCGCCGTAGCGGCGCATGAACTGGAGGTCACCGGTGGTCTGGTAGTACTGCCAGATGTTGTAGGCGATGGCGGCGTTGATATGACGTTGGCGGCGGCTGTGGTCCGGGTCCCATTCTCCCGACCTGGGGTTCAGGTGAACCACCTGGGTCTCCTCGGCCCCGTTGCTCCCGCTCTGCCACGGATACAGCGCGCCTTCATACCCTTCCTCCTGGGCGTAGGCCCGGGCCATGTGCAGGCGGCGATACCGGTACAGCAGCAGCGCCCGGGAGATCTCCGGCAGGTGCAGGTTGTAGAAGGGGTGAATGAAGACTTCGTCCCAGAAGATGTGGCCTCGGTAGGCCTCTCCGTGCCATCCCCGGGCCGGTACGCCCACGTCCAGGTGCACCGTGTTGTGGGAGCAGGTCTGCAGCAGGTGGAAGATGTGGGCTCGAAGGATGAGCTGGGTCCGGTCCAGCCGCCGGTCACCCTCTCCGGCGTCCATGAGCTCCAGGTCGAAGCGGCGCCAGAGGCCGTCCCACTCCACCTGGTGGGTCGCCTCGAGGCATCGGAAGTCGCCCAGTCGGAAGAGGCGATGCCGGGCGTCGTGGACCGGCTCGCTGATGGCCTGGTCCCGGGAGGTGTGGAGGACCACCACCTTCTCCAGCGTCACCGGGGCTCCTTCCTCTACCTGCAGGCGGGCCTCCTCGCCGATGGTCCCGTCCCCCTCGTGCTGGGTCAGGGCCAGCTCCAGTCGCCGGCCCTCCCGAAAGAGGCGGGTCCGCTGGGCCACCGCCACCTCCAGGCGCGACTGCACGGTGCGCGCCCGGAGGAAGACCCCCTCCGGGGCCACCGGTCCGGTCTCCAGTACCTCCAGGTGCCGGGACTCCAGGTCCCGGTAGCGGTCCACCCCGGCATTGATCACCGAGCCGTCCAGGGTGCTTCGTAGCTCCACCCCGCCGCTCCAGTTCTCCGGGGTGATCCGGTACTGGAGGGCCGCCACCTCGGGGTGGGACATGTGGACCAGCCGTCGCTCCACGACGCTGGTCTCCCGGCCCTCTGCGTCTGCCAGGCGGTAGCGTCGCTCCAGGATCCCCTCCCGCAACCGCAGGTCGATCCGGTACTCCAGCACCCGGGTGTCGCCCCACTCCACCCACCGGCCTCCCTGGGGGCGGAAGTTCACCGGGAGCCAGTTGGGGAAGTTCACCAGGTCCTCGTTCACCACGGAGCGCCCGGCCACCTCGCTGGTGAGCCGGTTGTAGCCGCCGGCGATGTAGGTTCCAGGGTAGTGAATGCCGTTGGCGCTCGACTCCACGGCGGCTCCCCGGGTGGCGAAGCGCCCGTTGCCCAGGGTACACAGAGCTTCGCGGCGGCCCTCCTCGTCGGGGTCGTATCCCTCGTAGCTCAGGGTCCAGAGGTCGTCGTTCATCTCCGTTCTCCTCAATCGAGGGTCAGAGGTCGGCCAGGCGGTCCAGGAACTCCCGGACCTCGGTCACGTCCTGGAGCTGGTAGCCGGCGGCGGTGGGCCGGGGCTCCACGAAGACCACGAAGCCCAGGCCCCGGTCCTCCAGCGCCTGGAAGGCGTCCTCGTCGGTGGTGTCGTCGCCCAGGTAGAGGGGAAGGGTGTCGGGGCCGTCCAGCTCCAGGGCCTCCAGAATCCAGAGCACCGCCTTCCCCTTGTCCCAGTCCAG
>SLNQ01000350.1 GCA_007132965.1 Gemmatimonadota bacterium | reverse complement strand
TTGAGCCGGAAGGTGGCGGTATGGACCACGTTCATTGTGCCAAGGGGGAGTGTGGGGTCATCCTGTACTGGAAGTAGCGCTCATCTCATCCACTACGACACGAAGCCATGGCGAACTTCATCGACATCCACACCCGGAAGGGACGATCGGAGCCCAAGCACTACAAGACCACCCTCTTCCACGGCGAGGCCCTGATGCTGGGCCTGAACTGCCTGGAATCGGGCCAGAAGCAATCGGTTCACACGCACGCCGACCAGGACAAGTTCTACCTGGTGGTGGAGGGACGCGGGACCTTCACCATTGGATCGCGGGAGCAGGAGGCGGGCCCGGGCACGGTGGTCTGGGCGCCCCAGGGAGTCGAGCACGGCGTCCGCAACGACGAAGCCGTGCAACTGGTGCTCTTCATGGGGATGGCGCCGCCACCGGCAAAAAAACGAACCGGAGAGCCCGGGTAGGGCTCTCCGGCTCGGCTACGTCCTCCGGGGCATCATGGCCCGGGATCCTTCCCCTGCTACTTCCCTCCGGCGCCGAGAGTTCGCGTCTCACCGGCCCCCTCTGGAATGAAGGTGCTGGCGGCCGGGCCCGTTCTTTCAGGGCGACCCGTCGTACCGGGCCGTCGGGTCCCGTACCGTCGAACGCTCTGCATCGGGTTCCGGGTGGAAGCTATCGGCTCAGTCCGGGACGCAGGGTCGTGTCGGCACCTGCTCCGACTGCTGGCCTCTGCACCAGACTGCCCGGAGGGGGTGGGGAAGCTGACCCCGATCTCCTGAAGGGCTCGCGGGCCCCCAAAGCACTTGTCACTGCGAAATCCGCTGCGAGCCTCATCCCATGAATACGGCCGGCGAGGGGCGTGCCGCAAGGGGGTCGGGGGACCTTCGGGTCAGGGGAGCAGCACTCGACCGTCGAGTCCCTCCGGCACCGGAACCCCCAGGATCCGGGCCAGCGTCGGAGCCAGGTCGACGGTGCGGGCCGACGTCGGGCTCGATCCCGCCTCGATGCCCCTGCCCATGAAGATCAGTGGGACCCGCCGGTCGTGCAGGTACGGGACCCCGTGGGTCGTTCCCGTCGAGCGCACCAGCACCCCTTCGGTGAGCCGTGTCTCCACCCCGTAGGTGGCCACGCGGGACCACAGGCGCTCGGGGTGGAAGGAGTTGCGGTAGAGGACCACCATGGAATCGGCTGGTTCGTCGCTGGCCAGTACCTCCAGAGGCATGGCTTCCTCGATCCAGTCCACCTCCTCCAGGCGGATGGCCAGCTCCGCCCTGGCCTCTTCCGCTTCGGGCCCCTGGAATTGGGCACCCAGACGTTCGAGTCCCTGGGCCGCGGCCCGCAGGCTGTCGCTGAGTTCCCCGGTAAGGCGGAGGCCGAACTCACCCTGCTCCTGCAGGTACTCGGGAAGGGGGAGTACGCCATGATCGGAGGTCAGGGCCACCACGTAGCGATCCCGGCCCACCGTCTCGTCCAGAAAATAGAAGAAGGACTCTAATTCTGTATCAAGGCGCACCAGGTTGTCGAGCTGTTCGCGGCTGTAGGGCCCGAAGCTGTGCCCCACCCGGTCGGTAGCGGAGAGAGCCACCGCCAGGTAGTCGGGGGCCTCGCCCTGTCCAAGCTCCAGGTGCCGCACGGCTTCTCGGGCCAGGGCCAGCGTGGCCTGGTCCAGCGCCGGGGTCCTGGAGATGAAGTGGGAGGGGCTCCGGAAGAGGTCACTGGTCTCGCAGTGGGGAAAGTGGGTGTGGACTCCGTCCGCCTCGTACTCCACCGTGTCGCGGCGGGAGAGGGCCGCCACCTCCGGATCCAGCTCGCTCTCCCAGCAGCCGTCTCCGGCGAAGCGCTCCACCGTCCCCTGGTTGAACTCCTCCACCCAACTCGGCAGCCGATTCCGGTAGTGACTCGAGGTCACGAAGCCCTCGTCCCCTACGCTGTACCAGTAGACGTGGCGGTGGCCCCGGGCACCCGTGGCGGCGTCCGTGCCGTCGGTGGAGCGCTCAGCGCGCCCGCCCATCAGGACCCCGGCGGTGCTCTTCCCCGAGAGGGAGACCACCCGGGCCTGGGGTCGGTCTCGCAGGAGCCAGTCGGGGAGCCCATCCACCAGCAGGTTCACCGGCGAGCTTCCGGAGCCCGAGCCGCCTACCCGGTCGGTTTCGGGGTCCGCCACGCTGGAGACGGAGACCCACTCCCCGTCGTGCCACTCCCGCCACGAGTTGGACACGATTCCGTGCCGGGCCGGGAGCACGCCGGTGGTGGCGCTGGCGTGTCCAGGTGAGGTGAAGGTGATGGCGTGATCGTGGACGGCGTGGTCGAAGCGGAACCCCTCATCCAGCAACCGGCCCAGGCCGCCGTCGAACACCTCGCCGTACAGCTCCAGGTGCTCGGGCATGAGCTGATCCACCACCAGCACCACGGCAAGGCGTGGCTCCTCGGGATCAAGCGGTCCGCAGGCCGCCATGACCGTCAGGAGCGCCAGTGCGCCAAGGATCGGTACGGGTCGGGGGTTGTGTCGGCGATGAGGGCGGCGCACCCTCGGCAGCCCGGACCGACACAGGGATCGGGTCCCGTTCATATGGTTGACCTTTTCATGTAGTTGAGTGGGAAGGATCCAGAATGCCCTTTGGCGTTGGGCCCGCGCAAGGGTGTGATCCAGCGGGGCCTGGGGCACACACGGAATTGCGGCCGAAGCTGCACGGCCTCGAGGTCGCTCTCACCACCCCATCCCCTTGAAGAGACACGGCAAACCTTCTCTATTCGGGCATTCCCACACCACCCTCGAATCGACCCTTCCCCGGGAGACGACGTTGTCCGACAAGAAGGTAGTTCTGGCCTACAGCGGCGGACTCGACACCGCCTGCATCCTGAAGATCCTCACCCAGCGCGGCTACGACGTGATCGCCTACATTGCCGACGTGGGTCAGCAGGAGGACTTCGACGCCGTGGCGGAGCGGGCGCTCCAGACCGGGGCCAGCCAGGCCTTCGTGGAGGACCTGAAGGAGGAGTTCGTCACCGACTTCATCTTTCCCGCCATTGCCGGGAACGCCATCTACGAGAACCGCTACCTGCTGGGCACCGCACTGGCCCGTCCGGTGATCGCCAGGCGCCAGGTGGAGATCGCCCTGCGGGAAGGGGCCACCGCGGTCTCACACGGGGCCACGGGGAAGGGGAACGACCAGGTCCGCTTCGAGCTGGCGTTCTCGGCACTGGCGCCGGACCTGGAGGTCATCGCCCCGTGGAAGGAGAAGGCGTTCCTGGAGCGTTTCCAGGGGCGGCCCGACCTCCTGGCCTTCGCCCGGGAGCACGAGATTCCGGTGGAGGCCACGGCCGAGAAGCCCTACTCCAGCGACGAGAACCTCATGCACCGCTC
>SLNQ01000328.1 GCA_007132965.1 Gemmatimonadota bacterium | reverse complement strand
GGCGTGTATCCGGCCCCACCCGGGTTCCCCCAGGAGATCCCCGGCCTGGAGTATGCCGGCCTGGTGGAGCAGGTGGGGCCGGGGTGCTCCACCCGCAGATCCGGAGACCGGGTCATGGGAGTGGTGGCCGGGGGGGCCTACGCCGAGGCCATGAACGTGCGCGAGCGGGAGACGATCCGGGCTCCGGAGGGAGTGCCCCTGGAGCACGCCGGGGGAATCCCCGAGGTCTTCGTCACCGCTTGGGACGCCCTCTTCCGCCAGGCCCGGCTCACGGCGGGCGAGACCGTGCTCATCCACGCTGTGGGCAGTGGGGTGGGGACCGCCGCCGTGCAGCTCGCCCTGGCGGTGGGAGCCCGACCGGTGGGCACGTCCCGGAGCCCCGAGAAGGTGGAGCGAGCCCGGGAGCTGGGGCTGGTCCTGGGGGTGGTGGGCCCTGACGGATGGGCCCACTCGGTGATGGAGCTCACCAACGGCCACGGCGCCGACGTGATTCTGGACCTGGTGGGGGCCGCCTACCTCGAGGGCAACCTGGACGCCATGGCCCAGGGGTGCCGCTGGATCGTGGTGGGAGTGCCGGGTGGGGTGCTGGGCCAGATCAACCTCCGGCGCCTCATGAGCCGGCGGGCCACCCTCCGGGGCACCGTGCTCCGCACCCGCTCGCCCGAGGAGAAGGTGATCCTGGCCCGGGCCTTCCAGGACCACGTGGTCCCCCTCTTCGAGCGGGGAGAGATCCGGCCTGTAGTGGACACGATCCTTCCGGCGGCAGAGGCCGCCGTGGCCCATCGCCGGCTGGAAGCCAACGACTCCTTCGGCAAGCTCCTCCTGCGCTGGTAGGCCCGAGGGCGCGGACTCAGATTCCCAGCGCGTCCCTCACCAGCTTGGCCTGCTTGGCCTCGTGGGCCTTCGCCCGACCCTCGGCCGGGGACGCCCGCTCGGGCCGGGCCACGTACCGCAGGGGGATGGATCGGGGGACCACCGCCCGGAGACGGGGCCCCACGAAGGTGAGCCCGCCCATGTTCCGGGGCTCCTCCTGGGTCCAGACCACCTCTTCCAGGTTGGGGTAGCCCTCCACCAGCGCCTCCAGCTCCTCGGCCGGGAAGGGGTAGAGTTGCTCCAGGCGGCCCACCGCCACGTGCTCCATCTCTTGCCGCTTCTCGTGGGTCAGGAGGTCGTAGTAAACCTTCCCGGAGCAGAGGATGAGCCGGGTCACGTCTTCGCTGTCCGGAGCTGCCACCGGATCAGACAGCACGTTCTTGAAGCCGTCCCGGGTCAGGTCCGCCACCGGTGAGGTGGCCTTCGGGTGCCTCAGAAGGCTCTTCGGCGTCATGACCACCAGCGGTCGGCGGGGCGTCCCCAGCGCCTGTCGGCGCAGCAGGTGGAAATACTGGGCCGGAGTGGTGGGGTACGCCACCCGCATGTTGTCTTCGGCGCAGAGTTGCAGGAAGCGCTCCAGCCGCGCCGAGGAGTGCTCCGGTCCCTGGCCCTCGTAGCCGTGAGGCAGGAGGAGGGTGAGCCGTGAGAGCTGACCCCACTTGGTTCGGCCCGAGGCGATGAACTGGTCCAGGATGACCTGGGCCACGTTCACGAAGTCGCCGAACTGGGCCTCCCACAGGACGAAGGAGTCCCGGGCCATGACCGAGTAGCCGTACTCGAAGCCCAGGACGGCCACCTCCGAGAGGGGCGAGTTGTAGATCTCGAAGCGGACGTCGCCCACCTGCGCCAGGGGGGTGGTCCGCTCACCGGTCTCCACGTCGTGGAGCACCAGGTGGCGCTGCGAGAAGGTGCCCCGCTCCGAGTCCTGCCCGGACATCCGGATCGGGATCCCCTCCTGAAGGAGCGAGCCGAAGGCCAGGGTCTCGGCCCAGGCCCAGTCCAGCTTCGTGTCGGAGCCGAAGTCCTCGGCCCGCCGCTTGAGCTGTCTCTCGAGCTTGGGGTGGATCTGGAAGCCTTCGGGAACGGCCAGGGCCGTGTCGTTGACCTGGGCCGCCACCTCCGGGGAGATCCGGGTTTCGGCCTCCACCGGTTCGGGCTCGGGGGGAGGTGGGGGGAAGGGGTCGTAGTCGTTCTTTTCCTTCTCCTCCGTCACCCGCTCCTGGGCCTTTCGGAGAATGCGGGTGACCTCGTCGTCCATCTCCTGGATCTCGTCCTCGCTCACCACGTCGGCCTCTTCCAGCACCCGGGCCCATAGCGTTCGGACGGAGGGGTGATCGGCGATCTTCTCGTACAGTCTGGGTTGGGTGTAGCCGGGTTCGTCCCCCTCGTTGTGACCGTGCCGCCGGTACCCCACCAGGTCCACCAGGATGTCGTCGTGGAAGGTGGCCCGGTAGGCCATGGCCAGCCGCATGGCGGTCAGGCACGCCTCCGGGTCATCGGCGTTCACGTGAAGGATGGGGATGTCGTACCCCTTGGCCAGGTCCGAGGCGTAGCGGGTAGAGCGTCCGTCCTCGGGGTTGGTGGTGAAGCCCACCTGGTTGTTGGCGATGATGTGGACCGTGCCCCCCACCGTGTAGGCCCGGAGGCGGGCCAGGTTCAGAGACTCGGCTACCACGCCCTCGGCGGCAAAGGCGGCGTCGCCGTGGATCAGGATGGGCAGCACCGCCTCCTGGTCCTGCTCGGCGTCGGCCTCGGGCCCCTGGAACTGGAGGACCCGGGCCATGCCCCCCACCACCGGATTCACGAACTCCAGGTGGCTGGGATTCGGGGCCAGATTGATCTCCACCTCCCCCTCGCCGTCCACCGGGTAGGTTCCCTTGGCGCCGTGATGGTACTTCACGTCACCGGTGCCGGGGGAGCCCAGGGCCAGCGCTCCCTCCTCCTGGGGCGTGCCCTCGAACTCCCTCAGCAGGGCCTCGTACTCAATGCCCACGATGTGGGTAAGGACGTTCAGGCGGCCCCGGTGCGCCATCCCCAGCACGACGCGGCGACCTCCGGTGGCGGCCGTCTCCCGAATGGCCAGGTCCAGCATGGGCACGAGCATGTCGTTGCCCTCGATCGAGAAGCGCTTCTGACCCAGATAGGTGCGGTGCAGGAAGCGCTCCATCCCCTCCACCTGCGAGAGGCGCTCCAGGAGTTTCTTCTGCTCGTCGGTGGACAGGGGCGGGGCGTGCCGGCCCGACTCCACCTCCGTCCAGAGCCACCGGACCTTTTCGGGATCCTCCAGGTGCTCGAACTGGAACCCGATGGATCCGCAGTAGATGTCCCGAAGCTTCCGGAGAGTCTCGGAGATGGGCTCGTCGCCGCCGTCCTCCAGGATAAGCGAGGTGGGCACCTCGGCCAGCTCTTCCATGGAGGTGCCGAAGAATCCGGGGTCCAGCTGCGGGTGTCCCGGCGGCTCACCTCCCAGGGGGTCGATCTGGGCCAGCTGGTGGCCGTGGT
>SLNQ01000301.1 GCA_007132965.1 Gemmatimonadota bacterium | reverse complement strand
GTCCCCCCCAGGCACTCGAGGCGCAGGGGGTAGTTTGGCACTCCCGGGCAGGTGGCCGGTCGCTCAATTACGTTCCGGAAAGATATCCCGGCTTCACCTCAGAAGGGTACAGGGGGGTAGGTGGATGCGCCTCGGCCTGGTGGAAGGCGAGGAGGCCGTTCAAGGACCAAGCGCACCGATGGGAATCACGCCTACCCCGTCGGGGCGCTGATAACCGAAGCCCGTGGCGACGATCACGCCCAGGGCCTCGTTGGGCTGACGCCTGCCTCGCAGTGACCGAATCCCGGGCCCCTTTGCGCAATGTGGGTAACCCAAGCGGTTTCATGGGACGTGGGACGACTCACCACAGGACCGGCAGCGCCGATCGGCTCGCCGTAGCTCGAAGGAGGTCCCTCATGACCACGCGCTCGACCCCTGCCTCTGGGCGGTCGGTCTCCCGGAAGGCCGTCCCCCTGCTTGCCGTTCTCGCTCTCCTGTGCTGGATCCACCCCCCTCCGGCCTCCGCACAGGCGAACGAGGAGGAGGCCCGGGGCCTGGTGGATGGGCTGGCGGCTCTGGTCTACGAGATCGGGTGGCCCACCGCGACCTACACCGGCTACAGGGCCGGATCACTGCAGCGGATGCCGAACGGGTACGACGTGACGGTTCGCCTCGAAGGGATCAGTGCCTTCTCAGGCGGACCCCTCTGGATGGACCTCGTCCTGGAGTTCAGAAACCACAACCTCTTCGACGTACGGGTCGTCCGCCACAACGCGCTCCTGCAGCGCCCGTTCGCGACGGCCGAGGCGGTGGGCGAGCTGTTGGTAGCTGCCGCGGAAGCGCTGGCGGAGGGCGCTGCGGTAGGGCTGACCCCGTCCGACTTCGCAGAGGTCAGGGCCATCAACCACTGTGACCGCAGTGTCTTCTTCGCCCTTCGCTTCGACACCGCTGAGGGCGGCCCATTCACGATTGGTTGGTGGCATTTCTCGCCTGGACGGGAGGCCGTGCTGGAGTCCGGGGAAATCCGGATCCGCACCAGGGCCGAGGTCCAGTACGTGGGTCTGACGGAGGACGATCACCCGGCGCGGGCGATCGGCGCCGGCGAGCCTTCCGGCTGGGCCATGGTCCGCGGAGAGCTCCACCGCTTCAGCCGAACCGTTCTGCGGGACAGCGGTGAGGGCTTCCGCGTGCTGGAGCTCACCTGTGGGTGAGTACGGGAATCCACCTTTCCTCCTGGTGGCGTTGCTGATGCTCATCGGTGCGCACGTCCTCCTCGACGAAGGTCTGGAACCAGTCCGGGTCTGGGTCCGGGTTCATCTGCGGCACGTTTCCAGCCTTCTCCACATCGCGAGGGTGTCGCCCGCCTGACCCTCCAGGTCGAATGCCCGGACCGGATCCTCGTCCAGGAACAGCTCGCCCGGCGAAACGTGCCACTCAGGGGTTTGTGCGGATGCGGGCGTGGTGAACGAGGCCAGAACGGCGCCCGAGGCCATGAGGGGCGCCAGCAGCATGACGACGGCGGTCGTGGCCGCGGCGTGCCATTGCCGGAGAGCGAACCAGGCGACGGCGGCCATGACGAAGATGACCAGACCGAAGATCAGCGTGATGACGGAGACGCCGACGCCACCCCAGACGAGGGCGGCGGGAGCCGAGCCCGCCTGCGCGATGGCCTCCGTCATCGTGACGAGCCCCACGAGGGTTCCCAGCAGTCCGAGCACGACCGCCATCACGCCCCAGAACAGGATGCCGTGGAGGCCCCGTTGCACCTCCTCGAGATCGCTCGAGGTTCGGAGCCGCACGGCCGTACGGGCGGCAAGCCAGAGCACCCCGGCGGCCAGCGCCAGCAGGGGCCACATCATGAAGCCGCCGTTCGAGAACAAATCGATCATGACTTTCTCCTTCGTGTCAGGGGAATCACGTCGCCCGGGCCCGGATTGCGCGGAGCCGCGGACTCAGCCAACAGCGCATCCGCCTCGCGGGTGGCCAGGACCCAGGCACGGTTCACGATCACGAACCACAACAGCGCACCGGCGATGCCCACGAGGATCGCGATGGCGAAGAGCGCCCCGTCGTGGGCCAGGCCCTCGAGGATGAGCGCCAGTGCCACGGGATCGAGCGTGCCGCTCGCGTGCGCTGTGCCCGCGACGTGAAGTCCGAGGGCGAGGGCGAGAAGACCCAGGGTGGGAGCGAGCACGGAGAGAAGGATCACAAGCGTGGGTCCTGTCCGGGTCGGCAGGCGTCCGCGGGCGATTCGGACGCCTTCGCGGGCGGCCAGCAGGACGATGCCGGCGCCGACCGCGAACACCAGCCAGGCCAGGAGCCAGCTCGAGGGCCGGCCGGGCGCACCCAGGAGGACCGGCGCCGCCTTCACCCCTGCGAACGCAAGCATCGGCACGACCGCGAGGGCCACGAGCACGATTCCCGTGCCCTCGGTCAGTCGAGCGCCGGCGCCGTGGGTCCACCCTTGCCATCGACCGGCGTGGAGCCGGCCGAGTCTCCGCACCACGTCCCCGGAGCCCAGGATCAACTCCTCCGCCTTGCGTGCGGCCTCAGCCTCGTCGAGCCCCCGCCCGCGCTGATCGTCGAACGCGGCCTCGAGCTCCGCGGCCAGCTCCATGAGAATCTCGTCTCGTGCCGGTCGCGGGAGATCGAGATCGCCGGCCGCTCTACGCAGCTCCGTCCGAAACCTTGTCAACGGCTGCTCCATCGTCGAGGAAGGGAGACAGTCGGCCCACGAGCGTCTTCCACTGCCTGAGGGCGTCCGCTCGGTAGGTGCGACCCGCCTCGGTCAAGGCGTAGGCCTTCCGGGCACGCCCCCCGTCGGGGACCGACCACTCTCCCGCGATCAGGCCCTCGCCCTCCAGCCGGTGGAGGATGGGATAGAGGGTGCCGTGGTTGAAGGTGAAGAAGCCGTCGCTCTGCTCCTCGACCTCCACTGCGACCTGGTAGCCGTGCATCGGAGCACGGCGAAGCAGCGAGAGCACGAGAAGCTCGTTCAGCCGACGCCCGAGGGACTGGCTGTCGAAGGAAGGTTGATCCATGGGCGCCCGCCTATTATATCGAGGCTCGATAGTAAGATCGACAAGAACGTATCGACGATCGATATGAGTTGTCAAGGGGGTACGAAGGGAAGGGGGATGTCCGGCTCGACAGGGGATTGCGTGATCCGTACAATCGACCTCACGCACGAAGGAACTGCTGGCCCAGTTCGGGCTGTACGAGCGGCGCGGGTACGAGGCCGGGACCTACCCGAGTTGGTCATCCCCGTGACCGGGAGGCGCCAGGTCGCCCCGCTGGAACATGACCAGCCCCAGGGTTCCGAGAGCCAGGGCCGCGAGCGCCACCGCGATCCTTCCACCCGCCACCCCTCCCACCACCACCGCCTCCACGGCCAGGACCCCTAC
>SLNQ01000190.1 GCA_007132965.1 Gemmatimonadota bacterium | reverse complement strand
CCGATCTCGTGACAACGATCTCGGACCATCCCGAAGAGGATCTGCCGGACCCGCAGGACCTGGCCGGGGTCTGCCCGGACAGCTCCCAGTGATTCGGACCACGGCCACGCGGCGTGCGGCTTCATCGTGCCTCCTGCATGCTTGGGGCGACGGATCCCCGGTCAGGGTCCCGCTCAGGTCCAGGTGGCCCGGCGGAATCGTGCTCTCAGCCGTCCTCCGGACAAGGGTTGCCCATCCATCCACGGGGGAGACGGACCTGGTCCGGGCGGCCAGCCCTTGCCTCCCGGTTCACCCCGGAACGCGGCGATGGCCCGGTCCGGGGGGCAAGAGTGAAAGGGGCAAAGAGTGTGCCAGTTGCGACTTTCGGATCCGACTGGGCTTGAATCCGGCGGATGCGCACCCCTCGACCTCCAGACGAATGCGGCGGTCTTCGGGCGCTTTCGGATACCGTGGGCGGATCTTCCGTCCCGTGCCGGGACATTCCGGCATGAAACCGATTTCCCTCTCCCTTCCGAACTCAGGGCGCGGCCGGGATGGATCTCCTTGCCGACGACCTGCTCGGGGCCTGGATCCGTGGAGTTTCAGGCCGTGGCGGGGAGCCACATCGCCGGGCCCTCACCTTCCGATGTCGCGGGCCGTCTCCCGGAGGTGACGGCGGCCCCGTTGCGCCGCCTCCAGCACGGCTCCGAGGTCATTCGAGCCGGCGATCTCCAGGATGAGGACGCCCCGGTAGCCGGTGCGGTCCAGTTGGAGGAGGAGCCGCTTCCAGTCGATGGCCCCGTCGCCCGGCGGGAGGTGATCGTCGTGGTGGCCCCGGTTGTCATTGGCGTGGACGGTCCAGAGGTGTCCCGAGAGTTTGTGGGTCACGGTCTCGAGATCTCCGGCCAGGTGGGCGTGGCCGGTGTCCAGGCAGATCCCCACGTCCGCCGTATCAAGCGCCCCCAGGAGCCAGAGCAGGTCCCGCACCGGACCGGAAAAGAGGTGGGGCAGCATGTTCTCAAGCACGAGCCGGACCCCCAGCTCCCGGCAGTCCGCCGCCACCCGATTCAGGACGTCCGCCGCGTGCTGCATCCGGACGATCCTCTCCGAGGAGGGAATCTCGCCCGTCTCGGGTCCGGGATGGAGGACGAAGTACTTCGCTCCCAGGGTCGCGGCCGCCCGGGCCGCTCGCCGGATCTCCGCCAGCGCCCATTCCCGCCGATCCTCGTCCATGCTGGTGATGTCCAGCTCCGGAGCGAAGGGTGCATGGAAGGAACAGGGCTCCATCCAGAGCTCCCGGATGCGCCGGGCCGCCCGCTCCACCTCGTTGTGGTCGCGATAATCGAGGTGCTCCGGAAGGGAGCAGATCTCCACGATCTCGAAGCCGCTCTCCTGCATCAGCTCCAGCGCCTCCACGAACGGCATCCGGGAAAGACAGCCCGTTGACAGTCCCACGGCCCAGTCGGCCATCGAAGGCCTCCGTCGGTCCAGGTGATCGAAAACCGGTCCACCCCGCCCTACGCTGGTGGTCCGCATCCTGCGCTTCGACATTCTTCCGGAGCCAGCCCGGCGGGGCAATGAAGCTCGTCCCGGGGAGATCGGCCCAGGGCGATCATCCCGAAAAAGAGACGGACGTAGTAGTCGGCCCGTGCCGATGCGTCATCCCGGAACCAGCGGAACCCCCATCCATGATCCCGCTCGTACTTGGAGCGCACCAGTCCCGCAATGTGCCGGGGGTGCCACCCCAGGTCCAGGAGGGCCCGGACGACCTTTAGAATCCCTCCGGGGCGAAGGAGGAGGTCGTTGGGCCGCTCCAGGACCCTGCGAGCGCATGGGGGCAGCGATTCGAGGGAGGTGCGGTCGTACGTCCGGTGCCATTGCGTCGGAGGGTCGTGCTCCGCCGAAAAGAACAGGTCATGAGCGCGAGCAAGAGGCGACGCCTCATAGGACGCGACCAGGTCGACCATTCCCGAAGCCTGATCGGGAATCTCCGTGCGCGCACTTCGGGCGAGCTGCACAACCCGGGTCTCGCTCCGCATGACGCCCAAAGCCTCTGGCTCGGGGCCGTCCGGCGACGGAATGACCCACGTCATGGGAACCCAACGGGACACATGGGCGCCCACGACGCCTCGATTCCGGTAGGGCTTCAGGTACCTCGTGAAGGGGATCGCCACGTGTCGAAGTGACAGGCCGTCGCCGTACTCGGAGAGATCCACCACCACGAGCTCCCGTCCCCGCGCCGGCCGGTTTGTCGAAAGCTCGGCCAACTCCACGGGTATGGCCGACTCCGGCTCGGCGAGATCGCGGATCCGGTGTCCCAGGTGCTCCATGACGAGCCCCAGTCCCGCGAAGGCCCGTCCCACCTCGAAGGGCACAGCCATGGCCCCGGGTGGATGGGGTCGTGCGTACCGGTGGCGCAGGGAATCGGGAACGCGGCCCAGCCGTGACAGCCGGCGGAAGGCGAGCGACCGCATGTCCACTTGCCAGAGGAAGTGGTGGCCCCGTCCCGTGAGGACATGGAGGGGACGGATCCCATGCTCGGCGAGCAGGTGCCGAACGGCCCGGACCACGGGACGCTGGAGCCCGAAGCTCCGCTCCGGATTCAGGTAGGCCTCACCGGGAAAGTCGAAGTTCACGTACTCCATGTCCAGGTCCACCACGAGGGAGCGGCGATCCCAGAGCGAGCGACTCACCTCGAAGCCCCGGTCCAGGAGTGCCGTCAACTCTCCCGGAGCCAGCGGCCCCGTTTCCATCCCATCTGAGAGCCCCCGTCCCACCACGAACAGGGCGGTTGCATGGTCCAAGGGGGGGCCGCCGAGGAAATCGACCATGCGGGCTCGAACCGCGGCATCCCCGTAGGGACCGCTACCGGAGTTACAGGGGGCGAAGGTCGACATGGACGTGAACTCACCTCCATTTCTCCTCGGACACGGACCGTCCGAGAACTTTGCGGGCGGCCCGAAGCACCTGCTCGGCGTCACCCCCGAGCCTGAAGCGGGCCACCGCAATACGGGCAGGGCGAAACGACCGTTCCCGATGCCGCATCGTCACCCCGGTGATCCCGGTCCGCCGGTCGTCACGGGAGACGCCCTCGACGATCAGGGCCGTCGTGGAGTCCGTTCGGTCAAATACATCGAGTGCCGCAGCAAGCATCGTCGTCGCCTCGCCGATAGGACTTCTACCACCTCCTCTGGTGCCGACAGGGGCAACGGTCGTGCCACCCCATCCGCCCCGGGCCGACTCAGGAAGCAGGGAGGCGACGGGGAACCGGCCGGGTCGCTTCGCCCCGCCTTTCAGGGAGATTCGGGATGGAATGTCACCGGGACGAGAGCGGTAAGACCGACGTGAGGGTCTACTGGCCCCCGAAGTCGTCTTTCACTCCGTTCCTCCCTTGCCTTCCCGGCCCAGTCTGGCATGCCTCTG
>SLNQ01000315.1 GCA_007132965.1 Gemmatimonadota bacterium | reverse complement strand
CGGTCCCGGCTGGTGTCCGAGGCGCGGCCGGCCTTCGTGGAGTGTTTCTGGGCCGTGGGGAAGGTGGCCTTTGCCCGAAGCGTGATCGTCCTGTTGGTGTTGGGGGCCACGCTCCTGGTGGTGGGCGCCCTGGCGGGACTCTCCCTCGCCGTGGACAGCGGAGGCGAGCTTCTCAGTATCTTCCGGGGTGACGCTCCGCTGCCGGAGGCGGCGCCGGCGTGGCTCACCCCCGGGGTGGCCGTGGGGATCGGGATGGGGCTCGCCGGGGTAGCGCTCCTGGGGTTCATCTGGGTGGTCGCTCCCCAGGTCGTGCGCCTTCTCCGACTCCGGCGGCGCCACTACCGACTCTTCGACGATGCCGTGGAGATGGAGGCCCGCTTCCTGGGGCACCGCCATCAGGTCATCCCCATGGAGAACCTGTCGGACGTGTCGCTCCGCCAGTCGTTCAGACAGCGGCTCATGGGAACCTCCGACGTGGAGCTGAGCTGCCAGGGAAGAGGCCGCAACATCCGTTTTCCTTGGATGGCGCGGGCCGAAGCCTTCTCGGAGAGCTTGCGATCGATCCTGGAGGCAGGGGGGCCTGAGCGGGTCAGGGGCGTTGCGGTCCCGGCGGAGTCGGAGTCCGGATCGGACCCGGAAGCAGATCCGGCGCCCGCCCCGGCAAACCCGTCCTCCACCCCCTCCGGGGAGCCTCCGGTGGAGCTTCGGATCGTGGCGTCACGCGTTCTGGCGGGCTACCTGCTCCGGGCCCTCGCCGGCGCCGTCACCACTGCCCTGGTTCTGGCGGTCGTCGGCGTCGCCCTGTTCTACCTGGAGCCTCCGTTGGCGGCCGAGGCTCGAGATACGCCCTTCGTGCTCTGGGGCGCGCTGGGATTGGTCCTCCTCCCGCTGGCGGTGTTCGTGCTCCGGATTCCGGGTCGACTGATTCGACTGCGGGCCAGCCGGTTCCGGATCGACGCCCGGGAGGTGGAGGCGGAGTACGCCCTCGTGTCCCGGGAGCGGCATTGCTTCGCCCTGGACCGGGTGACGGCGGTGGCCAGCCGACAGGGACTCCTGGACCGGCTGTTCGGGACCTGGACGCTCACCTTCCATTCCATCGGGAGCCGGCGCCCCATCCGCTTTCCCCACGTTCGCGCCCGGATGCTGCAGATGGAGTCGTTGATCCGGCGAGTGGGACTGACCCCCGGCCCCGCGCGGGAGACGGTGGAGGCGCAGGTCACCCCGTTGCTCTGGTTTCGGGGCAACCCCGGCACGGTCATCTGGACCGGAATCTGGGTCTTGGCCACCACCCCCTTTGCCCTCCTCCACCCGCTGGTGCTGGTCCTGCCGGTGCTGGCGATTCTGGGTCTGGTGCAACGGTTTGGGGCGGACCTCTGGGATGCCGGTTCCGGTCGCATGGAGCTGGGGGCTGACTACGTGCTGGTGAGGAGGGGAAGGATTCGACGGACGGTGCTCCTGTCGGGCTACCGGCAGCTCAGGGAGGTGAACAGTCGCTTCTATCCCTTCTCCCGGGCAGGCGGCGTGGCGGTCCGGGCAGCCGGAGGCGCCACCGGAAGGCTCGAGTACGTGGCGGATCCGGAGTCCCTCCACACCCGGCTCGACTCGGTCCTCCTCCGGTATGGGCAGAAGGGCCGACGGGGCCGCGAGGAGCTGGATTCCCGGGAGCGGCTGACCACTCGCCCCCAGGCCCGAAACGACGTGATGGCCCTCACCGGAATCTGTGTCGTTCTCTTCCCGCTGCTGCTAGCGTACCCCTTCATGGCGGCCGCTCTGGTCCTGTACCACCGGCGCATCCGCTACGTGCTGGAAGGGGACCGGGTGGTGGAGTCCAGGGGGATCCTGGTCCGGAGGGTGAGGTCGATCCTGTACGACCGGATCGACTCGGTGAGCACGTCGAAGGGATTCCTGAACGGCATCCTGCAGAACGGACAGGTGGAGATCTCCACGGCTACCGGTGCCGGAGCTCAGATGGTGATGCGCAACGTCCCCCAGGAGGAGGACGTCGCGCAGGCTCTGCACCGGGCCATGGAGGCTGCGTGAGGGAGTGGGGCCCTGCCCCACCTCCCGGTCAGCGGATGCTTCCGGCCACGTCCAGGAGGGCCCCGGCCACACGTCGGATCCGTTCCGCGTCACCTTCGATGCGGCCGATCTCCACCCCTCGGGCTTCGTCCCAGAGATCGGTGGCCAGCTCGGCCAGAGCCGCCCGCTTCTCGGGACCCCGGTCCATGGCCGCGATGCGGTTCATCTCGACGGCCACCCGGTCGATGTGGGCCTGCGGAAGGCCGTCGTGTCGGACGAGCTGGTCCAGGTAGGCGCGGGCCACCACCATCTCGGGCGGCCAGTGGAGCCGCGGTTGATGCTGCGGGTTGAACTCGTCGAACTGCACGAGCATGGCCGCCTCCAGCTCGGCCTCGCTCAGGTGCTCGTTGGGGGTGAGCCGGAAGGTGTCGAGCCCCCGGGCGATCTCCGAGCCGTAGATGACGCCGTTGTGCCAGTATGCGGACCAGTGACCCCCCACCAGTAACTCCTCGTCGCTGATGGGGCCCCGGTCGAAGTAGGCGATCTCGTAGGGGTTGGCCGGATCGGTGAAGTCGAAGACCGACACCCCGCCCTGGTACCAGGCCTGGACCTTGATGTCGCGGCCTGGAACCGGAACCAGTGAGCCGTTGTGGGCCACGCAGTTCTCTGTGTCGGTCTGAGGAACCGGAAGCTTGTAGTAGCCCACGTGGTACATCCTTCCGTCCACCACCCGGAAGAGGGCGTTGGCGCCCCACTCCGGTCGATCCGACGCCCGACAGCGAGGTGAGGTCCCGCCGCCCCACTCGTCGGTGAAGATCACGGTGGAGCCGTCGTTGTTGAAGGTGGCCGAGTGCCAGTAGGCGAAGTTCTCGTCGATAACCTCGTGGACCCGGACCGGATTGGCCGGATCGCTCACGTCCAGGAGGATCCCGTTTCCGGAGCAGGCACCGGCGGCCAGCCCGAGCCGGGGGTAGGTGGTGATGTCGTGGCAGTGGTTGGTCTGGGCCGAGCGCTGGGTACCCTCGCCGTGAGCTCCGCCGGGCCACAGGCCGGCCACGTCGCCGGTCTGGTGATCGGCGAAGACCCGGGGTTCGGCGACCACTGCGGCGTCTTCCGGTGCGGCCAGGGGAACCCGGATCACCTCGATCCGGAAGAGGGCGCTCTGGTCGGGGTCCACGTCGTCTCCCACCAGGCAGCCCTCCAGCTCCTCGGCGGGGCGCACGCCGGCCGTTCCGGAGACGTACACGTAGATGTTGTCCGGATCGGTGGCGTCATCCAGGAGGCTATGGGTGTGGGAGCCGCGGCACGTCTGCACCGCCGCCACCTGCCGAGGTGTGTCGAGGTCGCTGATGTCGAAGATCCGGACGCCCCGGAACCGCTCGGGGTTCACCTCGCCGGGGGCTCCCTGTGAACCGCAGTCGATGCGGCCGCGGGTCTGCTCCACCGACATGAAGAGGAGATCGCCGTGGACCGAGACATCGCCCTGGCCTCCGGGGCAGATGACGGCGGTGCGCAGCCAGGGGTTCGCAGGGTCGGAGACGTCGTAGATCATGAAACCGTGGAAGTTGCCCACGAAGACCAGGTCGTCCCGGAAGGCCATGTCCGAGTTGGCCAGGTTCAGATTTCCCACGGCGTCGGGGTCGTAGAAGCCGTCGGGACGAGGGACGTTGGCCAGCAGTTCCATGTTCCAGGCGGCCTCCTCGGCATCCATCCAGCCGGCGGCCAGGCCGATCCGGGGGTCGTCGTCGTTCCACCACTGCCCTGACTCCTGGGCCTGGGCCTGGGAGGTCCCGAAGCCCACGAGGAGTCCCAGGAGGACGAGGTTCATCAGGAGGTGTGCGCGTGTCCAATTCATGTGTCGCGAAGCCGGTTGGGGTTCGGGTTCCAGGGTCGTGGTTCGATCAGAGTTCGTGGCGCTGCTCGGCGGCCAGGTCCAGGAGGGCTCCGGCCAGTCGGCGGATACGGTCCGCGTCGCCTGCGGCTCCCTCATCCACCCTGCGTGCGTCGGCCCAGAGCCGGGTGGCCAGCTCAGCCAGCTCGGCTCGCTTCCCAGCTCCGTGGGGCAGCTCGTCGATCCGGTCCATCTCGGCCGCCACCTCCCCTGCCCGCTCTGGCGCCAGGCCGTCGTGGCGCATGAGTTGGTCGAAATAGGCGCGGGCGACCACCATGTCTGCGGGCCAGTGCATGCGGGGCTGGTGCTGAGGGTTGAACTCGTGGAACTGCACCAGGCGGGCTGCCGCCAGTTCGTTCTCCGAGAGATACTCGTTGGGAACGAGCTCCAGCACGTCCAGTCCCCGGGAGATCTCTGAACCGTAGACGTGACCGTTGTACCAGTACGTGGACCAGTACCCCCCGGTGTGCAGCTCCTCTGCGCTCAGAGGGCCCCGGTCAAAGAAGGCGATCTCGTAGGGATTGGCGGTGTCGGTGAAGTCGAAGACCGAGACACCGCCCTGGTACCAGGCCTGGACCTTGATGTCACGGCCCGGAACCGGAACCAGCGAACCGTTGTGAGCCACGCAGTTCTCCAGCTCGCTCTGTGGCGCCGGCAACTTGTAGTAGCTGGCCAGCTGCATGCGCCCGTCCACGATGTCGAAGATGGCGTTGGCACCCCACTCCGGCTGGTCGGTGGCCAGGCACCGCGGCGCCCCGCCGCCGCCCCACTCGTCGGTGAAGATCACCTTGGTGCCGTCATTGTTGAAGGTGGCCGAATGCCAGTACGCGAAGTTGGGGTCGACGACCTCGTCCACCCGCACCGGCACCGCCGGGTTCGAGATGTCGAAGAGGATCCCGTTGCCCGAGCAGGCGCCGGCGGCCAGGCCGATCTCGGGGTAGGCCGTGATGTCGTGGCACATGTTGGTGTCACGGGTGCGCTGGGTTCCCTCCCCGTGGTCGCCCCCCTGCCAGAGTCCGGCGATGCGGCCCGTCTCGTCGTCGGCGAAGACCCGGGGCGAGTCGATGAGCTCGGCCTCGTGCGGTGCCGCCAGGGGGACCCGGATCACGTCGATGCTCCAGTAGGCGGTGGTGGGATCGTCGGGATCCCGCACGTCTACGCAGCCCTCCAGCTCCTCCGCTGAGCGGGAACCGCTGGTCCCCGAGTTGTAGACGTAGAGCGTTTCGGTGTCGTTGGGGTCGGTGACGAGGGTGTGGGTGTGGGAACCGCGGCAGGTCTGGATGGCCGCCACCTGCTGCGGGTTGGCCAGGTCGCTGATGTCGAAGATCCTCACTCCGCGGAAGCGTTCGGTCGAGACCGGCTCCTGGACGCCCTGGGTGCCGCAGTCCAGTCGGCCCCGGGTCTCCTGAGCCGACATGAAGACCAGGTCGCCGAAGACGGAGATGTCGCCCTGTCCGCCGGGGCACACCACCGAGGTCCGGAGCTCCGGGTTCGCGGGGTCGGAGATATCGTAGACGTTGAATCCGTGATAGTTGCCCACGAAGGCCAGGTTGCCCTGGAAGCCCATGTCGGTGTTGGAGAAGCGGCCGTCGCCGGGAGTTTCCGGATTGTAGAAGCCGTCGGGCCGGGGCAGGTTCACCAGCAGGTTCATGTTCCACGACGCCTCCTCGGCATCGGTCCATCCGGCGCCCAGTCCCACCCGGGGATCATTGTCGGCGGTGAAGGCCGGATTCTGCTGGCCGGCGGCGGGAGACGCCACCAGGGTCAGCGCCATGGCCATGAGGAGGAGGGTGATGGGGAAGAGCAGGGCCCTTCCGGCTGCGGAGGACTGAGTCACCTGGTCACTGGTCATATGCAAGGTTCCGTTCTGGGGGCGAATGGATGATTGGCCTGCGTCGAGGCTCGAATGTTCGGCGACGGGAACGGTCAAGGTCCGGTGGGAGGACCGCTGTTGACCTGGAGGTCCATGACCCTGAGCTGCAGCTCGATTGCCTCACCGGCCAGCACGTTCTCGAAGGCCTGAAGCTGTTCCTGCATCATCCCCTGGATCATCTGTCTCTGGGCCTCGGGCATCTCCTCGAGCTGCCGCTGAAGTTCGGCCATTCCGGCACGGGCCTGCTCCAGCTCCGTCTCCGAGATCCCGGACGAAGCCATGTCCAGCTCGAGGGCGGTGACGAAGGGGTGCAGGTAACCCTGGACTTCGCGGTAGTCGGAGAAGTGGATCTGCATCGCCACGGGGTGGAGTCGACCGCCGTCCCGGACCTCCCCGCGGATGCCCACCTGGAGGGGGACCAGCAGCTCACGGTCCATCTCCACGGCAAGTTCCCGGAGGTCGAAGCCATCGGCACCGTTGGGGATGTCGAATTCCAGGTCGAGGCCATCGAAGTCGGAGATCTGGAGACTCCAGGTGCTCCTTCCGTCCATTGAGCTCGGCCCCTCGAGGACCCAACGGTCCGCCGACGCGCCCCAGAGTTCGTAGGGATCGGTCCAGAAGGCTTCGGCGGCATCGAACTGGATGTTTTCGTCGAATCCGGGGGTGTGGTTGGCCCTGGACCGCAGGACCGCACGCCCGTCCACGGTCTCCCGGACCATGTACGAGGTCATGGGGATTCCCATGATCTCCTGGGTCACCGTCACGTCCTCGATCCCTGCCAGCCGGGCGTCGTGGGCTTCCAGCGCCTGGGCCAGGATCTCCTGGGCCGATTGCGCCGCGGCGCTGGAAGGGACGGTGAAGGCTGTGGCGGCCAGGGCCAGAGCGGTCATGGCCAGCACAGCACCGGGTCTGCGATGAGGAGAGGACATTGGGTGTTTCCTGAGAGGTCTGGGGCGGGGCCCGGTGCTGGGCACGAGCCGGATTCCACAACGCCTCGCTTACCTGCCGGGGCCGGAAAAAGATCCCCCTGGGGCGTGGCGGGGAAGCGGCCCCGCAGCTCCTACGAACTTGCAGATGCCCGATCCGGCTCGTAGCCTGGGAGGATCGGGCTGTCGCCTGTCGACGGCTCACCCCACGTCTTCGTTTCACGTCGAGTCTGTCTTCCGGAGGCCACCCCATGACCCGGTTCCGTCCCCTGCGTCTGCTGCGAGCTCACCCCGAGGGCACCGCCGCCCCCCCGCTCTCCGCCCGGCTCTTGCCAGTGCTGAGCCTGCTGGGAGCGCTGGTCCTCCTGGCTGTGGCCACCAGCGCTGAAGCGCAGGTAAGGGACTACCAGGACGTGGTGCCATCGGGCGCCGATTCCCAGGAGGGGCTCTTCCACGTGCACCAGCAAGAAGACCGGATCCTGTACGAGATTCCCGACAGCATCCTGGGCCGGGACATGCTCCTCATGAGCCGGTATGCCCGGACCCAGCAGGGGCTCGCCACCGACGGAACCAGCCCCGGCGGCGAGATGGTGGTCCGGTGGGAGCGCCAGGGTGACCGGATCCGACTCCGGGCCATCTCGTACCAGGTGGATGCCGATCCGGACATGCCCGTCTATATGGCCGTGGAGCGGGCCAACTTCGCCCCTATTCTGGCCAGCCTCCCGATCGAGGCCCGGGGGCAGGGCACCAGCGTGGTGGACGTCTCGGACCTCTACCTGGGCGGTGCCGACGCCTTCGAGATCGGAGCCGGACAGCGAGCCCAGTACGGCGCCCGGGGCGTTGACCGAAGCCGCAGCGAGGTCAACTCCGTCCGGAGCTTCCCCATCAACATCGAGGTACGGTCTACGCTCACCTACGGCGCCGACAATCCGCCCTCGCAGGCCCGGGGTCGCTCCATCTCGGCCGAGCTGAACCACTCCATGATCCTGCTCCCGGAAGAACCCAAGCCCCGGCGCTGGTTCGACGAGCGAGTGGGACTTCGGGGGATCGCGCAGCTCGACTACGGCCGGGATCACCAGGGCGTAGAGCGGATCGAGTACATCCGGCGCTACTGGCTCGAGCCCAGCGACATGGAGGCGTACCAGCGGGGCGAGTTGGTGGAGCCGGTGGAGCCGTGGGTCTGGTACATCGATCCCGCTACGCCCGAGGAGTGGATCCCGTACTTCAAGGAGGGGCTGCTGGAGTGGAACGAGGCCTTCGAGAAGGCCGGCTACCGGAACGCCATCGAGGTCCGGGTGGCACCCACCCCCGAGGAGGACCCGGACTTCAGCCTGGAGGACGCTCGCTACTCGGTGGTCCGCTACGTGGCCACTCCGGTGCGCTCGGCCAACGCCGGGGGCGGTGCCTGGGACCCCCGGTCAGGACAGCTCATCCGGGGCCACATCAACATGTTCCACGCCCTCCCGGAGCGGCTCCGCTGGTGGATCTTCTCGCAGCTCGCCGGTCGCCACGAAGACCTCAGAGGCGATGAGATTTCCCAGGAAATGATGGGTGAGGCACTGCGCTACGTGGTGTCGCACGAGATCGCCCACGTGGTCGGGCTCCCCCACAACCAGATGGGCAACGTGGCCCATCCCACCGACTCTCTCCGCTCGGCGGCCTTCATCGAGGAGATGGGGCATGCCGCGTCGGTGGTGGGGCGCACCCGCTTCAACTACGTGGCCCAGCCCGGTGACGACATCCCGGAGCTGGAACGGCGTCGGGTGGGGCTGGCCGACATGTGGGCGGTGGAGTGGGGTCACACCCACCTCCCCCAGTACCAAACCCCCGACGAGGAGTGGCCGAC
Source organism: Gemmatimonadota bacterium (assembly GCA_007132965.1). Lineage (GTDB taxonomy): Bacteria > Gemmatimonadota > Gemmatimonadetes > Longimicrobiales > Gaopeijiaceae > PWLA01. The sequence continues at coordinate 26,937 of SLNQ01000315.1, read as the reverse complement.
CCTGAACGAGATGGTCATGGAGCGAGCCGAGCACCGCCACTACCGCTTCCTGGAGGGCCAGTACATCTGGCACCAGGAGTGGGACCCGCAGCGGATGACCGAGGCCATGGGTGACGACCTGGTGAAGTCGTCGGAGTACGGACTGGCCAACCTGAAGCGGCTCATGCCCCGCCTGGTGGATCGCGTGAGCACCCACGGCGAGGACTACTCGGAGTTGGAGGCCCACTACGGTCAGATCATTACCCAGTGGGCCCGCTACATCCAGCACGCATCGGTCTACGTGGGGGGCGTATACACGCACCTGAAGCGGTACGGCGAGGAAGGTCCGGTCTACACCACCGTGGATCGGGACCACCAGCTCCGTGCCATGGCCTGGCTCGACGAGCACGCCTGGGCTACCCCGGAGTGGCTACTGGACAAGGAAGTGCTGCGGCTCCTGGAGCACGCCGGTGCGCTGGAGCGGATCCGGGCCTACCACGACCAGGCCATGGAGCGGTTCGTCCAACCCAACCGCCTGGCACGAATGATCGAGCAGGAGTACTTCCTGGGCGACGAGGCCTACGGGCCGGTGGAGATGATGGACGACCTCCGGGCCAGCATCTGGCGCGAGGTGGAGGAGGGAGCGGCGGTGGACCCCTTCCGCCGGAACCTCCAGCGGGTCTACCTGGATCGCCTGCACTGGATCATGCACGAGGCGGAGACCGACTACCTCGTTCCGCCGGCCTCGGGCAACTTCAGGGTGGGCAGCGACGACGACCCGCCGCTGAACGCCGAGTTGCACGTGGGTCACTCCGACATGGAGGCCATCGTCCGCAGCCAGCTCCGGCAGCTCCGCCAGGAGGTGGAGGCGGGGGTCGGACAGGCTCCCGACGGCATGACCCGGATCCACCTGGAGGACGTCCTGGTCCGGATCGATCGGACGCTGGCCGAGGGCTGAGCCTATGCCGAGGATCCCGGGCGCAACTCCAGCGCGTCGCGCACCACCGCGATAAGCTCATCCAACTGAAACGGCTTGGGGAGGAACCGCACCTCGGGGTTGGAGAGAACGTCTGCGGCCACCTCGTCCCGGGTGTAACCCGACATGAGAACGGTTCGAGGAGGTTGGTTCTCCGGATCCCCTGACCGGAGGACCTCCAGGAGCTCCATCCCCGACCCGTCGGGAAGCATCAGGTCCACCACCAGGAGATCCAGGGCCCCTTCGGACGATGTGACCAGAGCCACGGCCTCCTCCATCCCGGCGGCCTCCCGGACCTGGAAGCCTGCCCTTCGAAGCGCCCGACCCACCAGGCGTCGCACCGCCGGGTCGTCTTCCACCACGAGGATCCGGGCCGGGGAGCCCTCTCCCCCGCGACGCGTCGAGGGGTGCCCAGTGGATCGGGGGACTGGCCGGGCGTCTCGGTCTCGGCCGGCCGGCTCCTCGGCCTTGCCTCCTGTCCCCTGCTCATCCGGCGCCCCTTGAGCTTCTCCGGCGGCGGCCGGAAGCCAGACCTCCACCGTCGTTCCACGCCCCGGCTCGCTGTCCACCTCCAGCCGCCCGCCGGCGGTGTGGACGACGCGGAGGACGGTGGCGAGACCCAAGCCGGTTCCACCCTCCTCCTCCTTGGTCGTAAAGAACGGGTCGAAGATCCGGCGTTGCGTCTGCCGGTCCATGCCCCCACCGGTGTCAGTGACCTGGATACGCACCCCGGCCCGGGAGCCTGACTCCGGCGGTCCCGGGTGGGGAGCGGCCCGGACATCCAGGGTGCCCCTGGCCTCCATGGCGTCGCGTGCGTTGACGGCCAGGTTGATCACCACCTGATCCAGGTGCCCGGGATCCATGACGACCCTGGGTAGATCGGGATGGAACTCGTGACGTACCTCCATCCGGTCGCCCAGGAGACGGCCCAGCAGACCCAGGAGATCCCTGAGGCGATCGGAGACGTCCAGCGGCTGGGGCTCCGCCGAGGAGGGTTTCGAAGCGGCCAGGATCTGGCGGGTAAGCTGCCTGGCCCGGAGCGCCGAGTCGTGGATCTCGCGGATGGCCTCCATGGGATCGCCCTGGGGTGGAGTCTGGAGAAGCGAGCCGGTGGCGCCCAGGATCACCGTGAGAAGATTGTTGAAGTCGTGGGCCACGCAGCCGGAGAGGCGTCCCAGGGCCTCCAGCTTTCGGGTATGAAGCGTCGGGCCCGCGGCATGGTCAGGGGCGGCCGGGCTCAGGGTCTCGTTGGGGTTGGAGGTGTGACGGTCACGGTCTCGTTCGTTGGCGGCAGCGGAGTGGGGGTGGCAGGGGGAATCGCCCATGGAGGGACAGGAGACTTCGGTTTGGGGCATGAAGAGACTCCGGACGTGCCTTGAAGGAGGATCGTGAACGCGTCGGTGTGGACGATTGGCACGTTCCGTGCCGCGCTTCGCTACACCTGTCGCGAGACCGCTGCAGGGGGGAGGCGTTGCACCGCAGGACACCCTGGGGTGCTTTCGGTCCATCCCTCTGCAGCAGACCTCCGAGGCGGCCTCCAGGCCCTCTCCGGCGTCGGATCCGACGCCCCGGCAGCACCCTCCGGTGGGGCCCGTTTTTCCTACCCTCCCGGAAAAAAACGCGGCCGGGGAGGAGATGCCCCGCCGGCCGCGCGCCTGGACTTCTTCAACAGCCGTCTAACGCCAGCCCCAGTCCTCCCAGTAGAACGAGCCCCGCTCGCTGGGGTGGTTGCCCACCTGGTCCATGGTATGGGCGTCGTAGAGTCGTCCGTTCACCATGGTCCACCGGATTTGCTCCGAGTTCTGGAGGTCGTCCAGTGGATTTGCCTCGAGCACGATGAGGTCGGCCAGCTTGCCTTCCTCCAGTGATCCGATGTGCTGGTCCATGCCCAGGTAACGGGCCCCTTCGATGGTGGCCACCTTCAGGGCATCGTGGTGGGGCATCCCCCCGAGGCCAAAGTTCCAGAGCTCCCAGTGGGCGTCCAGCCCCTGGCGCTGTCCGTGCGCGCCCAGTTGCACGCCCACTCCGGCCTGGTAGAGGTCGTTGGTGTGGGCCGAGGTCCGAATGTGGTTCCACTCCTCGTCGGGCACCCGCTTGGCCCTCCGGGAGCGAGCCTCCAGCACCAGGGGCGGATTGAAGGTGGCCAGCCGCTCGTTGGCCCACACGTCGGTGTGGGAGTACCAGTACTCCTCGCCCCAGAGGCCGCCGTAGGCCACCACCAGGGTGGGAGTCAGGCCCACCTCGGTGGCGGACCAAAGCTGGATGACGTCGTCGTAGACGTTCTCCACCGAGAGGGAGTGCTCCACGCCGGTGTGGCCGTCCACCACCATGTTCAGGTTGTGTTGGAAGGTGGCGCCGCCCTCGGGCACCACCATGATCTCCTCCTCGATGGCGGCGGCCAGGATCTGCTGCCTCTGATCCCGCCTGGGCTGGTTGTACGACTTCACCGAGATGGCGCCCTTGGCCCCCAGGCGGCGGAGGTGTTCCCGGGCGTCGTCCAGGGAGTTCACCTCGGCGGTGAAGGCGGTGGTGGCGCCGTACAGGATCTGTCCGGTGGAGAAGAGTCGGGGGCCCGTCACCTTTCCGGCTCGGGCCATCTCCGAAGCCGTAAAGAACTCGTAGGTGTTGGTCGAGGGGTCGTGAATGGTGGTGACGCCGAAGGCCAGCGAGGCGTGGTTCATCTGGTTTCGCTGGGGAATCACCCCCTGGTAGCCCTGACTCCCGTGCCAGTGGACGTCGATCATTCCGGGCATGACGGTCATCTCACGGGCGTCGACCACGTAGGCGTCGGCGGGCACGGTCACCTCGTCAGCGGGTCCCACGGCAGCGATCCGGTTCTCTTCCACCAGCAGGGTGCCGTCTTCGATGACCTCGTCGCCATTCATGGTGATGAGGCGGGCTCCGGTGAAGGCCACGCTGCCGGTGGGAGCGTCCGCCATGGTCCGGAAGCCGATGTCGCGCCCTTCAGCCAGGGGCAGATCCACGGCCTCGTCGCCTTCGGAGAGGTGCGCGAAGGCGTCGGCCACGTTCAGGGAGAAGAGCTCCGGACCCAGCGACCAGTGCAGGCTCTCGCCGTCACCGGACCAGTGGAGCCAGTCGCCGGCGTCGCGGGACACTCGCTGCTGGGGAAGGTCCCGGCTGCCCGGACCCACGTCCACCGGGCCTGCCGAAGCCCGGAAGGGGCGGAGGTATGCCTGAAAGCGCTCCACGAAGGCCACATGCCGACCATCGGGCGCCACCCGGAAGGTGGTGGCCCACTGGCTCCGGAGGTGGGTTCGCTCGTCACGGCCGTCCACTGCGATGCTCTTCAGCACCTGTCGGCCGTCCTCGGCGTCCAGGAAGTACACCCGGTCGGAGCGGGCGCCGAAGTGGGGCTCCCGCCCCGACTCCGAAAGGAGCCGAGGGGCGCCACCGTCGGCGGCGACCCGGTACAGCCCGGGGTCATCGGACCAATGGGGGGACACGATGCCGCCGCCCCCGGTCTTCCGGTACACCACCGTCTCTCCATCTGGAGAGAAGGCGGGCTCCCGGTAGTGCCCCGGTTCGTCGGTGATCACCTCTCCGCTGCGGGCGCCGGCGGCGGACACCACCCGGATCGCCGAGAGCTCCTCGTCATTCCAGCTCACGTAGACCAGGCGGTCGCCGTCCCGGGACCACGAGGGAAAGAACTCGAAGTGATCGTCCTGGGTGGTCACCCGACGGGGCTCACCGTCGGGGAGGTCCCGCAGGTACAGGTGACCCATGGCCGAATACACGACCTGGTCACCGGCGGGAGACACCTGGACCCAACGCAGCAGCCGTACGTCGAACTCCTCGGGGTGCACGTCTACGGGGAAGCGCACGGCGTCGGCTACCTGCCGCGTGGTCTGGACCCGGAAGGGAATGGGGCTCACCTCGCCGGATTCCACGTCAATACGATGGATCCCGCCCCGGGCCCAGAAGACCAGGGACTCACCGTCGGGGGTCCACGCCATGGAGGGATACACGCCGTGGATGGCCCAGATCTCCTGCATGTCTCGTTCGAGATCGTCGTAGATGGACCACTCCTGGCCCGACTCCAGGTCGCGGATGAAGAGGTGCGAGTCGTAGCGGACCCGTTTGACGAAGGCCAGGTGGCGGCCGTCAGGAGACGGGGTGGGCCGGACGGCACCTCCGGGACCGCCGGTGAGGGTGCGCAGGTCTCCCGTCTCCAGATCCAGCTCCCGAATGGCGTAGATCTGTTGGTTGGGATCCTTGTTGTACTCGAAGACCGAGCCCGGTGTGACGTCCTGGGAGTAGTACAGGAGGCGCCCGTCCGGCGAGAACGCCGGCTCGTTCTTGTCCTTCTGGTCGTTGGGTCTTTCGGTGAGCTGCACGCCCGAGCCCCCGCTCCGATGGTACATCCACATCTCCCCGGCGCCCAGCGAGCGGGTGCCGGTGAAGTGCTTCCGGGCCACGATGTACTCCGAGTCGGGACTCCACTCCGGACCGTTCAGAAGGCGGAAGTCCTCGTCGGTGACCTGCTGCAGGTTCTCGCCCTCCCGGTCCATGATCCAGATGTTGTCACCCCCCGAGCGGTCCGAGGTGAAGGCGATCCAGTGGCCGTCCGGTGAGTAGCGGGGCTGCATGTTCCAGGCGATCTCGTCGGTGAGGGCTCGGGCCTCCCCGCCCTCGATGGGCATGACGTAGAGGTCCCCCAACAGGTCGAAGGCGATCTCGGTGCCGTCGGGGCTCACGTCCAGCGACATCCACGTGCCTTCGGTCACGTCGATGGCCACCTCGGCCATCTGGAAGGGCGGGTCGTTCACGTCCCACTCGTCGGACGCGTTCGCCTGGGCCTCGAGCGATGACGGAAGAGATAGAGCCAGCGCCAGGGCCGCGATGACGGCCCCCGCGGTCGTCAGGCCCCTTCCGGCCCCTCTGGAGCCCCGCCATCGGGGCGCATGTCGGCTGTTGGGTTTCCTGCCGCTGGAATGATCCACCTTCGGACGAGGGTCTGGCATGAGAGTCCTCCTTCGGGCGTTGGTCCTGATCCGGTGCCGGTCGGCCACCGGTTCGAACGGCCGTTCGAACCAAAATAGAAGGAGTCGGTGGGATGAGGAACCGGTTCCCCGGGGGGAGCGGCGCGAGGCGGGCCGGCTGCTGGTGATCAGGAAACCGAAGAGTCCGAGGTGTCGGGGAAGCCCGGAAGGTGGAGGCCCCGGGCCATGGCCGTAAGCCGGATGATGATGACGGTGAGCGCGCCGACGATTGCGGCTGCGTCGGTGGGAAGTCCCAGGGCGTCGAGGCCCAGGTAGACGGCCACCCCCACCAGGGCGGCGGTGGCGTAGACCTCCCGCCGGAGCACCAGGGGGACCTCGGCCCGGAGAATGTCGCGGATGAGACCGCCGGCCGTGCCGGTGACGGCGCCCATCATGATCACGATGGTGGGGGAAAGACCCTGTGCCTCGGCGACCTGGGCGCCGCTGATGGCAAAGAGCCCCAGGCCGAAGGCGTCGGCCACCTGGAGCGAGGTGCCTGGAAGCCGGTCCCATCGGACTGCCAGCACCGTGAAGGCGGTGGCCAGGACGATGATCCCCACGTAGGTGGGATCCACGACCCAGAAGACGTGCTCCCGTCCCACCAGGAGATCCCGAATGGTCCCGCCTCCCACTCCGGTGGCCATGGCCAGAACGAAGATCCCCAGGAGATCCATCCCCTTGTGGCGCGCCGCCAGCGCGCCGCTGACGGCGAAGACAGCCACCCCCAGAAGGTCCAGGACGTAGAGAAGCACCCTACGGCGCCTCCACGCCGGGGGAGGGCGTCGGGGACCGGTGGTGGCTCACGGCCCCTCGTTCGTCACCTCGAAGGGGAGTTCGGTGCGGAGCTCGGCCCCGTCTGCAGGAACGGTGGCCTGGAGCCGGTAGTCGCCGGGCGTGTCGGGAGCCGAGAGGGTTTCTTCCCACGCTGGCCCCTCCTGGCCCGCTTCCAGGGTCTCCTCGCCCAGGGCCTGGGTGAACGACCGATCGTCGGACCACCGCCAGACCTCGGTCCCGGCTGCGTCGAGGATCAACAGGTCGTAGCGTTGCCCGGTGCGAAAGCTCAGGGTTCGAGCCTGGTCGGATCGATTGGAGAGTTGCAGGAAAACCTGCATCTCCGAGCCGGGGGCGTAGGTCATATGGTCTACCGCCAGGAGGAGCTCCACCCCCTCGTCCGGCGTCTCCGCCCCAGGCGTTGCGCCGGGGACGTCGGGCTCGGTGTCGGTGCCGCAGGCACTGAGAGCCAGAGTCAGGCAGAGTGCCAGCCAGGAGATTGAAGAAGGTCGCATGGTCATCATCCTGCTCCGGGGAGTGGGGAAAGGGGGGATCGGCTCACGGGGTGGGCGTCAGCGCAGGTCACGGACCTCCACCTCTTCCAGTGCGATGGTGGACACGAGTTGAAGCTCGCCCCGGGCCAGCAGACGGTCGTAGTCGGCGATGTCGTCCACCTCTCCTACCGCTGCAGTGTAGTTCTCGTAGTCCTGCAGGAGAAGGCCTCCCACGTTCCGGCGATTGACGGCCCGTCGAAACCGAGTGCCTCCCCCGTCGCGGTGGTACCGGTAGGCCAGGTAGTCCAAGGTGTGCTCCCGGTCGTCGAACCAGTACACGAAACGGTCCTCCCAGTCGGCCCCTCCCCCTTCCCGGTCAAAGGTGACCTCCACCGTCCGGTAGGTCCGTCCCTCGATCTCGGTGGTGCCCAGGTCCCGGTGCCGGGCGGCATCGTCCAGGAGCCGGAAAGGGAGGAGCCCGAAGTAGACCACCGAATTCACAGCAGTCTCCACGGAGGCTCGCTCCTGGGCCGTGAGGGGTTGGCGTTCTCCGTCCACTTCCTGTCCCGTCTCCTCGTTTGTCATCCAGTCCCGGATCACCGAGCCCTCGTCGTCGGTGTAGACCCGTTCGTAACGAAAGGCGCCGTTGTGGCGCCAGACGGTGAAGTGTGCGTCCCGGAAGGTGAAGCGGACCTCCATGGCCTCGAATAGCTCCCCGCCGTGCGCCTCGATGCCGGATCGCACCACCTCCTCCGCCGGATCCGGCTGGTCGCAGGCAGCGCTGACGAGACAGAAAAGGAGGCCGGCGGCCAGAAAGCGGAGGCGGGGTGTGAGCATATCCAGTGGACAGGGATTGATGGGATGCGTCTGGGGCCAGGGGACGTCGGTGGAGTGGCTTCCGTCTGCCGGGGTTGTCGAGGACGCTGCCTTTCCCGTATGCTGTGCGTTGGCCAGGTTCGTCGGAGCGGCGGGCCTCGTGTGTAACCATACACCATCCTCAATGACCCCACATCGAATGGGCCGTTCCCCGCTGTTCGCTCCGCTGGAGACCCTCCCATGATCGTGGTCGCCATGCATGCCATCGCCTCCGAGTTGACGTCTTCTCTCTTTCCACTCGACGGGTAAGCTCTTGACTGACGGCACGAGCCCCAGGTTTCTGATCCGTGCGGATTCAGGTGAGGAGATCCCGGTGGCCTCGGTCTCCGAACTGGAGGAGCGGGTGCGCGCCGGCGAGATCCGGCCGGGTGACCAGCTCTATGATGCCGGGACGGGGGGCTGGGCTCGGGCCTGGGACGTCACCCTGTACCGGTTCATTGTGGATGAGCTGGAGCGGGCCGGCGAGTTGCCCGCTCCGTTGAGGGAGGCGCTTTCGGAAGAGGTGGACGAAGAAGGGCGGTGGAGGGCCGAGGACGATCCCCGGGATGCAGACGATCCCCGGGACGCACTGGTTCTGGACGCGGAGCCTCTGGCGCCTGTGGGAGAGGGGCCGGACGAGGAGGAGGACCCGCTGGACTTCGAACTGGAGCTGGTGGATGCCGACCCGTTCGGTGCGCCTTCGGACCCAACCAAGCCTGAGGACCGACGCCCCCGGGAGGACGCAGGCGACGTCGAGGATGCCCCTCCGGGACCCTCCCCCAAGGCCGACGCCGGCGAACCGGACGAACTGGAGGACTTCGAGCTCCGGCTGGGCAGCTCCATGGAGTTCAGTTGGGACGACGTGGATCCCGGTGCCACGCCGGGGGCCGGGGAGTCGGAGCTCGAGACCTCCGAGGTGGATGACCCTTCTTCCGAACCCGCCGCGAGAGCCGGTCGTAAGGAGCGCCACGACGAGGAAGAGGACGAGGAGGAGGACTGGTTCACGCCCCATGCGGAAGGGGGCATGGTCCTTCCAGACCTCCAGCGAGCCGACGGCGAGGCCGATGCTGAGGCCGGGACGTGGACGCCGGACGAAGACGAGCCCCGTCCGGCGCGTAGGGCGCCGCTCATTCAGCGGACGCCCTACCGGCCCCGGGCCTGGGTGGTGGCACTGCTCGTCCTGGTCGTGGGGGTCACCGCCTGGCTGGCCCTCCTCCCCGATGAATCCGACCCCCGATTCGAAGACGACATCGCCCAGGCGGAGACGGTGCCCCGTCCCGACCTTCCCCCGCCTCCCACCGGGCTGGAGGATGAGAGCGACCAGGTGCTCGCCCTCGTCGGCGAAGCGTTCCTTGTGGCGTCCGACTCGCTGCGGGAGGAGGTCGGGCTCGAGAGCGCACCGCCTCGGACGTGGCTGAGCGGCTTCTACCTGGCCAACGCAGGTCAGTTTCCCAGCATCGAGGAGTTCTGGGAGCGCTACGTGGTGTTTCTGGACGAGCTGCGATCCCGTGACGAGACCGTCTACCTGGGTGCGGTGGCCGATGCCCTCGCTACGCTGGACCCGCTGGACGACGGGGACCGGGAGCGATTGGAAGAGTACTTTCGGACGCGTTATGAGCAGCAGCGCGACTACCGGGAAGCCCGCTACGAGCACCTGGCGGCCACGGCCCGGGCCGCCGTCGGCCTGCACGAGGTCCTGGAAGCGCACCAGAGCGAGATCGCCTACTCGCCGGCGGTGGGCACCGGCGTTTCGGCCGACCCCATTCTGGAGGCGGTGATCCCCGAGGGCGAGGTGCGCAGGGACGTGGAAAGGGCTCTGGATCGAATATTCCGGGCGCTGGACCGCTCGAGGGGCGGCGGACCTCCCTCGGCCGAGGGCCTTCAGGTCGAGCTGTTCCAGCGCTTCGGCGAGGGCTGAGTCTCTCCGTTGAAGGGAAGGCCGGCATCCTCCACGGGTGCCGCTACCAGGAGGTGGTGCCGGTGTCCCACCCGGTTCAGGCGACGGGAGAGAAGTACCCTGCCGCCTGCCGTCCGCACCCGCTCTTCCCAGCCCCGGGCCGTATCGAAGCGAAGGGGCTCCTGGTCCATGGTTCCACCGCCCCGCTCTCGGTTGACCTGGCGGTCCAGCACCTCGAGCAGACGACGCTCCAGGTGCCAGCGGAAGGTGGACTCCGTGATGACGACGCGGCGACGGGCCACCCTCAGCGCCTCCCTGAGAAGGCGCTCCGGGTCCCGAGCATGATGCAGGACCAAAGAGAGGACCACTGTGTCCACCGAGCCGTCGGGCAGCGGGAGTGATCGGCCGTCGAAGACGAAACCGGGCACGGGCACCCGGAACACAGGGGCCAGGTCGGCCAGGAGAACGGTTCGACCGGCTGTGCGGGCCAGATTCTGGCCCACGAAACCTTCTCCCGCGCCCAGGTCCAGGACCGTCTCACCCGCGAGATGCGGCGCAATCTGACGGGCCTTGCGAGCTCCGGCCCAGCGAAGGAGCGGGCCTCGGAGGGCAGGCCACTCGTCCCGGAGAACGAAGAGGAGCGCACCACCCCAGAAGACGGCGGCGAGGGCGCCCTCCCGCACGCCGACGTAGGCCAGGTAGGTGGGCATGGCCGCCCACGCCACCCAGAGCCAGGCCGCCGTATGCCACCTCACCAGGGGCACCAGGCAAAGCCCCCACAGGAGGTACCAGGGATGGACGGTGGTGGCGGTAACCAGGTAGAGCCCGAAGAGGAGGAGTGAGCCCCGGATCACATCTCCGAAGCGGGTGGCCGGATGGCGCAGCCAGATCCAGACCGCCAACCCCAGGTAGCCCGCCCGAAGGGCCGGGCCCAGGAAGGCGCGGGGGTCCACCCCCGGGAGGGTGTCCACGAGGCTCGCCAGAACGGCGTAGAGGCCGGCGTTGAACTGGAACAGGCTGACGTAGAGGTCCGCTGAGGCCAGCGCCCGCCCAACAAGTCCCTGGAAGAGGAAGGGGGCTGCCAGTGCCGCCGCCGGCGCCAGGCCGAGTCCCATCGCCTGGAGGGTGGATGCCGGGCCCCGGTGGGTCCAGTGGTGCTTCAGGAGGAGGGGAGCCAGGAGCAGCGGGACCCCCTTCGAGATCACCGCCAGCCCCAGTCCGATCCAGGCCATGGTGGCCCGTCCCCGGGCCAGGCCCAGGGCCAGCATCCCGAGGCCCAGGATGAGCCCTCCTTCCGAATGGCCCACGCCCGCCACCGCTACGACCGTGAGGGGATTCCAGGCGTAGAGCGCCAGGTAGCGGAGATCGAGGCTTCTGGCCGTCATGGCCCGGTACAGAAGCCAGAGTCCCACGGTTTCGGCCAGTGTGATGGTCCCCTTCAACACCAGGAAGGATCCCGGCCACCCCAGTCGCTCGTACAGGGCCCCGGCCGGGAGGAAGAGCCACTGGGAGAGTGGGGGGTAGATGCTGAAGAAGTCCCTCGAGTTCATCTCCTGGAAGAGGATCTCTCCCTGCCGATGGACCAGCGCCGGATCCGAGGGCACCCAACGGTACGGATTGACGCCCGAGGCCGTGAGCCAGCCATCCCACAGGTAACGGAACGGGTCCACCGAGAGGTCGGGAACCGTGGGGAGGAAGATGAGTCTCAGCAGGACGGCCCCTCCCAGGAGGACGGCAGGCCGGCGGAGGAGGGCGCCGTAGCGAAAGACCACCACGAGGAGGAGCACCGTCCAGGCGGAGTACAGGACGGTAAACGGGAGGAGCCGGTCCAGGGTCGGACCCACCCAGGCGGCTGCAGCTGCCGTCAGGATGATGCCCGCCACCCCGAGGGTGGGGTAGGGTAGGGGTGACGGGGAGACGCCGGCGTCCGATGTTGTCATCTTCGGGGCCTCGTCACCATCGAGCCCACTGGGCGGCGAATCGCAGAGCACTCATATAGATCAGGAGGAGGGGACACGAGATGTGTGGCCGATACACCTTGACCCTCGACCAGGAGGCGCTGCAAGTGGCGTTGGGGGTCGAGGGATTGGTGCACTCCGGACCCCGTTACAACATCGCTCCCTCGCAAGACGTGCCGGCGGTGGTACACCAGGAGGGGGGCAATGGGGGTGGGAGAGCGGCGGGGGCCACGCTTCGGTGGGGCCTCGTGCCCTTCTGGGCCGACGACCCCTCCATCGGGAACCGGCTCATCAACGCTCGCTGCGAGACCGCCCACGAGAAGCCTTCCTTTCGGAACGCCTTCCGGCGTCGGCGTTGTCTCATCCCCGCCGACGGCTTCTACGAGTGGAAGAAGACCACAGGGGGCAAGCGTCCCTTCTGGATCCACCTCGAGTCGAAGGAGCCCTTCACCTTTGCCGGCCTGTGGGAGCGCTGGTCCGGCTCTGGCGACGCTGAGGTTCTGGAGACCTTCACCATCCTCACCACCGAGGCCAACGAGTTCCTGCGGCCCATTCATCCGAGGATGCCGGTGATCCTCGGCGCCGACCACCGGGAGCAATGGCTGGACCCGGATATGCCCGTGGATGAGCTCCGGCGGCTCCTCGGCCCCTTCCCGGCAGGCCCGCTGGCTGCCCGGGAGGTGTCCACCCGGGTGAACTCACCCACGAACGACGACCCCGGGTGCCTGGAGGCTCCCGAGGGCCCGGAGGGCGGCCTGCCGCTCTTCCAGGAGCCGGACTGACGTTGCCCACCGACCCGGGGACCTCTAGGTTGAAAAGATCACCTACACACGGGTGCCTTCGACCGCGTTTTCGAAGAAACGAGAGACGTGCGTTCGGGCGGCCCATCGCCGAGGGGCGCGGACGGATTTCTGCCTCTTCAGGCTGCCGCCGGCCCCTTGTCCATTTTTGAGCAACGGCGGTTCAACCCGCCCATTCAAGCAGGAAGATTCCATGCGTCGACTTCTCTTCGGTCTCACCCTCCTGGTCCTGGCTCCCGTTACGGTGGTGGCACAGGATACCCGTACCATCGAGCCCGCGGACTACTACCGGGTGCAGCCCGTGAGCAGCCCGGCCCTCTCGCCCGACGGACGGCACCTCCTGTACCAGGTGCAGACCATCAGGCAGGCCTCCAACGATCGGATCAGCCACATCTGGTGGACCGACCTGGAAACCGGCCAGACCCAGCGTCTGAGCACCAGGGGAATCAACTCCACCAACCCGAACTGGACGCCCGACGGCCGGCGCATCTACTTCAACACCTCGCGGGGTGACGAGAGCGGGCTTCACTTCCTCAACTTTGCCGAGCCCGGAGGAGAGGCCTACCAGGTCCCCGGGATCTCGGGCTCGCCCAACTTCCACCCCGACGGCTCGTGGGTGCTGGTGACCCGTCGGGTGCCGGTGGAGGGTGCGGAGGAGGTCGAAGACGAGGATGAAGCCGAGGCCGCCGACGACGAGGAGGGCCCCGTTCCGCCCACCGATCGCCGGACCTCCTACTGGCCCTCCGGGACCCCCGCCCTCACCGGCCCCACCGAGAGAGCGGAGAGGGGCGAGACCGAGGCGGAGCGGAACCGGGACGTCTACGTCATCACCCACACCAACTACAAGCGCGACGGCACCCTCTCCTTTACCCGGCCGGGTCAAGGAGGAGGCAACGACGAGGAGTCGTACGTACAGTTCTTCAGGGTGCCTGCCGACGGGCTCGAGGACGCCGACGACCAGGGGATCCAGCTTACCCATGACGAGGTGGACAAGAACTTCCGCGAGTTCTCCCGTGACGGGCAGTGGATCATCTACACCGCGTCGGTGCCTGCCGCCGAGCCCTCCGACGACGAAGACGAGAACGACGAGGACACCGGGATCTTCCGCCTGCCTGCGTCGGGCGGAGAGGGGGAGCTCCTCTATCAGACCGACCAGGCTGTGCGGAGCGTCACCGTGTCACCGGACAACCGGCGGCTGGCCTACGTCACCGTCACCGAATCCATGACCGATCCCTACATCCGGATCGTCTCGGTGGCCGACGGGGAGATCCAGCGGGAGCTGGCCAAGGACGACTGGGTCTACTCCATCGGCGGCATCACCTGGTCGCTGGACGGCGGGTACCTGAAGTGGACCTCGGCCATCGGTGGTCAGGACCAACTCGTGCGGGTCTCCGCCGACGGCGGGCCGGTGGAGCGGATCACCGAAGGACGGCACACCTTCTCCGGCTTCGACATGAACCTGGAGGAGGGCAGGATCGCCTACGTGAAGAGCACCGCCGAGCGGCCGTGGGAGGTCTTCGTGGCCGACATCGACGGCTCCGACGCGGAGCGGGTCAGCTCGGTGAACGAGGACTGGTTGGCTGAGGTGAGGCTTTCGGAGGTGGAATACTTCACCTACGAGGGAGTCCCCCACGACCGGGAGTGGCTGGACGAGCTGCCCGAGCGAGGGGTGGAGTACATGCTGGCCAACGACGCGCCGGACGGCGAGCGCTTCGAGATCGACGGCTGGCTGGTGTACCCGGTGGACTACGAGGAGGGCCAGACCTATCCGATGGTGGTCTCCATCCACGGCGGCCCCCATTCCCGTTACGCCGACACCTGGTTCCATGAGTTCCAGATGCTGGCGGCCGAGGGAATGTTCGTGCTCTACACCAACCCGCGGGGTTCTTCCGGCTACGGGATGGAGTTCCAGTACTCCACGCTGGAGGCCTGGGGTATCGACGACATGAAGGACATCCTGCACGGGGTGGACCACGTGGTGGAGCGCGGCCTGGCCGACCCGGAGCGTCTCGGGGTGACCGGGGGATCCTACGGCGGCTTCATGACGAGCTGGATCACCGCCCACGACCAGCGGTGGAGGGCGGCCCTCACGGCTCGCGGGATCGTGAACTGGCTCTCGTTCTACGGCGTGTCCGATGCCTCCGGTCTCGTCGAGCGGGAGTTTGGCGGTATGCCCTGGCCCTTCCGGAGCGCCGAAGAGGGCAGCTACGAGCTGGTCATGAAGCTGTCGCCCATCGTGTGGGCCGACCAGGTTGAGACGCCCACCCTCATTATCCATTCCATCAACGACTACCGGACTCCCCTGGAGGGTGCCGAGCAGTGGTACCGGGCCCTTCAGAAGCACGACGTGCCGGTGAAGATGGTCCTCTTCCCCGACAACTCCCACGGGTTGTCCCGCACCGGAGAGCCCTGGCTCCTGGTGCGCCGTCTGCAGGAGTACATGGACTGGTTCCGCTACTACCTGGTGGAGGACGGGCCGGTGGTGGTGGACGACGACTCGCAGAATTGAGGAGCGCCATGAGCTTCTTCCCGGTGAAGGCCCCTCGGCTGTCCGTACCGTTCTCCGGCCCGGCGGCATGGTCGGCAGTGACGGTGTGCTGCGCCCTTCTGCTCCTGGGGGCCGGGTGCGCCGAACCCCCTGAGGACCTCCCTGCCGATGCCGATGCACCGGCGGTGGAGGCGGCTGCAGAAGCTCCTACCGCCCAGGAGCTGGCGGCGCTGGTGGAGCGCTCCCTGGAGGGGTCCCAGGTCCAGGTGAACGCCGACACCTTGCTGGACGTCATCGGGGCCCGGGTTTCGGCCCTGCCGTCAGGCGACTCCGCCGAGGCTTTCGTAGAGCGGCGGCTCGAAGCGTACGCCGTGCCCCGGGTGTGGCGTGAGTCCTTCCCCTTCCTGGCGTGGGACCGGCGTGATGCCTCGTTGGAGGCGGTGCGGCCCGAGGGCGGCGTCGAGGGCGAGCTGAGCATCCTCTCGCTGGGACACGTGGGGAGCTACGAGGTGGAGGCGCCCCTCGTGGACGCCGGCTACGGCACCGCCGAGGAGATCGAAGCCCTGGGTGACCGGGTGGAGGGCGCCATCGTCCTGGCCGATGTCGGTGCCCCCGAGGGGTATGGGCGCGGTGTGCACCGCACCGAGAAGGTGACGCTGGCCACCGAGGCGGGGGCCGTGGGCTTCATCCAGCTCAACACCCAGGAGGGGCCCCGGATTCCGGTGGGGGTGGCCACCCTGGGCGATGAGGAAACAGAGATTCCGGCCGTCGCCGCCGACCAGGCCTCGGGCCAGGCGCTCCGCGGCGCGCTGGCCGGGCAGCAGCCGGTGGTGGTCCGGTTGTCGGTGGACAACTGGATGGAGCGGGCCGAGGCCGACAACGTCCTGGGCGAGATCCCCGGCCAGAGCGACGAGATCATCCTGGTGGGCGCCCACCTGGACTCATGGGATCTGGCCCAGGGCGCCGTGGACAACGGGTCCGGAACGCTGGCGGTGCTGGACCTGGCTCGCGCATTGGCCGAGCACGTCGAAGCGACCGGGGAGGTGCCGTACCGGACCATTCGCTTCGCTTTCTGGATGGGCGAGGAGCTGGGATTGTACGGTTCGCGGCACTACGTGGAGACCCGTCTGGACGACGACCGGATCCAGCGCTACGCCGCCATCCTGAACCTGGACGTGGTGGGTGAACCGGTGGGGCTGGGCGCCATGGGTCGGCCCGATGCGGAGCCCTTTCTTCAGCCGGTGCTCGAGGGAGTCGCCCAGGCAGGGATCGATCTGGACGAGGCGGTGGGAACCGGCGGGGGGATCTACTCGGATCACCAGCCCTTCCTGATGCAGGGAGTGCCCGTGCTCACCGTCCGTTCACAGCAGCGAGCCGAGGCGGCGGGCGTGGGCCATACCATCGACGACACCCGTGACGTCATCGACGAGCCCGGGATTGCCCGGAGCGCCGCGGTGAGCGCGGCCCTCCTGTGGGCGGCGGCCAATGCCCCCGATCTGGAGCTCGAGCGCTGGTCCGAGGAGGAGATCGGCCGTCGGCTGGAGGAGCTGGGAGTCCGAGACCCCCTTGAGCGGGCTGGGGAGTGGCGTTGGCCCTGACCCGGAGGGTCGTCGCGCATCCGGATTTTCTGACACTCCCCCACGGATAATCGACCCTCCCTGGCAGGGATCCTGCAGGCCTTGGTGGGGTCAACGGAAGGGTCCTTTGAACCGCTGACACTCCACTCTCATGCGCCGCATTCTTCGCCGTCATCCATGGCGCCTGGCTCTTCTGGCCGGGCTGGCCGTTCTCCTGGGCGGAGGCGTGGGCCTGGCCGTCTGGGAGATGCGCACCTCCCACTTCCAGGCCCGCTTCCTGGCGCCCCTGGCTCAGGAGACCGGGTGGACGGTGGAGGAAGGCGCCGCAGATGCACTCCTGCCTGCTGCCCGGGGTCCCTATGACCTGCGGCTGGGCTATGCCGGGCTTCCGGAGAGGCTGGCCCGTGCCCAGGAGCGGGGCTTCCGGGTGGTGGAGCAGGCCCGGCCCTCGGAGCGGCTCCAGGAGCTGGTAGAGGAGCGGGAGCTCTTCCCCATCTACCACGAAAAGAGTCGGGCCGGACTCCGGATGGCGGATCGAAGCGGCGAGTTGATCTACGATCATCATCGGCCGGAGCTGGTGTATCCTTCGTTCCAGTCGCTGCCACCGCTGATCTGGCAGACCCTCCTCTTCGTGGAGAACCGCACGGCACTGGACCCTGATCAGCCCCGGCGAAATCCTGCGGTGGAGTGGGGACGCCTCATGCGCAGCACCGCCGACCTGGGGTTGCGGTACCTGGGTCGAGAGGGACGAGTGGCGGGGGCCAGCACCCTGGCCACCCAGATGGAGAAGTTCCGGCACGAGCCGGAGGGCATCACCGAGGGACCCCGGGACAAGCTCCTGCAGATGGTGTCGGCGACGTTTCGGGCCTACCTCGATGGCGAGGAGACCCTTCCCGCCCGCCGTCGTATTGTGCTGGACTACCTCAACTCGGTTCCTCTGGCCGCCATCCGGGGCGAGGGGGAGATCCTGGGCCTGGCCGAAGGGCTGCGGGCATGGTACGGCACTGACGTGGTCCGGCTCAATTGGCTGCTTTCCAGGGTGGAAGTGGCTCGGGTGGGGCCCATCCCCGTCCCGGACGAAATCCTTCCCCCGGGGACGCCGCAGGCCGCTCTCTTCTGGGAGACGGCGCGGGAGCGGGCGGAGGAGGACACCCCAGGGGACGCACCTGCGCTGGCCCGACCCGTAGCGGTTGAGCTCACGCCCGAATGGCAGCCTCCGGCGCCGGAGCTGGATGACGGAGACGCGCCGTCCTGGGACACCGGTGACCCTCTCCGCGACCACCCCGAACCCCTCTCCGACGAAGAGTGGACCGAGGCCGGGGAGGCGTACCGGCAGGTGCTGAGCCTGCTCCTGGCACAGCGCCGTCCGTCGTACCACCTGAGCACCACCGAGGGCAGGGAGGCGCTGGCCCGACTCACCGACCGCCACATCCGTCTCCTTCGCTCCGAGGGCGTCATTCCCGAGCGGCTTGCGGAGGAAGCGCTGGCGGCGTCTCCGGAGCTGCGCATCCTCCCTCCGCCGCGTCCTCCGGTTTCGTTCGTGGAGAGGAAGGCGGCCAACGCCGTGCGCACTGGCCTGCTGGGACTGCTGGGCGTGGATCGGCTCTACGATCTGGACCGCCTGGACCTCTCGGTGCGCACCACCATCGACTCCGGGGCGCAGCAGGGCGTGACCGAATTTCTGACCCGGCTGGCCGAGCCGGAGTTTATGGCGGCCCACGGCATGAACGCCTACCGGCTTCTGGACCGGGGAGACCCCGAGGGGGTGGTCTACTCCATGGTGCTCCACGAACGGACGGAACGGGGCAACGTAGTGCGGATCGAGGTGGACAACCTGGACGCTCCCTTCAACCTGAACGAGTCGGCCCGATTGGAGCTGGGCTCCACTGCCAAGCTCCGGACGCTGGTGAGCTACCTGGAGATCATTGCCGAGCTCTGGGAGAGTATGGAGTGGCTCTCTACCGGTGATCTGAGGGGCTACCCCGTGGCCGCTCAGGACCGCCTCAGCCTGTGGGTCCGGGACCAGTTGCTGGCTGAGCCGGACCTGGAGCTGCGTCCCCTGCTGCAGCGAGCCATGGAGCGGCGTTACTCCGCGAACCCGGCACAGCGGTTCGTCACCGGAGGAGGAGTGCAGACCTTCTCCAACTTCGACCGTACCTATGATCAGCAGGTGGTGAGCGTGTCGGTGGGGTTCCAGCAGTCCATCAACCTGGTCTTCGTGCGCATGATGCAGGACGTCGTAAACCACTACATGTACCGGGTGCCTGGCTCCACGGCGCACGTCCTGGAGGAGCGGGACTCGCCTCTGCGCCAGGAATACCTGGCCCGCTTCGCTGACCGCGAAGGAATCCAGTTCCTGAACCAGTTCATCCCCAAGTACCGGGAGATGAACGCCGACGAGATTTTGCGGGCGCTCTTCAGAGATCGACGTCTGGCGCCCCAACGGATCGCCTGGGCCTATCGGGCGGTGGTTCCCGAGGGGACGGTGGAGGAGTTTGAGGTCATGCTTCGCACGAACCAGCCCGACGCCGAGTTCTCCGCCGCTACGGTGGAGGATCTCTTCAGGCGGGCCGACCCCACGCCCCATCCCCTGGCGGACCTGGGGTACCTGGCCTCGGTGCACCCGCTGGAGCTCTGGGTGGCCCGCTACCTGAGGGAGCACCCCGAGGCGTCCCGCTCCGAGATCATCCAGGCCAGCGCCCAGGCCCGCCAGGACGTCTACCGGTGGCTCTTCCGGACCCGCTTCACCGACGCTCAGGACCGGCGCATCCGCTCACTTCTGGAGGTGGAGGCCTTCACCGAGGTGCTGAAGGGCTGGCAGCGGGTAGGCTACCCGTTCCAGAACATCGTTCCATCGCTGGGCACCTCCATCGGCAGCTCCGGCGACCGGCCGTCGTCGCTCAACGACCTGGTGGGGATCATCCTGAATGATGGGGTTCGGGTGCCCACCCACCGGGTAGACGAGCTCCACTTTGCCCGGGACACTCCGTGGGACACCCGGATGGAACGGGCGGCACCGGTGGGCCAGCAGGTGATGGCCCCGGAGGTAGCTCAGGTCCTTCGGAACGCCATGGTGGAGGTGGTGGAGCTGGGGACGGGCCGCCGCATGCGAGGTGCCGTTCGGGATGCCGACGGGCTGGTCCTTCCCATCGGCGCCAAGACCGGCACGGGCGACAACCGCTACCGCGTCTTTGCCCCCGGAGGTCGGCTGGTGGAATCCCGGAGCGTGAACCGAACCTCCAGCGTCGTCTTCTTCATCGGGGAGCGCTACTACGGGGTGATCACGGCCTACGTCCCCGGCGAGGAGGCGGACGACTACCACTTCACCTCGTCGCTCCCAGCGCAGATCCTGCGTGAGATGGGGCCCATCCTGGAAGATTTCATCCAGCGGCAGGTCGGCGAGGCGGAGAGGGGCATCACTCGATCCGGGCAAACAGGCACTTGAGGTAGTGACCCTCGGGGAAGGTGGCCGGGTGGTCCACCGGATGCCCGGTCCGATGCTGGTCTACGAGGCTTCGGCCGCCGTCGGCCACCGCCCGGTGCACCCGGCCGAAGAAGTCGTCGGCCGAAACCCTGGAGGAACAGGACGCCTGAACCAGCAGTCCCCCGGGTTCCAGGACGGCCAGCGCCAGGATGGTGAGCCGAGCGTATGCCTCGAGGGCTCCGTCGATCTGTGACGCCTCCTTGGCGAAGGAGGGCGGATCCACTACGACCACACCGAAGCGTTCGCCCCCCGCGGCGAGCTCCCTCATGATGTGGAAGGCGTCACCCTCCATTGTCCGGTGTCGGGTGTCCCGGGCGGCCTGGACGTTCAGCTCGAAGTGGCGCTCCGCCTGTCGAAGCGCCGGTCCACTCTGGTCCACGCTGATGACCTCCCGGGCCCCGCCCCGGGCGGCGTAGAGTGAGAAGCCGCCGGTGTAGCTGAAGACGTTGAGAACCCTGGCGCCTCGGGCTCGGGGCTCCAGTCGTCGCCGGTTGTCCCGCTGGTCGAGGTAGAAGCCCGTCTTGTGGCCCTCCACGGGATGGGCCTCGAAGCGGAGATCCGACTCCAGGAACGGGAACGGACCGGTGGCGTTCTTTCCGGACAGCACGGCACCCCGCCGAAGGGGAGCGGGGCAAAGGCGTTCGTCGGCCAGGTTTCGCGAGACCAGGCCCAGCACCGTGCTGGATCGCAGCAGATCCCGGGCGGCCGGGACCACTTCCCGGAGGTGGGGAAGCCAGATTGGGGAGTACAGCTTGAACACCGCCTGGTCTCCGTATCGGTCCAGGACCAGACCCGGGAGGCCATCGCCCTCGCCGTGCACCACCCGGTAGCCGGTGGTCTGGGAATCGTCGGAGAGCGATGCTCTGCGCCGGAGGGCCTGGGTCAGCCGATTGCGGAAGAGCTCGGCCCCCACCTGTGCGGGCTCCCCGTGGTTCAGGACCCGGATTCGTATGGGGCTGGTGGGATCGAAGAGCCCCACGGCCAGGAAGCGATCCTTTCGGTCGAAGATGACGGCGGTGTCGCCGGCTCCGGGACGCCCGTTCTCCTCGCTCTGGCCCTGGTCCCCGGTGCGACCTGTCAGCTCGACCGACCGGATTCCCGTCTCGAAGACCCAGGGATGCCCGTCTCGCACGGCCCGCTCCGCCGGGGGGTGCAGACGTACAGCCAGTGGGTGGGAAGCAGGGTGAGGCAGGGTATCAGGGTCGAGTGCCGAGCTGGATCCCATCCCGGTCCTCCTCGGACGCATCCTCGTCTGCGGCCGTAGCCACCGGAGTGCGGGTGCCCAGATCGTAGATGGCCCCGCTGGCAAAGCTCCGGGCGTATCGTGGGGGTTCGGTGGCATCGTAGAAGAGGGCTTGGCTCACGCCAATGACCTCCGCGTGATCCTGTCTCACCACCAGGGCCGTCCCCTCGTCCAGACCGATCCCCAGAAGGTCGGGGTTGGCGTCCAGGACCTCCCACAGGTCGTCTTCCCGGCCTCGGGCCAGGAGGTGCTGGTCCACGGCGGTCTTGGAAAGGAGCCCGAAGCCCACCTGGTACTCGGGCGACACCATGACCTGGTTCGTTTCCGGGTCGCCCCTCACGAGGTAGGAGGCCAGAATGGACGCTCCGGCAGAGGTGCCGCCCACGACGCCGTCCCGCTCCAGGAGCTCGAACAGCGCCTGGTGGACCCGGGTGTCGAGGTAGGCATCCACCAGCCGCCACTGCCGGCCGCCCGGGATCCACACGCCGGTGGCTTCGGCCAGGGGCGCCGCGAATGCTTCGGTGTCGGCTTTCCTGCGGTCACGGGTGTGGAGGATCTGGATGTCCTCGGCTCCGGCCTGGATCAGGGGGGCAAGTCCGGACCAGTCCTCCGGGAAGTGGTCCTGGCTGGCGGCGGTGGGGATTACCACAATACGCGCGTCGGTGCCTCCGGCGAGCTCCACGAAGCGTTCCCAGATCTCCGGGCCCAGCGGGCCTCCCCCGGCTAGAACCAGGCTGCCGGAGGGTGGGCCAACGAGGGGAGACTCCTGCGCCGAAGAGCCGATTCGGTCCGGAACGAGCCCGGCTCCGCACCCCAGGAGGGTGAGAAGCAGGAGAAAGACCGGCCACCGGAGCGGCGGGCGGCGTCCGGGGACGCCGTGCCGGGGTATCCCCGGTGTCCGGGGCGTGGTCAAGGGCGCACCTGCCGCAGGCCTCGCCACGGTCAGGCGGAGAAGTAGGGGTTCTCCCCCGCCTGGTGGTCGGTGATGTCGTGGATGGCGGTGACTTCGGGGATGGCCTGGCGAAGCATCTTCTCCACCCCCTGACGGAGGGTCATCCGGGACATGGCGCAGCCCTGGCATCCACCGGACATCTCGATGAAGATTTCCGTCTCGTCCACGTCCACCAGGTCGATGCGTCCACCGTGGGAGGCAATGGCGGGATTCACCTGCTGATCAAGCACTCCCTGGACGCGCTGGGCCAGGTCACCATTCGCTCCGCCCTCGCCCACGGGCTTCACCGCCGGCTGGATCTCGAATCCACTTTCGTTGACCCTCTGCACGAAGTCGACCTTGGCGCCGTCAAGGCGCTTGGCGCTTCGGGGGTCCAGCAGCACGTCGAAGCCGCCGCCGTCGAGCTGCAGGTCATCGGGGTCCCGGTCCTCGTCGGTGACCAGGGTGAGCTCAAAGGACGGCGCGACGGGGCTTCCGCCATTCACCTGGATCCTCAGGGCGTGCAGCTCGCCCTCGCTCTGGTCGAGAAAATTGCGCACCATCTCCTGCGCGCGATCGGTAAAGGTCAGGTCAGACATGGTGTTCCTTGTCGGTATTCGGTTTGAGGATCCGGGTAGAACCTCAGCAGGCGACACAGAGTCTCTGGAGTACGCCACGGTGCAGCCTTCCGTACCCGCCAGGGGCAGACGGGGTTCATTGGACCATGGCCTTTGGCCATGCCCCGTCACCAGGCCAGTTGCAGAAGACTCGGGTTCGGTTGCTCCGGCCCTGCCCCTCTCCTATGATTCGGACCCCGTTCCTACAACCCACCGGTGGCTGAATAAAGATGGCGGACAAAGATACCATGGAAAAGCTCGTGTCGCTGGCCAAGCGACGCGGCTACATCTTCCAGTCCTCTGAAATCTATGGCGGCACGGGGTCTGTGTGGGACTACGGGCCCCTGGGGACCGAGCTCAAGCGGAACCTGAAGGAGCGGTGGTGGAGCCGGATGGTTCACCAGCGCGATGACGTGGAGGGACTCGATGCCGCCATCCTCATGCATCCGAAGGTCTGGGAGGCTTCGGGACACGTGGAAGGCTTTACCGATCCGTTGGTGGAGTGTCGTGTCTGCAAGAAGCGGTTCCGGGAAGACACCCTGGCGGACCAGGCGTGTGGCCGGAAGCCTTCCAAAGCACCGGGCGAGCACGACGCCTGCGAGCTGGGCGAGCCACGGCTCTTCAACCTCATGTTCCGGACCTTCATCGGCCCCGTGGAGGACCAGGGCCACACCGTATACCTGAGGCCCGAGACGGCGCAGGGCTCGTACGTCAACTTTCTGAACGTGCAAACTGCGGCCCGACAGAAGGTGCCCTTCGGGATCGCCCAGATCGGAAAGGCCTTCCGCAACGAGATCACCCCGGGAAACTTCATCTTCCGGACCCGGGAGTTCGAACAGGCCGAGATGCAGTTCTTCGTCAAGCCGGGCACCGACGACGAGTGGTTCGACTACTGGCTCGAGGAGCGGCTTGAATGGCACAAGTCGCTGGGGATCGATCCCCAGCGACTCCGGCTCGACGAGCACGGCCCCGACGAGCTGGCGCACTACGCCAAGAAGGCGGTGGACATCCAGTACCACTTCCCCTTCGGCTGGAAGGAGCTGGAGGGCATCCACAACCGGACGGACTTCGACCTTGCCCGCCACGAGGAGTATTCCGGCAAGCGGCTGGAGTACATCGACTCCGGGGGTGGCGAGCGCTTCATCCCGTACGTGGTGGAGACGGCGGCCGGAGTGGACCGAACACTCCTGGTGCTCCTGGTGGACGCCTACCGCGAGGAGGAGGTGGAGGGCGACGAGAGGGTGGTCCTGGGGCTGCACCCGTCAGTGGCTCCCATCAAGGTCGCCGTCTTCCCCCTGGTCAAGAAGGACGGGCTGCCGGAGATCGCCGACCGGCTGGCCAGAGAGCTTCGGAAGGCCGCCATCCCCTCCTTCTACGACGAGTCGGGTTCCATCGGGCGTCGCTACCGCCGGCAGGACGAGGCCGGCACGCCCTGGTGCGTCACGGTGGACGGCCAGACCGCCGAGGACGGCACGGTGACCATTCGGGACCGGGACTCGCTGGAGCAGGTCCGGGTGGACACCTCCAAGGTGGCGGACTGGGTCCGGGAGCGCCTCACCGTCGAGTAGCCTCTCGGAAGGCTGCTGAAGAAGTACAGGCCGCCACCGTCGGGAGCGGCAGGGACTATAGCTCCTCGCCTCCAGGCAGATCCAGGCCCTCCCGCATCTCCAGCCGCCCGCGCGCAGCGCCAGCCCCTCAGGCAGGCGAGTGGAGCTGCTCGCTCCGTCACCCCCCCTGCGACGCCGGATCGGCCCCTCACGCGAACCCAGCCCTCACTCCGGCGGATCAAGCGCCTCCCAGAACCGGTCCATCTTCTCCGGGCTGATCACCTTCCGGCACGAGCCGGTGGTGTTCGTGGGCTCGATCCCCCGGAATCGGTGCTCCTGGACCATGGCCCGCACCGGGTCCGGCGCCGCGCTGGCCGGCAGCGCCCGGGCCACCCGCACCCGCTCCCGGGCGGTGACCCGGTTCAGTCCGGTATACATCTTGAGCCACGCCCCGCAGTCCTTGTGACCGGCGGGCTTCCACCCCTCCCGGCGATCGAACTCCCCGATCATGAGAAGCAGCCGGTGCTCCGCCGCCGACATGTGCGCCGAGAGCTTGATGATCCGGTCCCCCAGCTCGTCGATGGCGTCGTCCTCGGGCGTGTCCACCAGGTCCGAGAGGTCGTCCAGGGAGATCTCGGGCGGGGGCGGGGTGGAGTCGGCAGCCGGGGTGGGATCGCTCGAGGTGGAGCCCCCTGGCGATTCCGCGGGGTCGCTCGATTCACCGGAATCGCTCTCGGCATCGCTCCCGTTCGTCCGCTCCCGGACCACGAGGGAAGCCCAGCCGTCCTCCTCCTCCAGGCCCCAGCCTTCGGAATGGGTTCCGGTTCCCGTGCTCAGCGCCCCTCGACCCGGATCCTCCATCGACGACCGCTCGGCATATGCCCCCAGCCATCCCTCGACATCTTCCACCGGCCCCCGCCCCACATCCTCCTCCACCCTCCGCTTGCGGTACCCCATCATCCCCTCCCCTGGTTACAGTCCGATCATCTGGTATCTGTAATATAATCAGGGGGTTGGGCGACCTCTCAGGTTGGCGCCGGATGGAGCGATCGGAGCCCGACGAAGCACGAGGAGCCGACCAAGGAAGAGGGGCCCGACGAAGCGATACGAACCAGCGGAGATCGGCCGACGAGGCAAGGGGAGACCGGACGAAGGGAGCCATCGGAGACCGGACCAGCGAGCGGGGACCGGACGTCCAATCCGGACCGGCCGGAGTGGGCGGGAGTTGAGGAAGAGAAGGCTGAATGCCGTGGAGGTCCAGGGGGAGGTGCAGGCCGGGCGGGTCGCCTCTGAACAAGCGGGGAAGGTCCACTTTGCACCTCCATGTTGCGCACGGCCGGAGGTCTCCTGTAGGTTGCCGTGCCGTCGGTAGGATGGTGCCTTCGCTGTGGACTGGAATCTCCGTCCAGGGCGGCGGCTCCGCCCAGGGAGGAGCCTCGGTTCAGGGAGGAGGCTTCGTCCCACGTGCTGACCGACATCGACCGTTTCAACGCTCCAGTTCACGTCACAGCTTCGGGAGCTCCATGGCTCAGCTCGAGAGGGAACAGTGGGGAGGACGTGTCGCCATCATCGTGGCCGCCGTCTCCATGGCAGTGGGTACGGGCAACATCTGGCGCTTTCCCCGGGTGGCCGCCGAGTGGGGTGGGGGCGCCTTCCTGATTGCGGTGACCATCGGCCTGGTCATCTGGGCGGTGCCCCTGCTCATGTGCGAGTTTCTCATGGGCACCCGCAGCCGACTGGGCAACATCGGTGCCTTCCGCGATTTCATGGGACCGCAGAACACCTGGGCCGGGGCCTTCATGG
Source organism: Gemmatimonadota bacterium (assembly GCA_007132965.1). Lineage (GTDB taxonomy): Bacteria > Gemmatimonadota > Gemmatimonadetes > Longimicrobiales > Gaopeijiaceae > PWLA01. Next base: position 517 of record SLNQ01000315.1, on the reverse strand, counting down.
CCTGTGTGACCCTGGGGATCATGTTCTACTACTCAGTGGTGGCCGGCTGGTGCATCCGCTACTTCGTGGTGGCGGCCACGGGAGGACTCACGCCGGTGGAGGGCGCCGTGGGCGATGCCGGGACCTGGGGTCAGGCCCAGTGGGACATCTTCATCAACAACCCGCTGGAGACGGTGGGTTATCACGCCATTGCCGTGGTCTTTACGGCGGCAGTGGTCTTTCAGGGGATCAAGGGCGGACTGGAGCGTGTGCTCAAGATCTTCTTGCCCGCACTGCTATTCATTCTGGTGATCCTGGGGTTCCGGGCCGTGACGCTCCCGGGCTCCGGTGAGGGGCTGCGCTTCCTCTTCGTGCCCGATTGGGGCCTCCTCATGGAGGGCCGGGTCTGGCTGGAGGCCTTCACCCAGGTCGCCTGGTCTACCGGCGCGGGCTGGGGGCTGATGATGGTCTACGCCGTCTACGCCAGGGAGAAGGAAGACATCGGGGTGAACTCCGGGATCATCGCCTTTTCCGACGT
>SLNQ01000251.1 GCA_007132965.1 Gemmatimonadota bacterium | reverse complement strand
TGCGCCAGATCTTGCCTCCGTAGGTGGCCACCACCTCCCGTGAATCCGGGGTGAAGGCCATGCCCGGGTACGCATCCCGGGTGGCGCGGGACTCCTGCTTGTCGCGCTGCACCGGGTAGGCCAGCCAGCGCTCCTCCTCCGTGGCCAGGTCGCGGAGCCGGAGCCCGGTATGCCCTACGTGGCGCGTGGCGTAGACGAGCCATCGGCCGTCGGGAGAGACGGCGGGCCGGGTGGCGCCCCCATACCGGTTCGTCTCGGTGCGGGTCTCGCCGGTGTCCCGATCGTAGGTGGCGAGTTGGTACTCCCGCATGGACGAGTTGTAGTTCCATGAGCCGGTGCGCTGGGAGTACCAGATCTTCTCGCCGTCGGAGGTAAAGGCGGCGCCGGTGGTGCGCAGGTTGCCCGGTTCGTCAATCAGGTCTGTGCCGGTGCCCCCGTCCACGTGGTACATCCGGAGCTTGCCCTGTCCCGAGCTCGCCTGCCGGGTCACCACGATGTAACGTCCATCCGGCGAGAAGGTGGGCGATTGGTAGGCGTTGTGGTTCCCCCGGGTGACCCGGGTCGTATCGGACTTGTCCAGCGAGATCATCCAGACGTTCTCGCCCCCGCTCCGGTCGGAGGTGAACACCACCGTCTCCCCGTCCGGCGAGAATCGGGGCTGGGCGTCGAAGGCCATGCCCTGGGTGAGCGGCGTGGCTTCCCCTCCTTCAATGGGCACGGTCCACAGGGAGCCCAGCAGGTCGAAGACCACGGTGCTGCCGTCCGGGCTCACGTCCACCGACATCCACGATCCCTCGCTCACCGTCATGCGCAGGAGGCGGGTGGGCTCCAGGGGCAGACCCTCGGCCAGGCGCTTGGCCTCGGTGGAGTCGGTGATGGCCACCACCTCCACGTCCCTGACTCCGTCGGGGTCGGGGAGGCCGAAGCTCGCCAGATCCACCTGCAGGTCGATGGCGGAGGAGCCGGGGAAGTCGGGGGTGCCTTCGGCCGAGCCGGACTGGGCCACCTGCGCCGCAGCGGGCGCCGGCGCCAGGACTTGAGGTGCCAGAACGAAGGCAAAGGCGGTAAGGAGAATAAGCAGACGTGTCATGGATCTCAGCGTCGTCGTGTCGGGAAGAAGGTACCCGGGAGCTCCCGCTCCGGGGAAAACGCATCGGGGCTCCAGGCCCCGGCGAACGTGCGTCTGCAGAAATGGTATTCTCCGTGGGGGCGAGCCGCCAGTCGCCGTGGGGGCGAGCCGGCGGTCGCCGGCGCCCCGCGTCGTTCGTCCGAGTTACCTTTCTTCGTCCTCATTCGTTCAGTTGAAGGAACCCACTCCCCACCGCAGCCCCACCCTCCGGAGGGCCATCAGATGAGAAGACGACCTTCAGCGACTCCGCGCCGCCTGTCCCGAGGGCAGCTCGTGCCGGGCAGAAGTCTCGTACGAAGCGGATACCTCCTCGTTATCGGATGCCTCGTCATGGCCGTGGGCTGCGACCTCATCTTCGGACCCAACGAGCGGCGGGAGGTGGGAATCATCCAGGGCCTGAGTGCGGAATCTCCCGAGATCGAGATCCCGGAGACGGTTCAGGCGGGAGAGGACTTCACGGTGACCATCCGCACCGGGTGGCACAACGGCTGCGCCCGAATGGACACCGTGGAAGTCACGGAGGAGGGGCCCGCCGCCGTGACGCTCACCCCCTACGACATCATCACCAACGGAGGGCACTGCACGCAGCAGACCCAGACCTTCGTCCACACCGCCACCCTCCGGTTCTCCGAACCCGGCACCGCCCAGGTCACCATCCGCGGCCGCTCGTCCGGAAACTCCGGCGTGATCTCGGTCCAGCGGGCTGTGACGGTTGAGTAGGCTGAGGCCGCCACCCAAGTCGTGAACCGGGCCGCGACCCGGATCAGGCCTGACCCGCTCCTGGCTGGAGGCCACCTCCCGGCTGGAGGCCATCTGACCGACAAAAATTCCCCTCGGAGTAACGTAGTAGTTGCCCTGTGGGGAAGATTGGCCTGTTTTTAGGCCAGTTTTCCCCACGCGCCCTCGCTACGGAGGGCGAGGCGTGGGGAGTTTTGGCCTGTTCCTAGGCTACATTTCCCCATCTGCCCCACGAGCCGGCACTGAATGGGGAATTCTTACCGGTGCTGGACCCACCACCAAGCGGACACCCGGACGGTTTCGAGGTGCACCGCACCCGAGCCAGGGGGAGGCTACCCTCTGAGGCGGCACGAGCGGGGCGCCGCCGACGGCGGCGGACCTGGTCGGCTGGCCAGGGTGCGGACCGGACCCCTGAATGGCAGGAATTCCAAGGGGTTTTCAGGCCACGGACGAGGCTGCTGCGGGCCCCTCGAAATTCGCCCCTTGACACGGTCGCTGGAGGGGGGTACAATGGACTCAGCTTGCCGGAAGCGGCTCGTCAGGTCAGGTAGCGTTGGCTATCTTCCAGGCGATTCCGGAAAGCCATGGTCATCGAGCGGGACGCTGCTCGGATGGCTCGGACCGGGAGTCAGGAAACCGGTTCGGCGGTAGAGAGTTCGCTGGTCTCTGCCGACTACCCTCTGAGCTTGGAGGGACCCTGAGTCACGGACCGCGTGACGGAGGGGAAGCACGATGTGGCCGCCCATCCTCAAGTGGATGGTCCTGAACGAATGGTCACGGAGTACGCCAGCGCGACAGAAGCCCCCCGGGTGGACTTGAACCCCGGGGGGTTTCTTGGTTTTTATACCCTCCGTCTCGTCGCACCCCTCCTCGTTCCGGCGAACGCCCCTCCCCCACATGACGCTCCAGTGCCCGAACCGGTTCGCGGCCGTCCTCTGCACGTTGATGCTCCTGGCGGCGTGCGGTGAGCCCCCCGCCGGCCTCGCCTTCGGACCCGACGACATCGCCGAAGCCCGGGCCTACCTCCATGAGGCCCGCTCCCAGCTCCAGGATCCCGACTGGGGACCCGCCCCCACGCGGGCCGTACTCCTGGTGGAGGTGGGATTGCACGACGAGGCCCGCCAGCTCATCGACGAGCTCGACGCCGGGGTTGATCAGGAGCTGGCCCGGGGCGTGCTGGCGCTTCGCCAGGGCGACCTCGCCGCTGCGCTCGAGGCGGTGGAACGGATCCTGGCCGAGGACGACGAGGACCTGGCCGGGCTCATCCTGAAGGGAGAAGTGGAACTGACGCGAGGGGACGCCGCTGTCGCTCGGGCTACCGCGGAACGCATCCTCTCGGTGGAAGGCCGGACGGGAGACGCCGCCGTCATTCTGGGGCGGGCCCACCTCCTGGACGGCAACCTGGAGGGAGCGGAGGAGTGGGCTCGTCAGGCCCGGGAGTGGGATCGAGGTCAGGCCGACGCCCCCCTCCTCCTGGCCCGAACGCACCTGGCCCGGGGAAACCTGGAGGAGGCCGAAGAGGAGTTGCGGCGCGCCCTCCGCGTGGACCCCCTCCACCCCGACGCCCGCTTCCACTACGGTAGCCTGATCTGGCAACGAGCCGGACGAGAGGGGCTGTCCGAGGCCGTGGGCCACTGGCGATTGGCGCTCGAGGTGGATCCCCGACAGGGGCGGGCGCGGTAAGCGGGCCGGGCCCTCCCCGGACCCTCCGCTACAGCGGGTCCCGGATCAGGGGATGGGTCAGACAATGGGGCCCGCCCCGGGCCCGGGAGAGCTCACCGGAGGGTACCAGGATGCAGGCCCGACCCTCCCCCTCGAGGCGCACCCGCGCCCGTCCCTCCAGGAGGTCGGCGGCCTTCACGATCCGGAAGCCCCGGCGCGCCAGCTCCTCGGCCGTTCGAACATTCCGGTCATAGAGCACCACCACTCCCGGCGCCAGCGCCAGCACGTTGGCCCCGTCGGTCCACTGCTCCCGCTGCTGATCCATGGGATCGTCACCTCCGCACGGGATCGGCTCCAGCGCAAGACCGCGTCGATCCAGAGCGCTCAGGAGGTCGTCGCGGACCACCGGCTCGGGGGCGGACGCGGAGTGGAGATCATACTCCACGACCCGGGCTGACGCCGGGCTGCCAGGGAGGATAATGGGCGAGAAGACCAGGGCCGCCGCCCGATCCACTGGAGTGAAGAGGGTGTCCAGGTGCATGAAGGCCCGCTCTCGGGGAAGCTCCACCTGAAAGAGCCAGCGAGGCCCTCCTTCCCTCTTCCTCAGCGCCTCCACCAGGCGAGCCACTCCCTGCAGGGAGGTCCGCTCGGAGCGCCCCACCGCGATGATGTCGGGAGAGAGCACCAGCACGTCTCCTCCCTCGAGGGTGGGGAGGTCGCCGTGAGGGGCGGAGAGGTCGCCGTCCGAGGCGGAGGAATCACCGTCCGGGGCGGAGGGCTGAGGGGGGAAGGCGCCAGACCGGCCTTCCGCTTCATCCGCCTCCTCATCCGGGGCGATTTCCGCCAGCAGGGGCGCGGGGGCCAGGATCGGATGGAAACGGAAGATGGCCCGGGCCAGGACGGCCTCCCGGTACCGGGCGGGGCTCGCCATAGCGGAAAAGAGCACGGCGTCACCCAGAACGACCTGGGTGTCACGCTGAAAGCACCAGTTGGGAAGGGGCCGGATTCCGAAAAGGTCGTCCGGGGACCGGGCCGGGGTGACTCCGAAACGGCGCACCCCGCCCACCAGCGCCTCGGCGGCCTCCCGTGGCGTCATGGCGCCGAGCCGTTCCTGAAACTCGGGAAGGAGATGGGGCCGGACCCGAGCTTCGAGCCACCTGCGACCCTCGTCCACCTCCAGCGCGCCCTCCAGCAGATCCAGCGCCTCGATGACCTCCACCCCCAGCCGCTCCAGCACCTGCCGGAAGATCCGGTGCTCCTCCCGGGCCCGGTCACCGTAGAGGATGTCGTCGAAGAGGAGCACCTCCATCATGGACGGGACCATCTGGTCCACTTCGGGTCCGGGCTCATGGACCAGGACCCGACGCAGGCGCCCCACCTCGGAGTGGACCCGGACCGCCGACGCCTCGGCGCTCACGCCGACTGTTCCAGCCGTCCGTGGCTCACCACCCTCCGAAGCTTCGGGTGCGCCATCCACAGGTAGCCCACGAGAACACCCACCGCCAGGAAGTTGCCGATGGCGATGCTCCACCAGGCCAGCGGACCCAGGAGGAACTCGGCCACCACCGCCATGACCCCCATGAAGAAGGCCTCGAAGGTGATGAAGAGGAGGACGGCGCCGATGAGAACGGGAGGCTGACTCTCCGCCTCACTGGCCAGCGCCGAGGCCGCCATACCCACCAGGCCGAAGACGGCGAAGTGAAGCGGGGTGTAGGCCAGGGCCACCCAGAACGACACCTGCACCTCTGCCAGGTCCGTGGCCCCCAGAAAAAAGACCGACCCCAGAGCCGAAGGCGTGAAGAAAGGGCGGCCCTGCACCAGGTCCACCGCCAGGAACCAGAGCGCCACGGCGATCCCCGCCGCCAGCCCGCCCACGACTCCCTCCCGCACGATCCGGCTGTCTGCCAGCGCCTGGACCCACGAGAAGCCCTTCACCGCACCAGTGAGGTGGAAGTAGTTCATGATGGCCAGACCGGCCAGCATGTTCCCGGTGAGCACCTCCACCCAGCCCAACCGGGCCACGACGTCGATCCCCGTCACCATGGCACTGCCGAAAAAGACCACGTCAAAGAGGAGGAACCCCAGGACCACCCCCAGGATGAGGTGGGGAATGCGCCGGAGCCCGGACACCGCCCAGGCCACCAGGACACCCACCACCACGAAGGCCGCCAGGTGAATGAGGCTGAAGAGGGCGATCAGCCCCGGGCTGGCCTGCATGTCGTCCATCCCGAGGAGCGCACTGCCCACCATGGCCGGCGTCCGAAGCGGCGCTCCCCCGGCGGCGTCCACCAGAAAGAACCAGAGGGCCAGAACCACTGCTCCCAGGGTACCGGCCACGGCCCCGTGCAGGAAGATGGATCCAGGGGTCCCTCCAACCGGCTCCCCGGTGCCTGCCTCGCTCCTCCCCTCCTCCACGTCCCGGTCCTTCGCAGCGTGTCCAGCCAAGTGCCCTACTCCTGTGTGGATGTTCGCAATCCCGCCAATGCCGCTCACACCTACCCGAAGGGGGACCCCGTGGTTCATCGAGGGTTGGCCACAGCGCCTCCAGACAGGAACCCGGGTCCCTCCGTCCGGTTACCATAGAGTGGGACAACGACAGATCTGCAGGTGACCCCTCGGAGCATCCACCCCGCTCCCCCGCGCACCGGACGGCCACCCACGGCCACGCCGGCCCGGACGCCTCAGTCCGGTTGTAGTGTGACGCCCCCCGCAGGAGACCCCTATGGGGGTGATGCCCCCCGCACGGCCGTAAACCGTGTGGTAGGGGAAGCCCGAGGGTCACCGCAGCAGCCGAGGGACACCGCAGGAGCAGGAGGAGGAAAACCAGCATGAGCGAGCAGGAGAAGAAGGACTTCGCCCACCTCATCGAGTCGGACCGGGAGACCGCCCGGGACACCGGCTGGCAAGGCACCTTCCTGGACTACCTGGAAAAGGTCCGGGAGAACCCCTCCCTGGCCCGCCTGGCCCACGAACGCCTGTGGGACGTGGTGGTCGGCGAGGGCGTCACCGACATCCGGGAGGAGGGCGACCCCCGCCTCCGGAGGCTCCTGGGCGACGAAGCCATCCGGATCTACAACTTCTTCAAGGACGAGTTCTTCGGGATCGAGCGCACCCTGGACCAGATCGGCCGCTACTTCCGGGCCGCCGCCCAGCGGGGCGAGGAGAGCCGTCAGGTCCTCTGCCTCATCGGACCGGTGGGCGCCGGGAAGAGCTCGCTGGTGGAGAAGCTGCAGCGAGGGCTGGAGACGGCTCGACCCGTCCACGCCATCGAGGGCTGCCCCCTGGCCGAGGAGCCTCTCCACCTGATCCCCAAGCACCTGCGACCCGAGTTCGAGGAGATGCTGGACGTCCGCATCGAGGGCGAGCTCTGCCCCCTGTGCCGGTACCGGCTGGAGGAGGAGTTCGACGGCCGCTACGAGGAGGTGCCGGTGACCACCGTCCCCCTTAGCCGCCACGGCCGCCGGGGCATCGGCGTGGTGCCCCCCGTGGACCCCAACAACCAGGACACCTCGGTGCTCATCGGGGCCGAGGACATCTCGAAGCTGGACCGGTTTTCCGAGGGCGATCCCCGGGTGCTGGACCTGAACGGGGCCTTCCACGTGGGCAACCGCGGGATGACCGAGTTCATCGAGATGTTCAAGAACGAGACCGAGTACCTGCACACCATCATCACCGCCACCCAGGAGAAGTTCATCCCGGCGCCGGGACGCCACGGCACGGTCTACGTGGACACCGTCATCCTGGCCCACTCCAACGAAGGCGAATGGCGTCGCTTCCGGGGCGACCGGACCAACGAGGCCATCCTGGACCGGCTCGTGGTGGTGAAGGTGCCGTACAACCTCCGCCTCTCCGAGGAGGTGAAGATCTACCAGAAGCTGCTTGACCGCTCGAGCTTCGAGGCCCACATCGCCCCGCACACCCTGGAGGTGGTGGCCATGTTCTCCATCTTGAGCCGCCTGGAGCCCACCTCCAAGTGCGACCTCATGACCAAGCTCCGCCTGTACAACGGCGAGGAGGTGGTGGAGAAGGGCAAGACGGTGAAGCTGGACCCCCGGGAGCTGCAGGACGCCTCGCCCCGGGAGGGGATGAGCGGGATCTCGACCCGCTTCGTCATGAAGGCGCTGGACGCCACCCTGGCGGACCACCCCGAGGGGATCCACCCCATCAACGTGCGGGAAACGCTGGTGCAGATGGTGAAGGCCGCCGACCTGGCCGACAAGGAGCGGGACCGGTACCTGGAGATCCTCCGGGACACCGTCCACAAGGAGTACCTCTCGATTCTGGAGAAGGAGATCACCCGGGCCTTCGTCTACTCCTTCGAGGAGCAGGCCGAGAGCCTCTTCCAGAACTACCTGGACCACGCCGAGGCCTACGTGAACAAGACCCGGGTCAAGGACACCGACACCGGCGAGGAGCTGGAGCCGGACGAGGACTTCCTCAAGTCGGTGGAGGAGCAGATCGCCATCGTGGGCTCCACTGCCGACGGCTTCCGCCAGGAGGTGATGGCCTACCTCTGGGCCTCGAGCCGAAGGGGGGAGAAGGTGACGTACCAGTCATATGAGCCGCTCAGGGAGGCCATCGAGAAGCGTCTCATGAGCTCGGCAAGGGAGATGAGCCGGGTGATCACCCGGGCCCGCACCCGCGACGAGGAGCAGCGAAAGAAGTACGACGACCTGGTGGGAGCCCTCATGCAGCGGGGCTACACGGAGGACTCGGCCGAGGTGGTTCTGCGCTACGCCGCGAACAACCTCTGGAAGGACTGACCCGCCGCGGAGGCAGGAGGGATCGCCATGAGCTCATCGGTATTCAGGGAGTACTCCGAGGCCGACGCCGTGCGCTCGGACCGAAGCGCCGGCGACCGGACCCGACACCGGGAGAAGGTGCGGGAGGCCATCCGCGAGAACATCGCCGACGTCATCGCCGAGGAGGCCATCATCGGCCGGAGCGGTGATCGGATGGTGAAGGTGCCCATCCGGGGAGTCAAGGAGTACCGCTTCGTCTACGGCGACAACCAGCCCGGAGTGGGCACCGGCGACGGGGACACCGAGGAAGGCCAGGTGGTGGGCAAAGCCGACCAGCGCCCGGGGCAGGGCCCGCCGGGGCCCGCCGGCGACCAGCCCGGCACCGAGTACTACGAGACCGAGATCTCGCTGGAGGAGCTCACCGAGATCATGTTCGAGGACCTGGAGCTCCCGGCCATGGAACGCAAGCGGCTCCGGGAGTTGCCTGCCGAACGGCAGCGCAAGCGGAAGGGCTACCGGCGGGCCGGCGTCCGGGTCCACCTGGACAAGCGCCGCACCGCCCGCTCCCGCATTCGGCGGAAGCTGGCCCGGAACCGGTCCGAGGAGGGCGCGGACGAGGACGATCGCTTCCCCTTCCACCCCGGCGACCTCACCTACCGACGGCTGGTGCAGGACGAGGTACCCCAGTCCAACGCGGTGGTGATCTGCATCATGGACACCTCCGGGTCCATGGACACGCTGAAGAAGTACCTGGCCCGGAGCTTCTTTTTTCTGCTGCACCGCTTCGTCATGACCCGGTACCGGAACGTGGAGGTGGCCTTCGTGGCCCATCACGCCCGGGCCCGGGAGGTCACCGAGGAGGAGTTCTTCCACCGGGGCGAGTCCGGAGGCACCCTCATCTCGTCCGGCTACCGGAAGGCGCTGGAGATCGTCGGCGAACGCTATCCGCCCGAGCTGTGGAACGTCTACGCCTTCCACTGCTCCGACGGCGACAACTGGACCACAGACAACGAGGCGGCGGTGGAGGCGGCCCGGGAGATCTGCCAGGTGGCCAACCTCTTCGGCTACGGCGAGATCAAGCCGCTGAACTCCCGCCGCTACGGGAGCAGCATGCTGGACGTCTTCGAGGCCATCGAGGCCCCCAACTTCCAGACGGTGAAGATCGAGCAGAAGGACGACGTGTGGCCCGGCTTGGGGGAGCTCCTCTCCCGGGAGCGGGTGCCGGCCGAGGACGAGGGCTGAGGAGGCGCCGTGGCCACCGACTGGACCATTGGCGAGCTGGAGCGCTGGGACGAGCGCATCCGGAGCGTGGCGGAAGGGTTCGGGCTCGAGCTCCGGGACCAGGAGTTCGAGATCTGCGACCGGGAGCAGATGCTGGGCTACATGGCCTACACCGGGATGCCTTCCCACTACCCCCACTGGTCGTACGGCAAGCGCTTCGAGAAGCTCCGGACGCTGCACCACCACGGGGTCACCGGGATCCCCTACGAGATGGTCATCAACAGCGATCCGGCGCTGGCCTATCTCATGCGCGACAACACCCTCTGCCAGCAGATCCTCACCATTGCCCACGTATACGGCCACAACGACTTCTTCGGCCGCAACCACTACTTCGGCCACCTGCGACCCGAGCTCACCGTGGCCAACTTCAAGCTCCGGGCCGAGCGGGTGCGCCGCTACGTGGAGGATCCCTCCATAGGGCCCCGGAAGGTGGAGGCGGTGCTGGACCACGCCCACGCCCTCTCCCTGAACCTCCGGCGCCACCCCGCCATCCGGAAGCTGGACCGGGAAGAGCAGGAGGAGCGGGCCCTGGCCCGGGCCCGGCCCGCCCGGGATCCGCACCGAGCCATCCGCACCCGCGAGGAGCCGGAGGCGGCGGACCTCTCCCGGGTCCCCCTGGAGCCCGAAGAGGACCTCCTTCCCTTCATCCGGGACCACAACCCGTACCTGGCGGAGTGGGAGAAGGATCTGCTCACCATCGTGCACGAGCAGGCCCGCTACTTCCTTCCCCAGATCGAGACCAAGATCATGAACGAGGGGTGGGCCACCTACTGGCACCACCGGATCCTGAACGCGCTGGAGCTTCCCCAGGAGCTCTACATGGAGTTCCTGGTGCACCACAACCAGGTGGTGGCCCGCCAGCGCACGGGGATCAACCCGTACCACCTGGGCTTCCACCTCTGGCACGAGATCCGCCGGCAGGCCGCAGACGAGGAAGGAAGGCCGGGCCGGATCGACTCCCGGCGCCTGGCCCGGGCCGGCGGCGAGCCCCTCCCCGGCGAGGACGCCCTCTTCCCCATCCGGGAGGCGGACCGGGACGTCTCCTTCCTCCGGCGCTTCCTGGGCGAAGAGCTCATGCGGGAGCTGGATCTCTTCGAGTACGAGGAGAAGGACGACGACCTGGTGGCCACCCGGATCGCCGACGACGAGGAGTGGGTGCGGATCCGGGAGACCCTCCTGCGGCAGGTGGGGATGGGGGCGGTGCCTGTGATCCGGATCCACGACGCCGACCTGGGCCGAACCGGAGTGCTCCTTCTACGCCACGAACACGACGGTCGGGACCTGGAGCTGGACGCTGCCCGGCACACCCTGGAGCACCTCCACGCGCTGTGGGGCCGGCCCGTGCTGCTGGACACGGTGGTGGACGGCACTCCCATGCGCCTCTCCTACGACGACGAGGACGGCTTCGACACGGAGAAGCTGGAGGACTGACCGGCGGGTTGCCCGCCGGCGGCGTCCGGCCCCAGGTTACACGCCGGGGCGGCCGAGCGCGGGGCCGAGCCCCCCACGGCTTCTCCCGCCCCAGCCCCTCTTCACACCCCCTGCCCTCCAGCCCTCGCCATGTCCTCCTCCCCCTCCTCGACGCCCCAGCGTCCCCCCGAGGTGGTGGTGGTGGGCTCAGGCCCCGGGGGCGCTACCGTGGCCCGGGAGCTCGCCCGGGGCGGACGGCGGGTCCTCATCCTGGAGCGGGGACGAGACTGGCGGAGCAGCCGGCTCTACGGCACCTACCCCGGCGCCCTCCTCTACGCCGATCGCTCAGCGCTCTTGTTCACCCGGGAGGGGCTGAACATCATCCGACCCCTCATGGTGGGGGGAGCCACCAGCATGTACTGCGGATGTGCCGCGCATCCCCGGGACTGGTGGAAGGAGCGCTACGGGATCGATCTGGAGGAACCGGCTGCGGACGCGGCCCGGGAGCTGGGTGTGGAGCCCCTGCCGCCGGAGCTCCGGGGCGAGGCCTCCACCCGGATCGCCGAAGCGGGGATGGAGGCGGGAATGCCGTGGGAGCCCCAGCTCAAGTTCCTGCGGCCGGAGCGGGCCGATCCCTTCGACTGCGGGGCCCACTGCATGCTGGGGTGCCGGTGCGGCGCCAAGTGGAGTGCCGGCGAGTACGTGGACCAGGCCGTGGAGGCGGGAGCTGAGCTCTGGACCCGGGCCCGGGTGGACCGGATCCTGGTGGAGGGAGGGGCGGTGCGGGGCGTGGCCGGACGACGGGGGGCCAGTTCCGTGGCTCGGGGCACCCCCTTCCAGGTGGAGGCCGAGACGGTGATCCTGGCCGCCGGCGGCATCGGGAGCCCGGTGCTCCTCCAGGGGTGCGGGATCGAGGCCGCCGGACAGGGGATGGCCATGGACACCACCGTCATGGTGTACGGCACGGCGCCCGGCGGGGGGATCGGCTCCGACCCGCCCATGACGTGGAGCTCGGCCGACGACGAACTGGGGGTGCTCTACTCCACCCTCATCGATCCGTGGCTCATGTACCCCATCATCATGGCGCAGAAGGGACTCCGCTGGTCGCTCACGTGGCCCCGGTGGGGTCGCACCCTGGGGGTCATGATCAAGCTCACCGACGAGATCAGCGGACGCGTCCTGGCGGAGGACCGTATCGAGAAGGGCCTGACGCCCGACGACCGGGAGCGCCTGGATCGGGCCCGGGAGGTGGCGGGTCGGATCCTTCGGCAGGCCGGATGCGATGCGGACACCATCGTCAGCACACCCCTGCGGGGCACTCATCCCTCGGCCACGGCCCGGATCGGGGAGGTGGTGGGCGCCGACCTGGCCACCGAAGTGGAGGGCCTCCACGTCTGCGACGCCTCGGTCTTCCCCGAGGCGCTGGGCCGGCCCACCGTCCTCACCATCATTGCCCTGGCGCGGCGGCTGTCCCGGCAGCTTCTGGCCTCCGGGAATGGCCCCGAGAGCGGCCCCCGGACCGAGCCCGGACACCCACCCGGGGCTCCCTCATGAACACGGCGCCCCGGGCCCTCTTCCTCCGCTTCCCCAGGCTGGCGGAGCAGCTCCCCCACGTGCCCCTGGCACGGGTTCCCACCCCCGTAGAGCCCCTCTCCCTGCCCGGGATCCACGGCGAGCTCTGGATCAAGCGGGACGACCTTTCCGGGGCCCGATACGGCGGCAACAAGGTCCGCAAGCTGGAGTTCCTCCTGGGCCGAGCCGAGGATCGGAGCGTCCGGCGCGTCATCACCGCCGGCGCCATGGGATCGCACCACGCGCTGGCCACCGCCGTCCACGGCAGGGCCCGGGGGCTGGAGGTCACGCTCTGCCTGAGTCCCCAGGAGCCCACGCTCCACGTCCGCCGGAACCTGCTGCTGGACCACGCGGTGGGCGCCGAGCTGGTGCACGTTCCCCGGATTGAGCTTCTCCCGGCGGTCCTGCGGGCCCAGCGCCTCCGCTACCTGAAGGAGGGCGCCATGATCATCGCACCGGGCGGATCGGATCCGGTGGGCACCCTGGGATACGTGGATGCGGCGCTGGAGCTGGCCGAGCAGAT
>SLNQ01000057.1 GCA_007132965.1 Gemmatimonadota bacterium | reverse complement strand
TGGCGCTACAACACCGAGACCGATCCGGCGGCGGACCCGGACCGGGGCGACTTCGACTTCTACGGGAACCCGGACCACCGGGCCTGGGTCTGGCTGCGACCCTACGAGCCGCCGCCGGAGTGGCCCGATGACGAGTACCCGTTCTGGCTCAACACCGGTCGGGTGCTGGAGCACTGGCACTCGGGCTCCATGACCCGGCGGATTCCCACCCTGCACCGGGCGGTGCCCCGGGCGTACGTGGAGATCCATCCCGACGACGCCCGGGAGCTCGGGGTGAGCGACGGGGAGTCGGTGCGGCTCGTGACCCGCCGGGGAGAGCTCACCCTTCCGGCCCGGATCGAGTACCGGGCCCAGCCCCCCAGAGGACAGGTCTTCGTTCCCTTCTTCGACGAGACCCTCCTGATCAACGACCTGACACTGGACGCCTACTGTCCCATCTCGGCCCAGCCGGACTACAAGAAGTGCGCGGTGCGGGTGGAGCGGGTGGGCGTGGGCTCCGACTGATGGCGGAGCGTGCGCCGCTTCTGGTACGGATCCTGACCATCGCAGGGATGGCGCTGGCCATGCTCCTGGTCACGGTGGTGACCATCCCGTACATCATGGACCTTCGGGATGCACCGGATCATCCCCCGACGCCGATCCTGGGGTCGCCCGGTGACCCCATCGCGGCCGAGTCGCACCCGTACCGCACCCGCGCCGGTGACCTGACGGTGAGCCCCCACGTGGAAGCCAGGCCCGAGGCCCAGCCCCGCTCGCTGGAGATCTACCGGAGCCTCCGGGCCTACCCGGGCGCGCCGCCGCGGATTCCCCACGGGCTGACCGACCGGGAGTTCCGGGAGAACCTCTGCAACTCGTGCCACGCCCGGGGCGGCTTCGCGCCCCGTTTCGGGGCGTACACCCCGGTCACGCCGCACCCCGAGTACACCGACTGCCTCCAGTGCCACGCCCCCGACGCTATGACGGTGGGGCTGAGCATCCCGGAACTCACCCCCGACGTGGTGTGCAGCCAGTGTCACGTGGACCCCGACCAGCCTCCGCCCAGCCTGGTCTCACTGGACTGGCAGCCCATGGAGTGGCCGGAGCTGGGACAACGAGCCATGGAGGGAAGTCCGCAGTGGATTCCCCATACCCTGCAGCTCCGAGAGGATTGCATGGCCTGCCACGGCGGCCCCTGGGCCATTCCGGCCCTCCGGACCACCCACCCCGAGCGCGCCGATTGCCGCTCGTGCCACGTTCCGGCAGAGACCGCCGACGAGGTCTTCACCCGGCCCCTGGACGCCTCCGGGATCAACGCCGGAGGTGAGTGGTGAGCTGGCAGACAGCTTCAGTGCCGGCACTTCTGGGGGCGGTAGTGGCCCTGCTGGTTGCATGCCAGGCAGACGAAGAGCCGGTTCACGCACCCCCCGAGGCGGTGGAGGTGCTGGAGGGGGTAGTGCCGGAGCCGGGGGACGATCCGGTTCTTCCGGATGAGCCCTCGCCCGAGGAGCTCGGGATTCCGGAACCGGGTCAGCTCAGGGCGCTGGCCGCCGACACCGTGGAGGGATGGACCGGCCCGGGGGGCGAGCCGTTCGAAGTTCCCCTTCGCACGCTCCGCCGTTCCGATTACCTGCACCAGCAGATCGGGCGCAGGACATTCGCCCTGCCGGCCCGCACAGGCACTCTCACCCTGACCCAGTACCCCTGCACGTCGTGCCACGAGGGGACCGTGGCCATGGCCGAGCGGATCGAGGACGCCCACGGGAACATCCAGCCCGAGCACCCCACCCGGACCGGCGCCACCTGCTCGACCTGTCACGTGCCGGAGGCGGTGGAGACGCTTCGCCTCCAGGACGGCGAGACGGTGAGCATGGACCACGCCTACCAGCTCTGCTCCCAGTGCCACTACCGCGAGACCCAATCCTGGGCCGCAGGCGTGCACGGAAAGCGCCTGGAGGGCTGGCATGGTCGGCGGGTGCTGATGAACTGCACCGACTGCCACGATCCGCACCAGCCCTCGGTCGAGCCCCGGCTCCCCTACCCCGCTCCCAGCTTTCCCCCGAGAGCCGGAGGATCACCATGAGCACCAGTCGCGAGCTGACCTTCGATGACGTCCTGGAATACGCCGCCCGGGAGTCCACCCGGCCCCTGGCCGAGCGGATCGGTCCCCCGCCCGGATCGCAGGCTCCCCGGCCGGGCCGGCGAGGATCCGGGGGCACGGCGATGTCGACGGATGCCCCCGCCGCGGCCGAAGCCGGCGGATGCGGGTCGGCCACGTGCGGATGCAGGAGCGACCCCCCGCCGCGGTCCAGCGTCCTGGATCGGAAGATGGACCGTCGCGGGGCCCTGGGGATGCTGGCCGGGGGGATGGCCGCCGCCAGTCAGGCCCTCAGTGCCTGCTCCCCGGCCGGACTGGCCAGCGCCGAGGAACGGGAAGCCAAGCTGTTGGAGTGGGAGGAGTACCTGAAGGGGAACTTCCGACTCATGTCAGACGAGGAACGCGACGAGACCATCGGTCGCCTGGAGCGGTTGGCCAAACTCCGCCAGGGGGTGGACGTGAGCATGGAGGGCACCGAGGCTCGGCCCGGCGTCGTCTACGGCTACGCCTTCAACATCTCCAAGTGCCAGGGATATCGGAACTGCGTGGAGGCGTGCATCCAGGAGAACAACCTGGACCGGGAGGCCGGCACCCAGTACATCCGGATCTTCGAGATGGAGAGCGGGACCTCGATGGACGACCTGGACCACGGCGACGCCAGCTTCGAGCACGAGGTTCCCGCCGAGGGCCACTTCTACATCGGCACCCAGTGCTTCCAGTGCGCCAATCCCCCCTGCGTGGAGGTGTGCCCGGTGGGCGCCACCTGGCAGGAGCCCGACGGGATCACGGTGGTGGACTACGACTGGTGCATCGGGTGCCGGTACTGCATGGCGGCCTGCCCGTACTGGGCTCGGCGCTTCAACTGGGACGAGCCCCAGGTGCCGGCCCGGGAGCTGAACCCCAACCAGCACTACCTGGGCAACCGGATTCGCAAGAAGGGGGTGGTGGAGAAGTGCACCTTCTGCATTCAGCGCAGCCGACAGGGCCAGCTGCCGGCGTGCGCCGAGGCGTGTCCCACCGGCGCCCGGGTGTTCGGCAACCTCCTGGACCCGAACTCCGAGATCCGGTGGGTGCTGGAGAACAAGCAGGTCTTCCGCCTGAAGGAAGACCTCCACACCGAACCCCGCTTCTGGTACTTCATGGACTGAGGAGCCGCCCTTCCCCATGCACCTCAAGGCCTTTTTTCTGACGGCGCTGGATTCGGCCACCTCCGGCGACCGCCGCTATCACCTCTGGATGGGTGCCCTCACCCTGGTGATGCTCATCGGCGGGTACGCCTATTTCGTGCAACTCCGGGACGGGCTCGTGGTCACCGGGATGACGGACCACGTGAGCTGGGGCCTCTACATCTCCAACTTCGCCTTCCTGGTGGGGGTGGCGGCGGCGGCCATGATGGTGGTGTTGCCGGCGTACGTCTTCGAGGACGTGGACTTCGGTCGGGCGGTGCTCATGGCCGAGGGGGTGGCGGTGGCGGCCCTGGTCATGTGCCTGGCCTTCGTGGTGGTGGATCTGGGCAATCCCTTCGCCAGCTGGCACCTGTTCCCGGTGGTGGGCTACCTGAACTGGCCCCGGTCGCTGCTGGCGTGGGACGTCATCGTCCTGAACGGCTACCTGGCGCTGAACCTGGCCATCCCCTTCTACCTCCTCTACAACCACTACGCCGGCCGGACGCCGGAGAAGGGGAAGTACGTCCCGTGGATCTACATCTCGGTCTTCTGGGCCGTGAGCATCCACCTGGTCACCGCCTTCCTCTTTGCCGGACTGCCGGCCAGGCCTTTCTGGCACAACGCCCTCCTGGGTCCCCGGTTCCTGGCCTCGGCCTTTGCCGCCGGGCCGGCCATCATGATTCTGGTGCTCTGGGTCATCCGGACCAACACCGACTACCAGATCAAGGACGCGGCCTTCTCGAAGCTGGCCATGATCGTGACGGTGGCGGCGCAAATCAACCTGATCATGCTGGGCTCGGAGATCTTCACGGAGTTCTACTTCTTTACCCACCACGCAGTGAGCGCCCAGTACCTCTTCTTCGGACTGGACGGCCACAATGCCCTGGTGCCCTGGATCTGGACGGCCATCCTCCTGAACGTGGGGGCCACGGTGGTCCTCACCATCCATCCCCTGAGGCGGAATCCCCGCTGGCTCATCCCGGCCTGCATCGTCCTCTTCCTGGCCATCTGGACGGAGAAGGGAATGGGGATGGTGATCCCCGGCTTCATCCCCTCGCCGCTGGGCGAGATCGTGGAGTATTCGCCCACCTGGGTGGAGCTGGCGGTGACCGCCGGCATCTGGGCCATGGGCTTCTTCGTGCTCACCGTGCTGGTCCGGGTGGCGCTGCCCATCGAGCTGGGGAAGGTGCGGAGCCCCAAGCTTGCCCGGTCGACTCCCGCGGGCCGGCCGGGACCGGACCCGGGACTGCGTCGTTGATCCTGCGGGCCCACCGGTCCCGCCCATGACCTGGGTCGTCTGGATCGGGATCGGTCTCTGCCTGACACAGTCCGGTACCCTTTCCGGGTTGAACCTGGCCTGCTTCCGGGTCAGCAAGCTGCGCCTCGAGTTGGAGGCCGCCCGGGACGATGCGGCGGCGGCGCAACTCCTGGAGCTGAGGCGGGACTCGAATCTGCTCCTGGTGACGATCCTGTGGGGGAACGTGGCGGTGAACGTCCTCCTGGCCCTGCTGTCGGGTTCGGTCATGGCCGGCGTGGCTGCCTTCCTCTTCTCCACCGTGGTCATCACCATCGTGGGTGAGATCGTGCCCCAGGCGTACTTCTCCCGGCACGCCATGCGGGTGGCTTCCCGCTTCACCCCGGTGATCCGCTTCTATCAGGTGCTCCTCTACCCGGTGGCCAAGCCCACGGCACTGGTGCTGGACCGGTGGCTGGGCAAGGAGGCCATCGTGTACTTCGAGGAGCGGGACCTTCGGGACCTGATCCGGATGCACGCCCACGCAACCGACACCGAGATCGGCCGGATGGAGGGCATCGGCGCCCTCAACTTCCTGGAGCTGGACGACCTGCCGGTTTCGGAAGAAGGGGAGCCGGTAGACCCGGAGAGCGTCATCGAGATGGAATTCGAGGGCGGCCGCCCACTCTTCCCGGAGATCGCCCCGGACCCCTCCGATCCCTTCCTGGAGCGTGTCCACGCATCGGGCAAGACCTGGGTGGTGCTGGTGGACCGGGAGGGCGAGGCCCGGATGGTCATGGACGCCGACGGCTTCATCCGGGATGCCCTCTTCCGGGAGACCGGCTTCCACCCGTACCGGCACTGCCACCGGCCCGTGCTGGTGAAGGACGGTCGGATTCCCCTGGCCCACCTGGTTCCTCGCCTCACCGTGCAGCCGGAGCACTCCGAGGACGATGTGCTGGAAGAGGACATTCTTCTGCTCTGGGGTAGGGAGCGGCGCATCGTCACCGGCTCGGACATCCTGGGGCGGCTTCTCCGGGGGATCGTGCGACGGGAGCGGACGGCTCCGCCAGCCGAATGATTTTCCCGGGCGCCGGTCGGCAGGCAACTTGCCTACAGACCGGACCAGGGATAGCCTGAATCTGGCCGACTCGACGATGCCCGGACCACTGCAGCAGGAGCAGATTGAATGGGAAGCCCAGACAAAGACGGGGGGTTCGCCACGGACCGTGGAGGGCCGGCCGGCGTGGCTCTGGGATTCGAGGATCTTCGGGCGCGTCCCGGAGACCACATCGGTCACTTCTTCGAGACCGAAGACCAGTGGCTCGAGGTGGCCCGAGGATTTATCACCAGCGGGGTCCGGGCCCAGCACCGTTGCATGTATGTCATGGAGGAAGGGGACCGACGCCGGCGACTCCTCGACGCCCTCCGCGTCGATGGCGTGGATCCGGAGGGGGACCCGGTCCACTTCCACGCGGGCCTGGGGGATCCCGACGACCTCAGGGAGCTGCTGAGGGAATTCGTCGAGGCCGGGGATGGGCCTGACGACTTCGTCCGGTGGGGGGGAGAGATGGGGTGGTCCATGGACCGGATGGCGGACGACCGGGCACTGCTGGAGTGGGAAACGGCGTGCAACGTGGTCGAGGATCTCCCGGTGGTCTTCCTCTGTCAGTACGAGATTTCCCGGTTTCCGGGATCCACCATCTTCAACGCCCTGCGCACCCATCCGCTCTGCATTGTGGGTCGGACCATCCACCGAAACCCCTTCTTCGAGGATCCGGAGGTGGTGCTCCGGGAGTTGGAGGGATAGCTCACTCCCCGTCCTCCAGTAGCCTCCCTGCTTCTCGGTCCACGATCCACACGCCGGAACGCGCCACCTGGGCCGGACAGGTTCGGAGATCGTAGGGACCGCGCAGGGCATCGCTCACTGCGGGTGCCAGGTCCGGGCCGACGGCCGCCACGACGGTGGTGGCGGCAGCCAGGATGAGCCGGGGCGTAACCGTGGCGGCAGTGCCAGGGGGGTCCAGGGCGACCACTCTGCGGCGGGCATCGGTGACTGCGGGGGATTCCGGCTGCAATCCCGCCACTCCCCCATCTGACCTCAGTGCCAGGAGCACGAGGTCCAGCGTCCGGGGGAGGCGCTCGTCGTACTCCCGGGCTGACGCATCGGGGTGCGAGCGGGAGACCTCCAGAGCGTGGACCCGGGCCCCTCGCATGGCGTCCAGGCCGGTGTTGGACGCTTCCGTGAGCGTCGCTCCGCTGTGGGTCGGATAGATCTCCACTCGATCCCAGGGAAGATCTCCTGCAGCGAATCGCCGATAGGTACCCTGCAGGGCCGGGTCACCGGCAAGGCAGAGGTGCGCACGACCGCGGCCTTCCAGAGCACGGAGGGTCACTGCCGTCATGGCATCAGCGACGGCGACGTGGAACTGGTCGGCTCCGGTGACCACGAGTTTGCTCGGCTTCACGGCCGGGCCATGCCTGGTGGCGGGATCATAGCTGGTCCCCTCGGAGGTAGCCGTGCTCCACGGCGTACTCCCGGAACTCGCTTCGAAGCATCTTGCGGCCCCGAGACAGGCGGCTACGCACGGTGCCCACGGGCACGTCCAGGATCCGGGCCATCTCCTTGTAGCTCAGATCCTCGATGTCCGAGAGGATGACGGCCTCCCGGTACTCACGGGGCAGCTCGTTGATCTTCTGCAGGAGCACCTCGTCGATCCTGGGGTCGAAGAATACCCCTTCCGGGGTCGGGGGAGGGGAGGGGGCCAGGGGGCTTCGGGAGCGAGCGGGATTCTGCTCGTCGGTTGACGCCTTCTCCTGCAAGAGACGGCGATGGCGGGACTTCTGCTCCTCGGCGCGGACGTGGAGGTTCCGACAGATGGTGAACAGCCAGCTCCGACAGTTGGTCCCCACGGTATACTGATGCCATGACTTGTAGGCCTTCAGGAAGGTCTCCTGCAGCAGATCCTCGGCTCGGGACTCGTCGGCGCTGAGCCGCAGGGCAAACCGGTAGATGGCATCCATGTGGGGGAGGGCTTCCTGCCGGAATTCCTCGTTCAGCCGGTCCGCAGGTTCCTGAGAGGCGGCTGCCGGAGGCTCGGTTGTCCGGGGTGGGGGGCGATGGATGGTGCTGGACAACTCGTGCTGTTGGGACTGCATGAGCCTGACTCCCGGCATCAAGGCGCGAAGTTCCGGATCGAACCGGCGATTCGCTGTGCATGAAGGGACAAGGTGCGTGCCACGGAGCGCGAAGCGGTCGAATCGTCAATGCCTGAGCGGAGAAGGGAAGGGGTGGACACAAACCCGCGGCGCAACGAAATTTCGTGGTAACACGATATGTCGGGACCGTACCACGATATGTCGTTGAGCCTCGGATCGGACCCATCACTGCAGGGAGCACGCTGATGCCGGACGCCATCGTCAAGGAGGGGACGGATCCCATTCGTACCTGGAGCCTTCTGCTGGGGGCCATGGCCGGCCTCCGTGACGACGGCCATCGGCTCCGGCTGGCGGTGTCGGCACTGCCGTCACTGGCGGAGTGCTCGGTCTATGGGGCGGCCCTCCTGGACCCGGACGGCAAGTGGAGTGTGCTCCAGGTGGAGCGCGAAGGGAAGTTGGTGGGCGAGGCCGAGCGGGAGCCCATCCGCCGGGACCTCGATGGGCTTCTGGAGTTGTCGACGCGGGAAGGGTGGGCCGAGTTCGCGACGAAAGCCGACGGCGGAGAGGAGTGGGCCATTCCACCGGCCTTCCAGAACCTGGACCTTGAGTCGCTGGCCGTGCTGCCCATTCGCACGGTCCGCAGCCGGCTCGGAATCCTTTTCGTGGGTCGTGGGGAGGGGCGCCGATGGTCGGCCCGGGAGCAGGGAACTCTGGGGCTCCTGGCCGAGCAGCTGGCCGTGGGCATCGAGAACCTCCGGCTACAGGAGCGCCTGGAGGACCACTCACGGGAGCTGAATCGCACGGTAGAGGAACGGACTCGGGAGTTGGATCGGTCCCGTCGCCGGCTCGAGGTACTCCTGGAGGTGAACAACGCCGTGGTGGCCAACCTGGAACGGGAGCCCCTCTTTGTCGGCATTGCCCAGGCCCTCCGGGCCGTAGTGGAGGTGGACCGGGCAAGCCTGCTGCTCCTGGAGGCGGACGGCGAGCACTTGACCGCTACGACCCTGGTGGACAAGGAGGGCAGTGCTGATCTCCGGCCCAGTGACTCCCTCCTACGCCGGGACGAGAGCGCGGCGGGCCGCGTCCTTTCCCGGGGTCGCCCCGTTATTCGGAGGGACCTGCGAGAGGTACGTCCCATCTACGAAGAGCAGATGCTACTGGATTCGGGCATTCGGTCGTACGTGTCGGTTCCCCTCATGGTGCGCGATCGCCCCCTGGGGGTCCTGGCCGTCGGGAGCGGGGAGCCCGACCGCTACGACGAGGCCGACGCGGAGTTCCTCCTCCAGGTGGGACGTCAGGTGGCGTTGGGAATTGACAACATGCTGGCCTATGAGCGGGCCGAGGAACTCCGGCGGCAGGTGGAGCTGGAGAATCGGTACCTGCGGCAGGAAGTGGGAACGGTTCGGTCGGCAGGGGCCATCGTGGGCGAAAGCCGATCCATTGATCGCCTGGTGGACGAGTTGACCCAGGTGGCGCCCACCGACGTAACGGTGCTGGTGGAGGGGGAGTCGGGCACCGGAAAGGAGCTCGTGGCAAGGGAGATCCACAGGCGAAGCGAGCGCGCTGATGGTCCCCTGGTCAAGGTGAACTGTGCGGCCATTCCGCGAGAACTCTACGAGAGCGAGTTCTTCGGCCACGTGAAGGGGGCCTTCAGCGGGGCTGTGAGAGACCGGGAAGGACGTTTCGCCGCCGCGGACGGCGGCACGCTGTTTCTGGACGAGGTGGGCGAGCTGCCTCGGGATCTCCAGAGCAAGCTTCTCCGGGTGCTCCAGGACGGTACCTATCAGCGAGTCGGCGAGGACCGGGAGCGCAGCGTGGATGTCCGGGTCATCGCCGCCACCAATCGGGTCCTGAAGGTGGAGGTCAGGGACGGCCGGTTCCGGGAGGACCTCTTCTTTCGTCTGAACGTCTTCCCCATTCGCGTGCCGCCCTTGAGGGAGCGCAAGGACGACATCCCGCTCCTGGCCCAGCACTTTCTGGACGAACTCCAGGCCGACCGCGACGAAGGGGACCGGGTCCGGCTCAGCCAGGCGAACGTCCTGGATCTTCAGGCCTACGATTGGCCCGGAAACGTCCGAGAGCTGAGGAGCGCCATCCAGCGGGCCCTCATCACCTCCCGAGGCGGACGCCTCCGCTTCGACCTTCCCGGGGCGGCAGAGGGCCCGAGGCACACGGCCGGTGAGTTGGCCGAAGGGGTTGAAGGTGGGATGGACGCGGCATCTCGGATCCTCACCGAGGCCGAGATGCAGGAGCGGGTCAGGCACAACATCGAGGCGGCGCTGCAGGCCTGTGACGGAAAGATCTACGGTGACGAGGGGGCTGCCCGGCTCCTGGGCATCCCGCCCACAACCCTGGCCTCGCGGGTCAAGAAGCTGGACCTGGGCGACTGAGCTCGGCTCGGAGTGGGAACGCCTTCGACGGGCTGGTGGGTTTAGGCGGCAGAGACCCCGTGAGCCCCCAAACGCCGAGGCAATTGTGCACACCTTCCTCCGCCTTCCCGTTTCCGCCTTCCTTTTCATTTTGATGGGCGCCGTGGTGATTGCCTGTGACAGCCAAAGCCCGGTGCAGGAGGTGGAGCGAGAGGCGCTCGTTCTTGATGTCAGGGTCCACCTGCTTGAATCGGCCGAATCGGACGGGGTGACCACCACCCTGTCGGAGACCGAGGTGGCGGATGTCTTCGAGGCGGTGAACGAGGTCTGGGACCAGGCTGCCATCGTCTGGAGGATTGAGTCCATCGTTCGGGCCGAAGCCTCGGACCCCGGGCCGTTCCAACGATTTCTCGATGGGGTGGACGCACCCTCCATCGAAGCCATCGCCGGGATCATTCCCCGCAACGAACTTCTGGACGACTACTGGGATGTCTTCCTGATCCGGGATCTGGACGGGCTGGCCGGCGGAATCTACTTTCCCAGTATACCTGCGGTTCTGCAGCCCGAGCTGGACCCATTGGGGGCCAGGGGACTGGATGGAGGGTTGGCCCGGATCCTGGCCCATGAGCTGGGCCATGCCCTGAGCCTTCCGCACGTCCCGTGCACGGCTGACGGCAACCTCATGGCGCCGGGGTGCTTCAGTGGAGATCGCAGCCGTCTGGGCGAGGAACAGATCGAAGCCGCGCGCCGACAGGCAGGTGAGGGCCCCTACAGCGCCGGGGTGCCGGTCTATACGGCAGAGTCGGGATCCGGCGGCTGATCGTCCGGATCCGACGGCGGATCAGCCAGGAGACGGCTGAGCAGTCGCTGGCCGTCATCTGCCGCGTCGTCCAGGCGCTCCTCCAGTGACTCGATGCCCTGGACGTGGTGTCGGAGTTGGTGAAGCTCCTGCATGACGCGGGTGAGTCGGGCGCCCTCAGCTCCTCGCGCCTGCCACTCCTCTTCGTTTTCCGGGAGCGCCTCGGTCACCGCCGCCTCCACCCGTTCGAGCTGCTCCCGGGCGTCCCGGGTGAGGTGGGTGAGGCGGGTGTTCAGGCTGACCGTCCGCCCGGTGGTCCGGCGGAGCTCGTCCATGAGGCCGGTGATCCGGTCCAGGAAGGAGTTGAGGTCGTGGGCCAGCTCACCAAACTCGTCGGCCGACGCCACCTCCGCCCTGATCCGGAGCCCCGAGGTGCCCTTCCCCAGCCGAGCCACCGCCGAGCGGAGCGAGAGGAGGGGAGCCATCAGCACGCGCAGGAGGAGAAAGAGGATGACCGTGTGGGCTCCGGCCTTGGCCAGATTCACCGTGGCGGTCAGGCGGAGCTCATCCCACCAGTCGTCCAGCCGGTGGTCCAGGTAGTCTCGGACCAGGACGGTCCCCAGAGGGTCTCCCACCTCGGAATCGACGTGGCAGCGCAGGCAGGCGCTTTCGGCCCGCACTTCCAGCGTTCCTTCATTGAAGGTCCCTTCGGGCCAGTCCGCCGGGATCCCTTCGGGGGTGAAGCCGTAGATGCGTTCGATGGCGGTGCGGGTGTCTTCCGACGGTTCTACGGCGATCCGGAGGCCGGCCCGTCGGAAGTTTCTCTCCAGAATCGGATAGACCGTCCGGGAGGCCACCGGCCCGCCCTCGTTCAGCATAATGGAACGGATGTCCTCCGCCAGGTCCCGTGCGGCCAGCTCCGGCCGGTCCTGCTCCACCCGATGAAAGTCCCAGAGGACGGCGGTGTATCGGAGGCCGATCTCCAGTGCGGCCACCACCAGGGTGAGCAGGAGGAAGCCCACGATCATCCGCACGAAGAAGGAGTGGTCGAAGCGACCCATCCGGTCGATGAGCGCTTCGCGGCGCCTCGCCTCAGCACTCGCCTGCCCTGTGTCGCCACTCACGGGCCCTTCGTTCCCGTTCGGAGGAGTTGTCGACGTATCTGGCATGGACGGGCCTGTGGTTGGTCGGCGGCCGGAGCCCCGGGACGACTGCTGGCGAAGTCTTTCGGCTCCTGAGAAGAAGCGATGGACCCGAACGTGGGTTCCAGGGGGAGCCGCCGGTGACGGGCTTGTGGTCGATTTTCCGTATGAGAAGGAGAGGTTCGCTGGCTCGTCCTTGCCGGACCCGATCGACCTCGATGGCCGACACCCCCATGCTCACGAGCACCAGAGAGACCGTCATGGCAGGAGCTTTTGCGAAATCCCCCCTCCCGATCGTGGTCCTTGCACTGGGCGTCCTCGTGGCCGTCGCCGCGTGCGCGCCTGCGGCGCAGGGCCTCCCCGAAGTATCCCCGGCGGAAATTCCCGAGCTGGAAGAAAGGATAGCCGAGGCACCGGAGTCGGTGCCGACGTTGATCCGACTCGGCGTGGCCTACCGCACCGCCGACCGGCCCGACGAGGCCGTCCAGGTACTGGAGCGCGCCGTGGAGCTGGAGCCGGACAGTCCGGCGGCGGCAGCCCATCTGGGGCTGGCTCACGAAGCGGCGGGCCAGCCCACCCAGGCGCGTCGGGCCTACGAGGCCTACCGAGCGGTGGGTGCCTCCGCCGAAACCCTCCGGTGGATCGAGGGAAGGATCCCCCTGGTGCGCCGCCAGGAGATGATCCTGGAGGCCCGGGCGGCGCTGGCCCGGGAGGTGGAGCTGGCCGACGACGTCCTGGACGGCTCGGCGGTGGCGGTCCTTCCCTTCATATACGAGGGTGAGGATCCCCGGTACGCCCCCCTGGGTCGAGCCCTGTCGGAGATGATCGTCACCGACCTGGCCCAGGTGGACCGGGTGACGGTGGTGGAGCGGCTCAGGATCCAGGCCCTTCTGGATGAGCTCGCCTTGGCCGAGGAAGAACGCGTGGACCCAGCCACAGCGGCCCGCAGCGGGCGTCTGCTCGGGGCCGGCCGCGTGGTTCAGGGTCGCCTCCAGGGCGACGACGACCTCATGAACGTCCTGGCGGGGCTCGTGGCCTCCGATGCTGCCGACCAGCTCTCCACCTGGAGTGAAGAGGATCGCCTCGAGGCCATCTTCGAACTTCAGAACCGCCT
>SLNQ01000324.1 GCA_007132965.1 Gemmatimonadota bacterium | reverse complement strand
GAGCCGGCGGGGCAGATCCACAACGCCTGGTACTGGCCGGAGACCGGGTACGTCTTCATCGGAGAGGAGGACTTCGACGCCCCGGGTCGGATGCACGTGGTGGATGCCGGCGATCTCTCGAATCCGCGCCACGTGGCCTCGTACCGACCCCTGCCCCACCGCGACACCCCCCACTTCTTCTGGCTCGACGAGGACCGGAGGATCCTCCACATGGCCTGGTACACCCAGGGACTCCGCGCTCTGGACGTGACCGGGGAGCTTCTGGGTGATCTCGAGCGTCAGGGACGGGAGGTCGCCTCCATCGTCTACGATGGCGAGGGAACGTGCTTCACCGCGCCGCCGGGTGGAACCTGCACCTGGGCCGCACACCTCCATCGGGACTTCGTCTTCGTCTCGGACATGAACTCGGGAATCTGGGCGCTCCGGCCCGAGTTCTGACGGCCGGACCGGTCCCGACATTTCGCTTCGCGCCGAGCCGCCCTACCTTCGGGGAGTGGAGCAGGGACCTTCACCTCGGGAGAACGCCGTGTCGCTACTCAGCTTTCATCGGGGACTCATCGCCGCCGCCATCGTCTTCTGTCTGGGCTACGGCGGGTGGGAGCTCTTTCGGGTGGGCCAACCCGGGCCCGGCGGATCCATGGCGCTGGGGTCCGTCTTCATCCTGCTGGGGCTGGCCCTGGTCTACTATCTCCTGCGGCTGAACCGCTTCCTGGGTTACGACGAAGGCAACGGATAGCGAGCCTCGACCTCACCGCGTGTGGTCGAAGGGATCGCTGGCCAGCGCCTCCC
Organism: Gemmatimonadota bacterium; assembly: GCA_007132965.1. Taxonomy (GTDB): domain Bacteria; phylum Gemmatimonadota; class Gemmatimonadetes; order Longimicrobiales; family Gaopeijiaceae; genus PWLA01. Next base: position 2,663 of record SLNQ01000324.1, on the reverse strand, counting down.
TGAGCTTGGGATGCTTGCGCCACAGGTAGTAGCCCATGGCCAGCACCGCCACCAGGTTGCCCACCGCGATGCTCCACCAGGCCAGGGGGCCGAGCAGGAACTCGGCCACGATGGCCAGCAGCCCCAGGAAGAGAGCCTCGAAGACCACGAAGAGGAGCATGACGCCCAGTAGCAGGGGCGGGGTGTTCTCGGCCTCCCATACGATGACCGCGGCCACCAGCCCCACCGCGGCGAAGACCGCCAGGTGCACCAGGGTATAGCCCACCACCGTCCAGAAGGTGACCTCCACCATGGCCAGGTCGGTGGCGCCGAGGAAGAGAGCCGAGCCCAGGGCCCCGGGGGTAAAGAGGGGCCTTCCCTGCACCAGGTCCAGCACCAGGAACCAGACGGCCACGGCCACGGCGCCCACCAGGCCGGCCACCGCGCCCTCCCGAACGATCTCGTGCTGCGCCAGCGCCTCCCACCAGGTCACCCCCCGGGTCACCCCGGTGAAGTGGAGGGTGCCCATGATGGTGACGCCGGCCAGGAGGTTTCCAGTGAGGACCTCCACCCACCCCAGCGCCTCCACCACGTCCAGCCCGGTGACGTACACGCTCCCGTAGAAGACCAGGTCGAAGAGGATGAAGCCCAGTACGAGTCCCAGGAGGATGCTGGGCGCCACCTCCATCTTGGCCAGGATCCAGGTGGCCAGCACGCCCACCACCATGAAGGCGGCAAAGTGGATGACGGTGTAGAGGGCGATGAGCCCTGGCCGGGTGGCGAAGTCATCCACCCCCACCAGCGAGGCGGCCAGAAGCGCAGGCGTCCGGAAGGGAACGCCCTGGGCGGCATCAACGACGAGGAACCAGACGGCCATGGCCAGGGCCCCCAGCGCGCCGGCCAGCAGACCCCGCAACCATACGCTTCGCAGAACAATCGACATGAATGACGCTCCTCAGCCTTGGTGTTGCGGTTCGGGCGGTTCGTCCCGGCGTGCCTGCAAGTGCTGCTTCAGGATGTAGAGGCCCACCCCCACGGCAAGGCCCATGGGCACCGAGGCCATGAGCAGCCCCGCCCAGAACATCCCGGTCATGAGCGGATCATCGTGGGCCATGGCTCACGCCTCAGCCAAAGTCCTGCATGACCAGCAGGATCAGGATCGCCACCAGGGGGAAGGGCACGGCGGCCAGAAGCCAGAGCTTTCGGGGCTCGAAGCGGAGGTGCATGTAGTAGAGCGCCACCAGCAGCGCGCTCACCAGCGAGATGAGGACCAGAAAGGTGATGGACATCCACTGGGGCATGTCCAACAGTGACACCCCCACCTTGGCGAACATCAGGAAGGCCAGCACGCCCCAGATGAACATGTAGGGCGGATGGGTCTCTTCGCCGTTCTGCATGGCGCTTCTCCTTGGGTCTCGGGCCTCAGATCAGGTAGACGATGGTGAACAGGACGATCCAGACCAGGTCCACGAAGTGCCAGTAGAGGCCCATGACCTCCACTCCACCCAGGTGCTGGGACGAATATCGGCCCCTCATGGCCTGGATCAGGACCCAGATCAGGCAGCCCACCCCGATGCTCACGTGCAGTCCGTGGAAGCCGGTCATGAGGTAGAAGGTGGAGCTGTAGATCGGCCCACCGGCGGCGGCATACGCCTCTGCGTTCGGCACGAAGCCGTCGGCAAAGAGGTGGATGTACTCATAGACCTGAACGCCCACGAAGGTGCTTCCCAGGAGGATGGTGGCCACGAGCCAGAGCTGGAGCCCCTTCTGGTCATCCTTCTCGATGGCGGCGAAGGCCTTCACCATGGTCACCGACGAGCAGATCAGGATGAAGGTGTTGATGGCCGTGAGGGGCACGTTCAGCACCTCGCCCGGGGCGGCGAACTGCTCCGGGTGGGCAAACCTCAGGATGATGTAGGTCCCGATGAGGGCCGTGAAGAACATGACCTCCGAGAGGAGGAAGACCCACATCCCCAGCTTCAGGTTGTAGGCTCCCACGCCCGGCTCGGGACGCGTGGTGTCGGCCGGGGCCTGAACGGTAGCGGCGGCGGTCTGGCTCATCGGTCCCCTCCTTGATCACGGTCTTCCGGCTCGGGCGTGGGCCCGTCCCCCGGCCTCTCGTGCTGCATCACGAAGTCCCGCTCGACCCCCGGCACGCTGTACTCGTAGGCGCCCCGGTACACCACCGGGAGCTCCTGGAAGTTGCCGTGGGGGGGCGGCGAGGGGACCGACCACTCCAGCGAGTTGGCGTTCCAGGGGTTGGCCTCGGCCTTCTTTCCCGTCCACATGGAGATGAGGAAGTTGAGGAAGAAGATGACCTGGAAGCCCACCAGGAAGAACACGGCGTAGGTGATGAAGACGTTCCAGGGCTGCAGCTCGGCCAGCCACCCGTACTGGGTCGGATCGTACAGCCGCCGCATCATCCCCTCGAGCCCCAGCCCGTGCATTGGAAAGAAGGCCAGGTTGTAGAAGATGAAGGTCCCCCCGAAGTGCACCCGGTTCCAGAAGGTGTTCATCATCCGGCCGAACATCTTTGGATACCAGTACGTGATCCCGGCAAAGATGGCGAAGAGGCTGCCGCCGAACAGCACGTAGTGGAGGTGGGCCACGATGAAGTAGGTGTCGTGGATGTGGATGTCCACCGGGGTCGACGCCATGAAGATCCCCGACAGCCCCCCGATGAT
>SLNQ01000146.1 GCA_007132965.1 Gemmatimonadota bacterium | reverse complement strand
CCTTGAGCCGCTTCAGCTTCTTCTTCTTGCGGTGCTGCGAGGTCTCGGTCTTGATCTCGTGGCGCAGCCAGTCGGCCAGCCGGTCGAGCCCCTTGCCGTCGGAGTTCTTGTAGATGACGGCTCGCTCCGGGGTGTCCAGCTCCTTCAGGAGGGTGCGCACGGCGTCGGCGCCGATCTGGGCCTTGAAGTCGTCGTCGCCCTCCTCCCGGGCCTTGACCCGGAGATCGTAGTACTCGTCCTCGTCCAGGAGATCCAGGTACTCCAGTTCCTGCTTGCCCGGGTGGGTCACCACGTAGTTGGCGTAGTAGATGACCTTCTCCAGGTCGCGCAGCGACATCCCCACCAGGTAACCCAGCTGCGAGGGGAGCGTCTTGAAGAACCAGATGTGGCAGACGGGCACGGCCAGCTCGATGTGGCCCATGCGCTCGCGGCGAACCTTCGAGAGGGTCACCTCCACGCCGCAGCGGTCACACACGTGGCCGCGGAACCGGATCCGCTTGAACTTGCCGCAGTGGCACTCCCAGTCCTTTACGGGACCGAAGATGCGCTCACAGAACAGTCCGTCCTTCTCCGGCTTGAAGGAGCGGTAGTTGATGGTCTCGGGCTTGGTCACCTCACCGTAGGACCAGCTCCGCACTTCGTCGGCGGAGGCGATCCTGAGCTGAATGAAGTCGAAGTCCGCGTCGCGGGCGTCTCTGGACCGGGGAAAGTCGATCATACCTTCGATTCCCTTGGGTAAAAGGGGCGTTCTACAACGAGCAGTGGGGACGACCCATGCGTGGCAACTCCGTCCCGGGGCTTAGTCATTCTTCCCCAGAGTGACCGAGAGGCCCAGCGCCTGGAGTTCCTTGACCAGGACGTTGAACGACTCGGGGACACCGGGATCCGGGAGGTTGTCTCCCTTCACGATGGCCTCGTACACCTTGGAGCGGCCGCTCACGTCGTCGGACTTCACCGTGAGGATCTCCTGCAGGGTGTGCGCGGCACCGTAGGCCTCCAGCGCCCACACCTCCATCTCACCGAAGCGCTGGCCGCCGAACTGGGCCTTCCCGGCCAGCGGCTGCTGCGTGACCAGCGAGTAGGGTCCGATGCTCCGGGCGTGGATCTTGTCGTCCACCAGGTGGGCCAGCTTGAGCATGTACATGGCACCCACCGTGACGGGGAAGTCGAAGCGCTGTCCGCTGCGTCCGTCCCGGAGCCAGATCTTGCCGTCGGGCCGGATTTCGGCCCGGGCCAGAAGCTGGAGAACGGCGTCTTCCAGCCCCTCGCTCAGCTTCTTCTTGCCGGCGATGGCCGCCACGGCGGGGAGGAAGTCCTCAAGGTCCTCGCCTTCCCGCTCGGCCCAGCTCCGGCCCATCTCCACCACGAACTCGGCCAGGGCCTTCACCTCGGCCGCCGGACCCTTCGGAAGGTCGGCGCTCAGGTACTGATCCAACGATGCGCCCAGACCCCGGACGTCATCGTCCTGGCCGGGCTCGCCACCGTTGACCGAGGGCTCGGGCGCCGGCTCCTCTGAGATCATCGTGGCACCCGGGGCCACCTCCTGGGCGCCCTCCAGGAGTACCCGGAGGCGATCCATGTCGGCGAAGGGCACCTCCACGTCCAGCCGTCGGGCTTTGGCGGCCCACGCCAGACCGGCCAGCTTGATGAGGAGCCCGATCTCATTCTCGGACGCGCCCTGGAACACGGGGGTCTTGGCCTCGAAGCCGAGGACCTGCGCCGCCCACCCCAGGTGGGTCTCCAGCACCTGCCCCACGTTCATCCGCGAGGGCACGCCCAGAGGGTTCAGCGCGATGTCCACCGGGGTGCCGTCGGGAAGGAAGGGCATGTCCTCTTCCGGGGCGATCCGGGCAATGATCCCCTTGTTTCCGTGGCGACCGGCCATCTTGTCGCCCACGGCGATCTTCCGCTTTTCGGCCAGGTAGACCTTCACCAGCTGCACCACGCCCGGCGGCAGCTCGTCGGGCTGGAAGACCTTGTCGATCTGCTCCTCGGTGCGCTTGCGGACCTTGTCCACGCGGTCCGAGGCCACGTCCACCAGCTTCCGGATCCGCTCGGAGATCTCCTTGTTCTGCACCTTCAGGGTGCCCAAATCGGTCTCCCGCAGGTCCAGCCCCTCCAGCTCGGCCTTGGTGAGCTTGGTTCCCTCGTCAATGAGGGGCTCCACCGATCCCTTCTTCAGGCAGAGGGCCACCGTCTGGAGGTGCATGAGCTCCTTGAGCTCCTCGTCGCGGGCCTCCAGGATCCGGCGGATCTCGTCGCGCTCCCACTGCCTCAGCTCACCGATCCGTGCCCCGTGCTCCTTTTCCAGGAGGGGGTCGTCGATGCGGCGGCTGAAGACCTTCACGTCGATGACGTCGCCGCTCATTCCCGGGGGAATCTTCAGCGACGAGTCCTTCACGTCCTTCGCCTTCTCACCGAAGATGGCAGTGAGGAGCTTCTCTTCCGGAGAGAGCTCCGTCTCGCCCTTCGGGGTGATCTTCCCGGCCAGGATGTCGCCGGACTTGACCCGGGCGCCGATGCGCACGATCCCCCGCTCGTCCAGATCCGTGAGGGCGTCTTCGGAGACATTGGGGATCTCCCGGGTGATCTCTTCCATCCCCCGCTTGGTGTCGCGGACGTGGAGCTCCAGCTCCTGGATGTGGATGGAGGTGAGGACGTCGTCCTTCACCAGCCGCTCCGACAGGACGATGGCGTCCTCGAAGTTGTATCCGAACCACGGCATGAAGGCCACGGTCAGGTTCCGGCCCAGGGCCAGCTCGCCGTGGTCGGTGGAGGGCCCGTCGGCCAGAATGTCGCCGGGCTCCACCTCGTCGCCCTTCTCCACCAGCGGACGCTGGTTGATGGCGGTGTCCTGGTTGGTGCGCCAGAACTTCTTCAGCTTGTATCGATCGAACTGCGCCAGCTTGGCCAGGGGCGTATCCGTCTCCTTGGCCTGCACCGCGCCGGTGTCGATGACGATCTCGTCGGCGGTGACCCGCACCACCTCGCCGCCGCGCCGGGCGGTGATGACGGCGCCCGAGTCCCGAGCCACCTTGGCCTCGAGCCCGGTGCCCACCACCGGGGCGTCGGTGAAGAGGAGGGGCACGGCTTGCCGCTGCATGTTCGAGCCCATGAGGGCCCGGTTGGCGTCGTCGTGCTCCAGGAAGGGAATCAGGGCCGCCGCCACCGAAACGAGCTGGTCGGTGGCCACGTCCATGTAGTCGATGTCTCCCGGCTCCAGCAGCGGGAAGTCACCCCGCTCCCGGCACAGCACGTACTCGTTCAGGAAGTTGCCGTCGGCGTCCAGGGGTGCGTTGGCCTGGGCGATCCGGACCTCCTCCTCCTCGTTGGCGCTGAGCCACTCGATTTCGTCGGTGACCCGGCCGTCCACCACCTTCCGGTACGGCGTCTCGATGAAGCCCAGGTCGTTGACCCGGGCGTTGGTGGTGAGCGACGAGATGAGCCCGATGTT
>SLNQ01000276.1 GCA_007132965.1 Gemmatimonadota bacterium | reverse complement strand
GGGAGGGGATGATGGGGTACCGGAAGCGGAGGGTGGGGGAGGAGGTGGGGCGGGTGTGGATGGAAGATGCCGAGCCCGGAACGCCCAGCACGGGGCCCGAGACCACGTCCGAAGGCTGGGGCCTGGAGAAGGACGAGGGCTGGACCACCCTCGTGGTCCGGGAGCGGACGAACGAGAGCGATTCCGATGAATCGCAGCCGGTTAACCCCGACTCCGAGTCTGCGCCAGGGCCATCGTCCGATTCCGGTGAATCGAGCGCTTCCGGTGAATCGCAGCCGGCCAATCCGGACCCCGAGGCCGCGGGAACGCAGCCCCCCGGTTCCGCGGAATCCCGGTCCTCGTCCGAGCAGCCCGATTCAGCGGAATCGCCGGAACCGCCGGAATCTCCGGACGCCGCCCCCTCCTCCGCGCCGGATGTTTCCCTCGACGACCTCTCGGACCTGATGGACATGCCGGAGGACGACGCCATCGACGAGCTGGGGGACCGGATCATCAAGCTCTCGGCCCACATGTCGGCGGCGGAGCACCGGCTGCTGCTGATGATCGGCGAGTTCGATCGCCGGGAGGGATGGAAGCCGGCCGGCCACAAAGACTGCGCGGCGTGGCTCGAGATGAACACGGGGCTGAACCGCGTCACCGCCCGGGAGCGGGTGCGGGTGGCCCGGGCGCTTCTCGAGCTGCCCGAGACCAGCGGGGCCATGGCGAAGGGCGAGCTCAGCTTCTCCAAGGTGCGAGGCCTCACCCGGGTGGCCACGGCCGAGAACGAGACCGAGCTCCTCCCGCTGGCCCGGGAGTGCACCGCCCGCCAGCTCGAGCGGGAGCTCCAGCGGTGGCGGGAGCTGGAGCAGTGGGGCGACGAGGAGGCGGAACATCGTCGCTACCAGCGCCGCCGGCTGAGCGTGCGGCCCGGCGGTGGCGGGATGTACGAGATCCGGGGCCTGGTGAGCCCGGACGTGGGGGCGCTCCTGATGCGGGTGATCGACGCCGCGGGCGACGCCCTGTTCCTGAGGGACTGGGCGTGGTCGGCGGAGGGAGGACGTTGGGGCCCGGCCGTGAAGAAGGTGAAGCCCCAGCAGCGGCGCGCCGACGCCCTGCGTCTGATCCTGGAGCGGGCCATGGAGGCGGGATTCGAGCTGCCGGGTGGATGCGGAGCGCCCGAGTGCGAGGTGGGGGATGGCGATTCCGCGGGAGCGCGGACGGATCTGGACGAGGAGTCGCAGGCTCGCTCGCAGGAGAGCGATTCAGCGGAATCGCCGGCGGCACACACGGACACGAACGGGGCCGCACCCCCGGACACCGATGCGCCCGCGACTGAAACTCCTGCGTCCGATTCAGCGGAAGCGGCCCCGACCCCGGATGAAGCCTCGCAGCCCGGCGCGTCGGAGCGCGCTTCCGTGGAATCGCCCGCCCCTGCTGCGCCCCCCAACCCCTGCACCTGCTCCCGCACGCCGCCCAGCGCGTCGGCGGAGCGGTATCTGGTGCTCTTCAACGTGGACCAGAAGACGCTGGAGGGGGAGAAGGGGGGCCGGGCGGAGCTGGACGGCCAGGCCACGGTGTCGCTGGAGACGGCCCGGCGCATCACCTGCGACTCGGCGGTGGTGCGCATCGTTCGTGGGGCCCGAAGCGAGATCCTGGACGTGGGGCGGAAGACTCGGGTCATCCCGCCGGCCATCCGGCGGGCACTCTGGGCCCGGGACGGGGGGTGCCGGTTCCCGGGCTGCGGATCCCGCTACGCCTATAGCCACCACATCGAGCACTGGGCGCTGGGGGGAAAGACGAGCCTGGACAATCTGGTGCTCCTCTGCCACCCGCACCACAAGGCGGTGCACGAGGGAGGGTTCGAGGTGAAGATGGGCCGCTACGGCGAGCCCTATTTCCTGGACCTGAACGGGTGTCGGATCCCGGATCAGGCGCCGCCCATGGCGGTGCCGGCCAGCGTGGCGGACGACCCGGTGCGGGCCATGGTGGAGACCCACCGATTCCGCGGAATCAGGCCCACCAATACCACCGGCTCGTGCCGGAAGGTGATCAGCCCGGAGAAGATGGACCGGTTCTGGGAGGGGTTGGATCCTCCGGAGTGAGCGGTTGAATTTGCGGCAGGGTTTGGATCCGCCGACGTCGGGAGGGCGATCCGCCGGAGTCAGGGGGTTGGTCTGCCGGTGTGAGCGGTCGGAGCCTCCGTACCGGCGACCTCCACTGGTCCTACCGCGCGCGCCTCGACCGAGATGCCTCCCGGAACGTCCCCCGAGGGCGACCCGGTCGTTCCAGTTCCTGTGCCAGGGTGTCCGGGTTCTTACCGAAAATGGGCAGGTGGGGCTCGGTGGCACCGCGCCACCAGCGGTCGTTGGATCCGGCCAGTCGCCGCACATCGCCAGGCGAGAGGCCCACCACCGAGATCCAGACCCGCTGCACGTCCTGCAGCGGACCGATCATCTCCTGGAGGCGGGCCACCGGGGTCTCCACCTCCTCGTCGGCGGCCACCAGGGCCACCTCCATGTCGCCGTGGGGATCGTCGTCGCCCCGTGCCACGCTCCCGTACGCCCACATGCCCAGGGGAGTGGGGGTCAGATTCCGAGCGGCGGTGGCGAGCCCGTCCAGCACTGTCTCGAACCGTTCGGCTTCGGCCCGGAAGAGGGCGCCCAGAGGAAGGTAGAGGGGGTGCCCCAGGTCAGGCCGGTAGAGGCGACTCCTTCCTTCTCCGAGCTCCTCCACGATGCCCCCCTCCTGCAACCCGACCAGGGTGTTGCGAACGGCTTGGGCGCTGAGCCCGGTCCGATCGGCCAGCGCGCGTACCGGCAGGGGTGGCTCCGACTCCAGGAGCTCGCGCAGCACCCGCACCGAACCGGGGGTGGCCAGAAGCGTGCTGGTGGGGTGCCGCAGGTAGCTCTCGGAGACGTTCGGGGTCCGCATACGGCCTCTCCTCATCCAGAAAGTAGCCAAGTATTCTGTGCATAAGACAATCTTTCTGGTTTTGGCCGACACGGCAAGGGGGCAAGATGAGTCGAGGCAAGATGCTGTCGCCACGTGCGTTCGGGTGTGTCCGGAGTGCCGACCGGCCACCGCCGTTGGCTCGGCTACCCCTCCTCCGGAGCAAGCTTCACCGCCAGGTGGTCCTTCAACCGGGTCACCTCCGCGCGGGGCCAACCCGGCGGGTCGGTCACCGCCATCCACGCATCGACGTAGTGCTCGGGAGCGTAGACGTGACCGTAGCCCACGGGTGAGGCATCGCCCACCGCCAGGTCGGCCAGGAGCTGGAGCAAGGTCACCACCGGATACCAGCGGAGACGGTCGCTCACGTCGGGGCCCCGGGGCTCGTCGAGCCACGCCGGGCTGCGAAAGAGCGCCTCGGGCTCGAAGAAGGTGATGGGGTCGCTGGCGTACTGGAGGTACACGATGCGCAGGGGGCCCCAGGGGGTGTCCGGGGGATGGGACGCCTCGTGCTGGTTCATGAAGCGGACCACGG
>SLNQ01000061.1 GCA_007132965.1 Gemmatimonadota bacterium | reverse complement strand
CGGGAGGTCTTCCCAGAGCGGCGGCTGGGACTTCTCCATGGGCAGCTTCCGGCCGAGGAGAAGGAGGCGGTGATGCGGGCCTTTCGGGACGGCGAGCTGGATCTCCTGGTGAGCACCACCGTCATCGAGGTGGGCATCGACGTACCCAACGCCACCGTCATGGTCATTGAGCACGCCGAGCGCTTCGGGCTCTCGCAGCTCCACCAGCTCCGAGGGCGGGTGGGGCGGGGCGGCGACGAGTCCTGGTGCGTGCTCATCGCCGAGCCCGGGGAGGCGGCCCGGGAGCGCCTCCAGGTCTTTGCCGGCACCAACGACGGCTTCGAGATCGCCCGGGCCGACCTCCGGATCCGGGGGCAGGGCGACCTCTTCGGCTCGCAGCAGCACGGCCGGGATCCGCTCCTCCGCTTTGCCGACCTCAGCACCGACGGCGAGCTCCTGGAGCAGGCCCGGGCCCTGGCCCGGAAGGTGGTGGCGGCGGACCCGGAGCTGGAGGATCCCCGCCACCAGCGCATCCGCAGCATCCTGGAGCACCGCCACGCCGAGCGACTCCGGATGTGGAAGGTGGGATGAGCATCGCCTGTCCCGGCTGCGGCCGCGAGTACGACGTGACCCTCTTCCAGTTCGGCCGCACCCTCCACTGCACCTGCGGTCGGCGGGTGGGCCTGGAGAAGCGGGTGGGCCCCCGGCTTCCCGAGGCGGATACCCGTCCCCGGTTCCTGGTGGACGAGATGCTGGAGCACCTGGCGCGGTGGCTCCGGGTCATGGGCTACGACGCCGCCGGCGCCGGAGGGCTGGCCGACGAGGCCCTGGTGCGCCGGGCGCTGGCCGAGGACCGGATGCTGCTGACCCGCGACCGGGAGCTGCCCCGCAACTGGCGGGTCCGGAACGTGGTGGTGGTGGAGGACAAGGGCCCCTGGGATCAGCTCCGGGCCCTGGTGCGGCGCCTGGGGCTGGACCCCGAGGCCGCCCCCTTCACCCGCTGCAGCCGCTGCAACGAGCCGCTGGTGGAGGTGGGCCGGCGGGAGCTCCAGGAGCTTGAGTCGGAGTCCGACCCGGCGGCCCCCACGGTGCCCCCGGGCGTTCTTGAGCGGGAAGAGCGCTTCCGGCGCTGTCCCGGCTGCGGTCGGGTGTACTGGGAAGGGGGTCACACCCGCCGGATGCTGGAGCGGCTGCGTTCACTCCGGAGCCGCTGACGCCCCCGGCCGTGGGGCGAACTCCTGCCGCCACCGCCGCACCAGGTAGGCCCACCACGCTCCACCCAGCAGGATCATCACCACCGCCGTGGGGACCAACAGGCCCGTCCCCGTCTCCTCGGGCATCTCGTCTATCCAGCGGTCGGCCAGGGCCAGCAGCGACATGAGCCCGTTCCACACCCCGTGGAGGATCACGGCGGGCCAGATGGACCGCGAGAGGATCACCACCACGCCGCAGGCGATGCCCACCAGGAAGGGGACCACCAGCAGGAAGGGATGGGGTCCGCCCACGTGCACCACGGCGAAGACCGCGGCGGCGGCCACCACCGCCACGGCGGGGTTGCCCCACTCCCACTCCATGGCGCGCTGCAGTCGGCCCCGGAAGGCGAACTCCTCGATGATGGGGACCACGACCGCGGCGGCAAAGGCGAAGGCGAACCAGCCGCTCAGGGTCTCGGTGTAGGCCAGGATGTCCCGGTGGAAGGGCGAGTCGGCCATGTCCAGCGGTCCGGTGGCCAGCTCCACGAAGCGGGCCACGCCGAGCATGCCCACCAAGGTGGCGCCGACGGTCCCGGCGATCCACCACACCGGTACCCGGGGCCGCCGGATGCGGATTCGCCGGGCCAGCGCCGTGGGGCGTCCATCGGAGCGCGGCCGGGCGTGCCACCAGAGGAAACCGGCGCCCACCGCCGCCGCCCAGAGGAGCCCCGCCAGGGGCGGGAGCACAAACAGGAGGAAGACGGCCAGGTTGAAGACCAGGACGATGGCCACCGCCCCCACGGCGACCCCGGCGATACGGAGCCACGACGGGAGGCTCACCGGTTCCGCGCCTTCATGAGCTCCTCGTACTCCCGGGGGGCCAGGATCTGCCGGATGTCCACGAAGTCGCCGCTGGGAAAGTCCCGGAGCTGCGGAAGCACCCCGATGACCTTCCGGGCCGCCTCCACCGGCCCCGGCATGCGCTCGGTGCCCCGGGCTTCCTCAATGCGGCGAATACCGGGGAAGGCGTCGGGGTCCGGGACCTCCAGCACCTCGTCGATGAGGGCGGTGTCCACGAGCCCCGGGGCCAGGGCGCTCAGGTGACTGTCCGGAAACTCGTGGGAATAGAGGCGGGCCAGGATGTTCAGCGCCGCCTTGGAGAGGGCGTAGCCGCTCCACCCCCGGTTGCCCAGCACCGAAGCCCCTGACGAGATCATGACCACCTGGTCCACCCGACCGGCGTGCCGGTGGAGCCAGTCCAGGATCACCTTGTTGGCCCAGACGTTCACCTCCATGATGGCCTTCAGGTCGGCCACCGGGGTCTCGGGCATGGTGCCGATCTCTCCCAGCATGCCGGCGTTCAGGACCACCAGGTCCAGCTCCGGCGTGGGGCCCAGCAGCTCGGCGAGGGCGTCGCCCACGGCCTCCAGCTCCGAGAGGTCGCAGCGGACGTCGTGGAGGCGTTCGTGGTCCAGGTCCGAGCCGCGGCGGCTGGTGCCGTAGACGGTCCATCCCTTCTCCAGGCCGACCCGGGTGAGTCCTCGTCCCAGGCCGGAGCTGTTGCCGGTGATCAGGGCCTGCATCGTGTCGTTTGCCTCCGTTGGTCGGGTTGTGGTCGTGGGTTGGATCGTGGTGGTGGGTGGGTGGCCGAGCCGGGGGCGCGGCCCACTCCTTCCACCCCGGGGCGGGGCCACGGGTCCGGGTGGGGCGACGGGTCTGGCTGGGCGACGCGGGGGCGCGGGCCTCGGGGCTCGCTCGCCTGTCGGGCCAGGAGGGTACGGGGCTCGCTGTGCTGCGGAGCGCTGCGGTGTGCCGGTGGGGCACGAATCCGGGCGCGCTCCGCAGAACGCCCCGAGGCCCGCGCCCCCGCGTCGCCCCGTCACGTGCTCTACGAGGCGCGGGACGAGGTGTTGACGTGGGCACCCGGCGGCCCCAGTCTCAGCCCTGAGCTTGTGCGGCCTCCGCCGCAGGCCGCCGTCCACGTCACAGCAGAGGAGTTCCTTCCTGATGCCTCGCCTTTCACGCCCTCTTGTCGTCCTCCTGGCCCTGGCGCTCCTGGCCCTGGTCACCGCGGCCCAGTCGCCGGGAAGCCTCGGTCCCGCTTCCGCCGACGACCCGGAGACCAGCGACCTGGTGCAGACGGTGCGGCATTTTTCCCAGGACCGCTCGGGACTTCTCCGCTTCCACGACCTGGGCTCGCCCCGTCAGCGCGAGCGGATGGAGGCCTTCTACCGGGAGCAGGAGGGCGCCCTCGGGGCCCTGGAATTCGACGATCTGAACGTGGAGGGCCGCAT
>SLNQ01000392.1 GCA_007132965.1 Gemmatimonadota bacterium | reverse complement strand
TCACCTCGTCCAGGGTGAGGGAGTCTTCCCAGGCGAAGATGTCCACCCGGGGCGTCATGATGTCCCAGGCCGACAGCTCGTCCATGCGGAAGGCCCGCTCCACCAGCCGGTACTCCTCCTCTTCCACCACCCCCTCCCTTCGGCCCAGCTCGGTGAGTTCCTGGAGCTCCCGTTCGTCGGCCGTGGGGGTGTCCTCGCCGTTGCGGCCCACCAGGAGGGCGTCCAGCCGCATGAGGGGCGAGAGAAAGGGGCGGGTCAGTCGCTCCAGGAGCACCAGGAGGGGGGCGGCCAGGAGGGCCAGCCGGATGGAGTTGCGGGCGGCGATGAAGCGGGGGATTCCTTCTCCCACCGCCAGGATCGCGGCGATGGCGGCAGGGAGGGCCCAGAAGGCGGCGGCGGTGCCCATGCTCTCCACGGCCGCCACCACGGCCAGCCCGGCCACCGCCACGTTCAACACGGTGTTCACCAGGAAGGTGGTGGGCCGGATGCCCGGGATCACCGAGCGGACCCGGTAAAGGGTCTCGGCGCGCCGGAATCCCTCCTCCCTCATGGTCCGCAGGCGCGAGGCACTCACCGAGAAGGTGGCGGTCTCCATGGCCGACAGGACGGCCGATGCCAGGAGGAAGGCAATGACCACCCCCAGGAGCAGTCCGCTCACGAACCCCTCCCGCGGGCGGCCGCACCTACCTCTCCGATCAGGCGCCTAGCCCCCGGCGCGCACCGGGGACTCGGAGGTTGGTCGTCTCCTTCGGGGTTGTCGCGATTCAGCTCCATGCCTGACTCTCCTCGAGGAGCGTCCGGATTACGTCGCGGGGGGTGACTCCGTCGGCTTCGGCCTCGAAGCTGGGCACCACCCGGTGGGCCAGGACCATGGGGGCCACCGCCCGAACGTCGTCGTAGGTGGGGACGGGCTCGCCGCGGATGGCCGCCCGGGCCTTCGCCCCCAGCACAAGGTACTGCGAAGCCCGCGGTCCCGCTCCCCAGGCCACGTGCCGGCGGATGGACTCCGGGGTCTCTTCAGCGTCCGGGCGGGTAGAGCGGACGAGCCTCACGGCCAGAGCGGCCACCGAGGGTGCCACGGGAATCCGACGCACCAGCGCCTGGAGCTCCATGAGCCGGCTCCCGGTGATGACCCGGCCCACCTGGGGTTCGGCGGCGCCGGTGGTGCGCATGGCCACCTCCTCCTCTTCGGCCCGGGACGGGTAGCCGATCCGGAGCTCGAACATGAACCGGTCGAGCTGCGCCTCGGGAAGGGGGTAGGTGCCCTCCTGCTCGATGGGGTTCTGGGTGGCCAGCACGAAGAAGGGGCGGGGAAGGGTGTGGGTTTCGCCCCCGGCCGTGACGGTCTTCTCCTGCATGGCCTGCAGGAGTGCAGCCTGGGTCTTGGGCGGGGTCCGGTTGATCTCGTCGGCCAGGACCACGTTGGCAAAAATGGGGCCCTTCACGAAGCGGAAGAGCCGGCGGCCGGTGGTCCGGTCCTCTTCGATGACCTCGGTGCCGGTGATATCGGTGGGCATGAGGTCGGGGGTAAACTGGACCCGGGAGAACTCCAGGTCCAGGACCTCGGCCAGAGTGGAGACCAGGAGGGTCTTGGCCAGCCCGGGCACGCCCACCAGGAGAGCGTGACCGTTGGCCAAAAGGGCCAGGAGCAGCCCCTCCACCACGTCTTCCTGCCCCACGATCCGATGGGCCACCTCGGCCCGGAGGTCCCGGGCCACCCGGGCGGTCTCCTCGAGGAGCTCAACGTCCTGATCCTGTACCGCCACTGCGTCGGCCAAACGACTCTCCGGGGTTGTCGGAAGCTGCTGGGAATGTAGGGGGAAAATGTACCAACCATGCCTACCCGCGCCAGTGGGGAGGGGTCCGGCCCCTGGTGGCGCGGGTCCGGCTCGCAACGGCGCCGGAGATGGGGTTCAGACGCTTGCGCATTTTTTCACAAGCGGATAGCTTAGCGGGCTGTGAGAAGCCTGCACCGGATGCCCCATGACCCGAGAGGTTGGTTCGGACCACGATGATGGCCCGGAGGGCCGCCCCGACCGACCGGCCGCCGCCAACGACCTGGACGGCGACTCGGCTCTGCGGGAGCTGGCGCGCTTCTCCGGACACGGGCTCACCATTGCCGTGGCCACGGGGCTCTTTCTCATGGCTGGTTGGTGGGTCGATGGTCGGCTGGGGACGACCCCGCTGTTGACCATCCTGGGCGCGCTTCTGGGAGCCGGAGCCGGCTTCTACAGCATGCTGCAGCACCTGGTCTTCTTCCCCAGGCAGCGGGCCGAGGACCGGGCACGCGAGGAGGAGGATCGGAAGCGCGAGGAACGGGAAGGCCCATGAGGCGCTGGCTCCGCTACGGCGCGGTGGCCGTGGGGCTGGTTGCCCTCACCGTCGCGGCGGGATGGGGCCTGCTGGACGAGGCGGGACGGCACGGTGTCGTCCTGGCTGGAGGAGTGGCGCTGGCGGTGCAGCTTGCCGCCTTTGCCATCCTGGTGGTGCAGGAGACGGGCTCGCCCGGCTTCCTGGCCGCCTGGGTGGGCAGCACCTTCCTCCGGTTGGTAGCGGTGGTGGCGGTGGCCCTGTGGGTTGCCGGCCGGGATGAGCTGGATACGCTGGTGACGTTGTTGACCCTCGTGGGTCTACTATTCGTACTGCTGCTCCTGGAGCCATGGGCGCTTCGGGAGGCACCAACGGACCGATCAAACGGGACGGAGCGGGAATGACTTCTGACGCCGCAACGGCGGCTGGTACAAACGGACAGGAAGGACAGGCTCCCCAGGCCCCTGCCGAGGAGAGCGTCTTCGACCTGGGCTCCATGCTCATGGGGAAGGTCTCCGACGCCCCTTACGTCGAGATTGCCGGCTACCAGATCCCGCTCCCCCAGTGGGATCCCGTACAGATCGGGTTCCTGACCATCGACTTCAGTCCGTCGAAGAACGTGGTCTTCCTGCTGCTGGCCGCGGTGCTTTGCGTACTCACCTTCGTGTTGGTGGGACGCACCTACCAGCGCATGGAGGCCGACGAGGCGCCGTCCGGATTCGCCAACGCGGTGGAGGCGGTGGTGGTCTTCTTCCGGGACCAGGTGGTACGGGCCAACATCGGCCATGGGGCCGACCGCTTCACCCCGTTCATCCTGACGCTCTTCTTCTTCATCCTGTACATGAACCTGCTGGGCCTGATCCCCTTCGGGATCTCGGCCACGGCGTCGCTCTCGGTGACGGGCGCCCTGGCCTTCCTGGCGCTCCTCTGGATCGAGGTGTCCGGGTTCATGGCGCTGGGGCCGAAGGGCTACGCGCGAACCATCTTCTACGCGCCCCGGGGACTGCATCCCGCCGGGCAGGCGGTGATGCTCCTGATCATGACGCCGGTGGAGGCCATGGGGAAGCTCACGAAGCCCTTCGCCCTGGCCATCCGTCTGTTCGCCAACATGACCGCGGGAAAGATCCTCATCTTTGCCCTGGTGGGCCTGGTGTTCG
>SLNQ01000343.1 GCA_007132965.1 Gemmatimonadota bacterium | reverse complement strand
TGGCAGGTGTAGGCGCCTGGCGGGCCGGGTTTTCCACCGTTTCAACGGTCCACGGCTTCACCGGTGGGGGGCTCCGCAACCGGACCTACGAGTGGCTCCAGCGCCGGGCCCTGCGGCGGTTCGATGCCGTAGTGGCCGTGTCCCGGCCTATGGCCCACGGGCTTCGAGAAGACGGCGTGGACTCGTCTCGTCTCCACGTGATCCCCAATGCCCGTTCTCCCGTGTCGGAGCTCCTGGGTTCCGACGAGGCCCGATCTCGTCTCGGGGTGCCTCCCGATGCCTTCCACGTGGGGTGGATCGGTCGGATGAGCCGGGAGAAGGGTCCGGACGTGATGCTCGCCGCCCTGCACGAGCTCGAGCGTCGAAGCACGGTCCCCGACTTCAGGGCCAGCTTCGTTGGTACCGGAAGAGAGGGGGATGCGCTTCGCGAGCAGGCCAATCAGGGGGCTCTGGCCGGCCGGGTGCGGTGGACCGGCGAAATCCCGGGAGCGGCCCGTCTCCTATCCGCCTTCGACGTAGTGGCGCTCAGCTCCCGCACAGAGGGGACGCCCGTTGTGGCCATCGAGGCGCTGAGTGCCGGGATTCCCCTGGTGGCGACCCGGGTGGGAGGGGTGCCCGACCTCACCGGGGGCGAGACTGCCCTCCTCGTTCCACCAGAGGATCCGGTGGCCCTGGCCGCAGCCCTGGAGGACGTGTACCGGAACCCGGACGCGGCACGAGCTCGAGTTCGCGCCGGACGATCCCGCATGAAGGAGGTGGCCTCGGTGAAGGCGTGGGCCGAGCGGTACATGGAGGTGTACCGGGAGGTAGCCGGTGAGGTGGCCCCTGAACCGAAGCTTGTCCCATGACGGCCGGGATCCTCCTCGCCCTGGGCGGCGGTGTGGTCCTGGTCTACACGCTGGCGGGCTATCCCCTCCTCCTGAAGCGGGTGGCAAGCGGGCGGAGGCGTTGGACCCCACCGGCGGGGGATCCGGCAGAGCTGCCGCCCATTTCCATCACCGTGCCCGTGTTCAACGAGGCGCACCAGGTCGAGGCGCTCCTGGAGAGCCTGACGGCGCTGGAGTATCCCCTCGATCGACGGCAGATCCTCATCGTGAGTGACGGCTCGAACGACGGCACCGATGAGCTGGTGCGCGCCTGGGCCCACCGGGGTGTCGAGCTTCTCCGGGTCGAGGGCCGGGGGGGAAAGGGCGCGGCCGAGAACGAGGCCCGAGAGCACCTGACCGGCGAGATCATCGTGAACACCGACGCATCGATCCGAATCCGACCCGATGCGCTTCTGCCACTGGTCCGCCCCTTCGGGGACCCTTCGGTGGGTGTGGTGTCAGGCCGGGACCTGAGCACAGGGGCCGGCGACGGAGACGCCAATACCGGCGAGGCCGGCTACGTTGACTACGAGATGCGCGTGCGGGCGCTGGAGACCCGGGCCGGGGGAATCGTCGGAGCTTCGGGATGTTTCTATGCCACTCGCAAGAGGTTGCATGCCGTCGAGGTCCCCCCTGAGCTGAGTCGCGACTTCGCTTCGGCCCTCATCGCCCGGGACCACGGGTACCGGGCGGTGTCGGAACCGGCCGCCGTCTGCCTCGTTCCCCGGACACCGTCGTTGGACCGGGAATACCGCAGGAAGGTGCGCACCGTGGCTCGTGGGATGACCACCCTGTGGAGGTGGCGGCACCTGCTGAACCCCCGAGAGCATCCCGACTTCGCCTGGAAGCTCTTCAGTCACAAGGTGTGCCGCTGGCTCGTGCCCCCGGCGCTCCTGGCCGTCCTGCTCGGGGTCCTGTGGGCGGGGTTCATGGCGGCGCCCGGCAGCCCGCTGGGGAGATTCGTGGCAGCGGTGGCGGCCGGTGTCACGGCCATGGCTGCGGGTGTCCTTCTCCTGGGCGGGCTGGGATGGCTTCTGGCGACCCGGGGGCAGATGGTGAACGTGCCCCGTGCGTTCTCCGTGCCCGCCTTCTTCCTCATGAGCAACCTGGCGGTGCTCCACGCGTTTGGACGGGCGGTACGGGGTGGCTCGCAGCCGAGCTGGGAGCCGACGCGGAGAGATGCGGGGGCAGGGTAGGGAGCCGAGTTCAGGCTCCCGTCAGATGGCGCCTCTGCCGGAGAGCACCACCGGCACGGTTCGCGCCATGATCCGCAGGTCCTCCATGGGCGAGACCCGCTCCAGGTAAGCCAGATCCAGGGTCACCTTTCGGCGGACGTCGTCCACCGACTGATCATAGCGCTGGTGGACCTGAGCCAGTCCGGTGATCCCCGGCAGGACCCCCTGGCGCCTCTGGTACTCCTGGATCTCCTCTCGCAGCGACTTGAAGATCTCGGGCTGCTCGGGGCGGGGACCCACCAGGTTCATGTCGCCCTTCAGCACGTTGAAGAGCTGGGGAAGCTCGTCCAGGCGGTACCGACGGAGCACGCGGCCCACAGGCGTGATGCGGGGATCATCGGGGCTGGCCCAGACCTGCTGGTCGCCTGCTCCGGAGTCCGTGCGCATCGTGCGGAACTTGTAGATCAGGAAGATGCGCCCTCCGTGATCCTCCCGCCGTCTGGGATCCACAGGCGCGCCGGGCTTGTCCCGACGTCGATCCACACCGACCCGGGGCTGCGTAAACAAGACGGGGCCCGGAGAGCTGAGGCGCACCAGGAGTGCGACGACCGCCATCAGCGGGAGGGTCAGGAGGATCAGGCCGGCGGCTGCCACAACGTTCAGGTTCCGGCGCACCAACTCCCCGAATCGCTGCATCCGGTCCGGCTCGACCCGATGGGTAAGCGGTCCGACTCGGATGGAGCGGGGCGGCGCCAGGAGATGTCCATCGGCACCGTTCAGGAGATCCACGTGGGTCCTCGCCACCGCTCCATCTGTTCCAAGCACTGTTCGCCTCACGTGCCTCCGGTGTTGAAAACCATCCCAGGTCGCGATGAGCATCATTGACGTCATCTCTTGAGGTCAGAGGTGGAACCCCGCGCTCATCCAGCCGTCCGCGCAGTGGACTGTGTTGCAAGTCTTGTTCGCCGCCGTGGGATTGGGGGGGCGAGGTGCCAAAGGCTGTGGTGGCAAAGGGTTTGGAGGGGAAGACACGGCCTGCACCACGGCTACGGATATCGCAAGACCACGACGCTTGTGGGTAGTTCACCACAACACCCATGGACCCCGAAGAACCCGGGCTCCTGACGGAAGAACAGTTCGGACACAGCCGGTTTGCGGCTCGCGGCACCCGAATTGCATGTGGAGGTATAATCGGTGCGGGGAAAACACAGGAGGGTGCACAGTCATTCCGCCGGTCCCCCCGTTGGGGGGCGGAGAGGTACCCTCCCCCCCCCGCATCCGCCAGGGCCCTTCATTGCACTTCACGAGGATTCGCTATGTCCGAGACGTCCATGTCGTTGCCCGACCGTCCAGGGGATCGATCTCCGGTTTCGGCCGAGTATCGACCGATGCAGGGCGGCCTTCCAGAGCAATGGGAGGATCCCGACGACGGTGGAG
>SLNQ01000221.1 GCA_007132965.1 Gemmatimonadota bacterium | reverse complement strand
TGCGCCGCCGCCCCCGCCGCCTCCTGCCCAAAGACCCGCCGCCGGTGGGGCCACGCCCCCGGAGGCCCAGCGGCCGGCCCAGGAGACCCGGCCGGAGGAGGCCGTGGTGCCGGAGGAGACCGCAGCGCCGGCTTCTCCCGAGCCCGAACCGGTGGCCATCCCCGCCGGTGCCCGGCTCGTGACGGTCCTGGACGAGTCCATCTCCACCCGGAGCCACGAGGCCGGTGAGCGCTTCGAGGTCCGGGTAGCCGAGGAGCTCCTGGCCGCCGACGGCATGGTCCTGGTCCCCGAGGGGGCCCGGCTGGTGGGGCGGGTCCTGGAGTCGGAGTCGTCTCGCGCCTCGGACCGGGAGGCCGTCCTGGTGCTGGCATTCGAGAGCCTGGTCATGAACGGAGCCACGTTCCCGCTTCGGGCCACGGTGGTGGAGACGGATCTGGAGGCCGACGCCGGTGATTCAGGCACCCGCTCCGCCGCCAAGGTGGCCACCGGGGCCGCGGCCGGTGCCGTCATCGGCCAGATTCTGGGTCGGGACACCCGCTCCACCGTCGGCGGCGCCGTCGTCGGGGCCGCGGCAGGCGCCGGTGTGGCGGTGACCACCCGGGACGGACACGCCCAGATCCGAGAGGGCACCCGGATGGTGGTGCAGATCGACGAGCCCGTGATCCTGGCCTCCGGAGGCTGATCCGGACGTTGCGGCACGACCGTTGCACCTCCAAGGAGGGTGAACCGGCCGGATTCGCCGGCTGGGGCCACCTGGACGAACGCCGCCCCGGAGCAGGGGCAGGGGAGCGAGCTCCCCATGGGCGTTCAGGGAGAAGACAGACCATGAACGGGAAGCGATTGCATTCCGAGACTGGAATAATTTTCCGAGTCGTGCCCGCGCTCATCCTGGCCGGACTCCTGGCCACGGGCTGCGGTGACGCCGAATCGGCCGAGGACCTGGAAGGGGAGGCGGCGGAGGAGACGGTGACCCAGGACCAGGCGACTGCGCCGGAGGCCCGGGACAGCCAACCCGAACCCGAACCCCGCGCCATCGCCGCCGGCACGAGCCTGCACTTCGAGGTGGCGGAGGATGTGTCCACCGCGACGCACCAGGCCGGTGACACCTTCGCCCTGCGGCTCGTGGCGCCGGTGACCGGGAGTGGCGGGCTCGTCCTGTCTGAAGGCACCCGGGCCCGGGGCCTGGTGACCGATGCCCGCCAGAGTGAAGGGCCCGAGGACGAGGCCGTCCTGGCCGTTCGCCTCGAATCCGTTCAGGTGGACGGTCGCACCCGGGCCCTGAACGGGACCGTGGTGGATGCAGATCCCGAGGCCGGGACCGCCGATTCCCGAACCCGCAGCGCCGCCAAGGTAGCCACAGGGGCCGCCGCCGGCGCCCTGGTGGGTCAGATCCTGGGCGGCGACACTCGTTCCACCGTCCGTGGCGCCGCCGCCGGCGCGGTGGCCGGTCTGGGGGTCGCCCTCACCACCCGGGACGGCCACGCCGTGCTCCCCGAGGGGGCCACGGTGGACGTCCGCCTGGACGACAGCCTGGTGGTGAACTGAACCCAGTCAGTGGCCCATCGCCGTCCCCCCCAGTCGGGGGTCGGAGTGGGCCGCCCGGGTCCCGTCGGGCAGGATCATGATGGCCTGCACGTCGCCGGAGGTCCCCCCTCTCTCCTGGAGGGTGTGACCCCGGGCCTCCAGTGCCTCCACCACCTCGGACCGGAGTCCTGCGTTCTCAAAGTAGATCTGGTCCGGGAGGTGCTGGTGGTGGACTCTGGGCGCGTTCACCGATTGGCTCACGTTCATCCCGAAGTCCACCACGTTCATGATGGTCTGGAAGGTGGTGGTGATGATGGTGGAGCCGCCGGGGGTTCCGGTGACGAAGAAGAGCTCGTCGTCGGGATCGGCCACCACGGTGGGCGACATGGCCGAGAGCATCCGCTTGCCCGGCTCGATGGCGTTCTGCTCGCCCTGCACCAGCCCGAACTGGTTGGGGAAGCCGGGCTTGGCGGCGAAGTCGTCCATCTCGTTGTTCAACAGGAATCCGGCGCCGGCCACCGTCACCTTGTTGCCGTAGCCCGAGTTGATGGTGGTGGTCACCGCCACCGCGTTCCCGTGGCGATCCACGATGGAGTAGTGGGTGGTCTCGGTGGCTTCGCCCACCTCCAGCCCGGGGCCGATGTCGTCGGAGGGGGTGGCCCGCTCCTGGACGATGTCGGCGCCGCGGGTCCGGGCGTACTCCCGGCTCACCATCTCCTGCAGGGGAATGTCCACGTAGTCGGGGTCGGCCAGGACCTGGTTCCGATCGGCGTACGCCCGCTTCCATGTCTCGACCATGAGGTGGATCATGTCGGTGGAGTGCCATCCCATGGCCTCCAGGTCGTGCTCCTCCAGCATGTGCGCCATGAGCGCCATGGTGGCCCCTCCCGACGAGGAGGGGGGCATGGAGGTGATGGTGTATCCCCGGTAGGTGAAGGTGACGGGTTCGCGCCAGGCGGTTTCGTAGTCGGCCAGGTCGGCGTGGGTGATGATCCCGCCGCCCCGCTCCATCTCGGCCACGATGAGGTCCGCCGTCTCGCCGCGGTAGAAGCCGTCGGGACCCTGGTCGCGAATGCGGGTCAGCGTCCGGGCCAGGTCCGGCTGCCGGAAGGTCTCACCCACCTCCGGCGGCTCGCCGCCGGGCAGGAAGACCTCCCGGGTGGACTCGTAGATGGACAGCGACCTCTGGGAATTCCGGAGGGACCGGGCCAGTCGCTCCCGGACCTCCAACCCCTCCGCCAGACCGACGGCCGGCTGCACCAGCTCCTCCCAGGGGAGGGTGCCGTACCGCTGGTGGGCGTCCCACATGCCCATGACGGTCCCCGGTACGCCCGAGGCCAGGTGTCCCAGGATCGAGCGGTCGGTGAGCTCCCCGTCCTCGTCCAGGTACATGTCCCGGTGGGCGGCGGCCGGGGCCTTCTCCCGGTAGTCCAGCGCCGAGGTCTCACCGTCGGCCAGTCGGGTCACCATGAAGCCGCCCCCCCCGATGTTGCCCGCCGCGGGGTTCACCACAGCCAGCGCGAAGGAGACGGCGATGGCGGCGTCCATGGCCGTGCCCCCGTCCTCCAGCACGTCCAGCCCTACGCGGGTGGCGTAGTAGTCCGTGGTGCTCACCATCCCCTCCGGCGCCGTGACCGGCTCGGCGTCGGCGCTGAAGCGCCAGTCCTCGGGGAAGGGAATGTCGGCCTGGACCGGTGCCTCGGTGAGCGCGGGCGTCGTCCCGGCCGGCTCGCATCCCGCCAGGAGGATCAGGGCCGGCACCAGGGCCAGAACGGAAGGGACGAGGGGGCGGAGACGACGCTCTGACACGGTCATGGAGGTGCCACTTCCTTGGTTTGTATACACTGCAGGGGGGGACACGGATAGAATCACGACCTTCTTGTCGTCCCGCAAGTGCGCCGGGGGGCAGGCCTCTCAGCCGGCCAGCATCTCGATGGCGGCTCGGGCCAGGACAGCGGCCCCCAGGGGAAGGACGTCCTCGTCGATGTCGAACTCGGGATGGTGGTGCTCCCGGGGCTCAGGGAGGGCGGCGCCCA
Source organism: Gemmatimonadota bacterium (assembly GCA_007132965.1). Taxonomy (GTDB): domain Bacteria; phylum Gemmatimonadota; class Gemmatimonadetes; order Longimicrobiales; family Gaopeijiaceae; genus PWLA01. The sequence goes on along the minus strand of SLNQ01000221.1, from coordinate 9,649 downwards.
GCCAGAAGAAGACCCCCGGTGCTTCCCTGGCCAGAAAGCCGAAGTCCTCGGCGGCCATGGTTGCCGGCGCCTCCAGAAAGCCGTTCTCCCCGACGATCTCGGCCAGGGCGCTCCGCAGGCGGCCCGTGAGCTCCGGATCGTTCACCACCGGGGGGTATCCGTCCTGGAAGTCGACCTGGGCGCGCCCACCCCAGGCCTCGGCGTGGGCGAAGGAGGCCACCAGCCCGTCCCGGAGCCGCCGCTTCACCGACGGCTCGAAGTAGCGCAGGGTGCCGGTGAGGCGGACCTCGTCGGCCACGATGTTGGGAGCCTGTCCGCCCTGGATGGTGGCCAGGGTGAGCACGCCCCGTTCGTGGGGCGCGAGCCGCCGGGAGACCACCTGCTGGGCCGCTACCACCCCCTGGCAGGCCAGGACCAGGGCGTCCACGCCCTCGTGGGCCCGGGCCGCGTGCGCACCGCGGCCTCGCACCGTGACCCGGATCTCGTCGGAGCCGGCAAAGAAGGGGCCCGGGGCCAGGTGGATCCGGCCCGAGGGCAGGTGGGCGCCCACATGCAGGCCCGCCACGGCCCGGACGCCCTCCATGGCCCCCTCCTCCACCATGCGGCGGGCGCCGCTCCTTCCCTCCTGGTCCATGCCCTCCTCGGAGGGTTGGAAGAGGAGCCGAATCCGCCCCGGCGGCAGGGCTCCCTCGGCGTGGAGGCCGGCCAGGATGCGGGCCGCGCCCACCAGGATCGAGGTGTGGGCGTCGTGGCCGCAGGCGTGCATGAGTCCCGGCACCGTGGATGCCCAGGGGAGTCCGGTCTGTTCCTGTATGGGCAGGGCGTCCATGTCGGCCCGGAGGGCCACGGCGGGGCCGTCTCCGCTCACCAGGTCGGCCACGACCCCGGTCCGGGCCACCCCCCGCTGGACCTGAAATCCGGCGGCGCCCACCTCCCGGGCCGCCACGTCCGAGGTCCGGGTCTCCTGGTAGCCCAGCTCCGGGTGGCGGTGCAGGTCGCGGCGCAGCTCCACCAGGTCCTGGGAAAGGGTGCGGGCTCGCTGGAGGAGTGGAGGGGTCATGAGGTTCGGGGGGTGAAGCCGCAGTGTAGCTCGTGGGCCCGTTGCAGGGGGCGTCCGGAGCTGATTAGCTTCCGGGGCACCTGACGGACCTTCAGGCCAACAGCGAAGATATCACCTGGAGCCGGGAGCACGACACCCCGGACCGCCCCTCTCCTCCAGCTCCCACCGGAACCCGAGTCCATGCTGGACGACCGCCTCACCGAACAGCGAAATCCCCGCTCCCGGGACATCGACCGACGTCCGGCCCGGGAGGTGGTGCGGATCATCAACGAGGAGGACCGGACGGTGGCCGAGGCGGTGGGGGCCGAGACGGAAGCGCTGGCCCGGGGGGTCCGGCTCCTGGTGGAGACCTTCCGGCACGGGGGACGCCTCTTCTACGTGGGCGCCGGAACCTCGGGTCGACTGGGGGTGCTGGACGCGGCTGAGATGCCTCCCACCTACGGGACCGACCCGGAGATGGTGCAGGGGATCATCGCCGGGGGGTACGAAGCCCTGGTCCGGGCCCGGGAAGGGGCCGAAGACCACGCGGAGGACGGCGCCCGGGACGTGGAGGCCCGCGGGATCCGTTCCGGCGACTTCGTCCTGGGGATCGCCACCTCCGGGAGCACCCCCTACGTGCACGGAGCCCTGGAGCGGGCCCGGGAGCTGGGGGCCCGGACCGGCTTCCTCCTCTGCACTCCCCCCTCTCCGGAGCTGAGGGCCGCCCACGACCTGGTCATCGCCCCGCTGGTGGGGCCGGAGGTCATCACCGGCTCCACCCGGATGAAGGCCGGCACCGCCACCAAGCTGGTGCTGAACACCCTGACCACCGGCGCCATGATCCTCAGCGGAAAGGTGTGGGGGAACCTCATGGTGGACCTGGAGGTGACCTGCGCCAAGCTCCAGGATCGGGCCGAACGCATTCTGCGGGTTACCCTGGACGTGGAGCCGGCGGGGGCCCGGGAGCTGCTGGAGCGGGCCGGGGGAAGGGTCAAGACAGCCATCGTCATGCACCGCAGGGGGGTGGAGCGGTCCGAGGCCGACGCCCTCCTGGAGCGAGCCGGGGGGCAGGTGGCCCGGGTGATGGGGGAGGGGGAAGGGTGAAGGTGGCCGGCGTCATGTCCGGCACCTCGCTGGACGGCGTGGACGTGGCGGTGCTGGAGGTCCAGGGTGACGATCCGGCCCACCTGAGCGCCCGCATGGTGGCCTTTGCCACCGCCGTGCATCCCGACGCGCTCCGAGGCCGGCTCCTCCGGGCGCTGGAGCTGGGCGGCCCCCGGGAGCTGGCCCACCTGCACCGGGAGCTGGGGCGAGCCTTCGGTCGGGCCCTGAACGAGCTCCTGGCGCGAAACGGGATCCCTGCCGGCGAGGTGGCCGCCGTGGGCTCCCACGGGCAGACGGTCTGGCACGCTCCGCCGGGGGAGGACGAGGTCGGCGCCACCTTCCAGCTCGGGTGTCCCCACACCCTGGCCGAGGAGACCGGCGTGCCGGTGGTGAGCGACTTCCGCTCCCGGGACGTGGCCGCCGGAGGGCACGGCGCTCCCCTGGTTCCCTGGCCCGACTGGGTGATGCTTCGGCGAGCGGGGCGGGGACGGGCGCTGCAGAACCTGGGGGGGATGGGCAATGTGACCTACCTGCCGGGTCGCGGGGGGCCGGAGGGGGTGGTGGCCTTCGACACGGGGCCCGGGGTGGCCCTCCTGGACGGTGCCGCCCGGGAGGCGTCGGGCGGTCGGGACCCGTGGGACGTGGACGGTCGTCGGGCCCGGCGGGGGGCGGTGCGGGAGTCACTCCTGGAGCGTCTTCTGCGGCACCCCTTCTTCGGGCGTCCTCCGCCCCGCTCCACCGGGCGCGAGGAGTTCGGCGAACCCTACCTGGCCCGGATCGTGGACGAGGTGGAGCCGAAGTCGGAGGAGGACTGGAACGACCTCCTGGCCACCCTCACCGCCCTCACCGCCCGCAGCGTGGCCCGGGCCTACCGGGAGCACCTTCCCACCGATCAGATCCAGGAGGTGGTCCTCACCGGGGGCGGTGCCCGCAATCCGGCCCTGGTGGAGGCGCTGGAGCGGGCGCTGGAGCCCTTGCCCGTATACACGGGGCGTGAGGCGCTGGGGATGGACCCCGACGCCCGGGAGGCGGCGGCCTTCGCGCTCCTGGCCTGGGCGCACCTGAAGGGGATCCCCGGAAACCTTCCTCGGGTCACCGGCGCCGCGGGCCCCCGGGTGCTGGGGAGCTGGACGCCGGGCCGGGAGGCGGCCCCGTGAGCGGGACGTCGTCCAGCCGAAGCGACGATGCGGGGAGGGGTCGCCTCCTCTGGCCCGTGGTGGGGGGGGGCGTGGTCCTGGTGCAGGCGGCGGTGCTGGCGTGGATCGCCTTCCCCGCCCCCCACACCGGCGGAGACCACACCGGATACCTGGCGCTGGGCCACGCCCTGGCCGAGGGGATGGGCTACATCGAGCTCTGGGATCCGGAGCGGCCCGTCCACACCAAGTATCCGCCTGGATTTCCCATGGTCCTGGCGCTCCTCATGCTCCTGGGCGCCACCACCTGGTCGGCCTTCAAGCTCTCGTCGGCGGTGGCCGTCTCCGCCGCCACCCTCCTGGCGTTCGCCTGGACGGCCCGGCGAGTGGGGCCCCTGCCCGCCGGGGCCCTGGCGGTGCTCCTGGTGCTGGCGGGAGGATGGCAGGACGCCAGTCGATGGATCCTGTCGGAGCCCTGGTTCCTGGTCTGGACCTTCCTGGCTCTCTGGGCCGGCGAGCGGGGGTTGCAGGAGAGGGAGACGGCTTCGTCCGGGTCCAGGGCCGAAACCGTCTGGCTGGCGCTGGGCGGGCTCAGCGCCCTCATGGCCTTCGGGGTGCGGACTGCGGGGCTCCCCCTGGTCCTGGCCTTCGGGTTGGCCCTCCTGTGGGCCGGACGCAGGAGGGCCGCGGCCCTCTTTGGAGGCGTCACGGCTCTGGTGGTGGGAGGATGGATGCTGCACACGGCCCGGGGCGGGGAGGGGGCGTACCAGGACGAGTTCTGGCTGGTGGACCCCTACACTCCCGAGCTGGGGACGGTGACGGTCCCGGGGCTCCTCGGGCGGATCTGGGACAACCTGGTCCTGTACGTGGGTCGGGTCCTGCCAGGCGAGTGGTGGCCCGGCGCACCGACGTGGCTGCTGCTGGTGGGCGGCCTCGTTCTGGCGGGTCTGGCCCTCTGGGGCTGGGCCTCGGAGGTTCGGAGCCGGCCCGGTCCCGCGGAGCTCTTCCTGCCCCTGTACGCCGGGATGATCCTCCTGTGGCCCCAGGTCTGGTCCGGGGATCGCTTCCTTCTCCCCCTCCTCCCCCTCGTCCTCCTCTATGCCGGCACCGTCGTGGCGGGGGTGGCCCGGGAGGTGGAGAATCGACTCCGGTGGAAGGGCGGTGCGCTTCCCGGCCTGGCGATTGCCACCGGCCTGGTGGCGTTGGCGGGCCCGGCGATTCCCGCCACCCTGCAGAAGGCCGAGGTCGCCGGAGCCTGTCGGACGCAGGTGGAGATCACCGGCGACGCCTTCTCCTGCTACGGCGCCGGCTTCGCTGAATTCAGGGCGGCGGCGAGCTGGATGGCGGCGGCGCTCCCCGACGACGCCGTCCTCCTGAGCAGGAAGCCCCGCATCGCCTACGCCCTGGGTGCCCCCCCGGGGCGGACCTTCCCCTTCGTCAGGGATCCGGAGGGCTTCCTGGCCCGAGCCGACGAGATCGGCGCCCGCTACCTCCTCTTTGACCGGGTAGACGCGGTGGCCGGCCGCTACCTCCCCGGGGTGCTGGAGGGGCGCCCTCGGGCGTTCTGCTACATTGGGGGATGGGGGGGCGGACCCCAGGAGCCGGGCACCGACCTGCTGGGGATCCTGCCCCCGGAGCAGCGGGGAGAGGGAGGCGACCTCACCGATATCCAGCGGTGTCCGCCGGAGTGGACCCGGGAGCTGGAGGCCGAGCCCACCGCCGAGGGGCTCCGGGTTCCCCTCCTGGTGGGAGGGGGCCGGTAAGCCGTGGGAGGGCGTACTATTCGTCGTTCGGCGGTGGGGTCTGGCTGCCGTAGAAGAGACCCAGCGCCACACCGTACAGGGCGAAGGCCAGGAACGGGTCGTCCTCGGCGTCGCCGGCCTCCAGGAGGGCGCCGACGATGGGCAGCTTGCGGGCGGGCGAGAGCTTCTGCAGGCGAGCCAGGGTTCCGCCCCAGGGAGCGGTGATGTACTCCACCACCCCCAGAATGGCGCCGCGGACCACCGGCGGGCCCGGGAGGAAGGGCTCCAGTACCGCCGCGTAGATGACGCCGCGTCCGGCCCCGGCCAGGATCTCGTCGGTGAACTCCAGCTCGTCGGGGCGGTCGGTGAGGCGGCGGGCCAGGTAGACGACGCCGGCGGCGCCGGCTCCCGCCGCCGCGCCCCGCACCAGGCGCATGGTCCCCGGGCTGCGGGAGCGGGCGCACCGTTCCAGCGCCGAGGCGCCGGCGCTGGAGAGCGCTGCGGCCAGGGCGTTGCCGGGGTGGGGCGGAGGGCTCAGTTTCTCCCGGATCCGGGAAGGGTTCGGTGCCATGAAAGGTGCTCCTCGTATAGGAATGAACGCAGAGGTGAACAGGTGAGGGATCCCCAACGCAAGGGCAGGACGATCACTCGCCCGTGGACCCGGGTGGCCCGGGCCGCTGTAATGGCGGTCGTGCTGGCCACGTTCGTCCCGACCCCGGGTGCGGCGCAGCTCCCGCTGGCCCGTCCGGATCTGTCATATCGGACCTTCGATACACCTCACTTCCGGGTAGTGTACGCCGAAGGGCTCCGGGAAGTTGCCCAGCGCGCCGCCGGCTATGCCGAAGAAGGTCACGAGATCCTCCGCGAATCCTTCTTTCCGCCTCCGGACGGACGGATCGAACTCCTGGTCACCGACCACACCGATCTGTCCAACGGCTTCGCCCTGGTGGCCCCCACGCCCCGGATCGTCCTGTGGGTCCGCCCCCCCATGGACGGCACCGGCCTCTCGCAGTTCGATGACTGGATCCGACTGGTGACCTACCACGAGCTGGCCCACGTCTTTCACCTGGAGAAGACGGGGACGTTGGGCCGGGCCGCTCGCCGGCTCTTCGGCCGGGCGCCCAGGAACTGGCCCTTCTTTACCGGCCACCTCCTTCCCCTCTGGGCCCTGGAGGGCGTGGCGGTGCAGGTGGAGTCGGCCCACACCGACGGAGGCCGGATCCACGGCACGGTCCTCGAGTCCACCACCCGGGCCCAGGCTCTTGGGGACGGCGTGGAGTCGCTGGGACAGGCGCTGGGCCGGTCACCGGTCTGGCCGGGCGGAAACCGCCCGTACGTCTTCGGCTCCCTCTTCTTTCACTGGATGGACGAGACGTACGGCCCCGACGCCGTCCGGGGTTTTCTCGAGGCGGCGGCGGAACAGTGGATCCCCTTCCGGCTGAACGCCGCCGCCCGGGTTGCCACCGACCGCTCGCTGGACGAGCTGTGGGATGAGTGGCGGGAGGAGGTGACCCGGGAGACCCTGGCCCGGGCGGAGGCCGACGGTGGGAGTACCCTGGGGACGGAGGTGGAGTATCTCACCCGAGGTCTCCGGACCGCGGCCCACCCGGCCCCCCGGCCGGACAGCGACCAGGTGGCCTACCTCCGGGCCGACGGCCGCAGCGACACCCGGCTGGTCCTGCGGGACGCCGACGGTGGGGAGACCACCCTGGCGCTCTGGAACGGGACCGAGGGGGCGCCGTCGTGGGCCCCGGACGGAAGCCTTCGGGCCACCCAGATCGAATTCACCCAGCGTTGGTCCATGCGACGCGATCTCTACCGGGTGCGCTCCGACGGCGGCGCCGAGCGCCTCACCACGGACAAGCGGATCGTCCACGCCGACGCCCACCCCGAGACCGGTCAGGTGGCGGCGGTTCAGGAGGGAGAGGGGACGAGCCGTCTGGTGATCCTGGACGGCGACGGCGAGTTGGAGCGGGTCGTGCGCGACTTCGATCCGGCCCTTCACTGGGCGTATCCCCGCTGGTCTCCCGACGGGACCCGACTGGCGGTCATTCGCTGGCGGCAGGGGGGGTGGACCGGGGTGAAGGTCCTCTCGCCGGAGGGGGCGTCCTTCATGCTCCACGAGGATCGGGCGGTGAACACCGCGCCGGCCTGGTCGCCGGACGGATCGTGGGTGCTATGGGCCGGGGATCGGGACGGGGCGTGGAACCTGCTGGCCCGGGAGCCGGGCGCCACTGAGGCCGCAGGCCCCCTCCGGCAGATCACCCGGACGCTCACCGGAGCCAACCATCCCGCGGTGGACTCCCGGGGGCGCTGGATCTACTTCACCCTCCATGACGCCCAGGGCTGGGACCTGGTCCGCATGCCCTTCGAGCCCGGCCGCTGGGGGCAGCCCTCGCCGGTGCGAGAGCGGCTGGCGGCCGGTGGCGGCGGGCCGGGCGCCGCGGCGCCGGGCCTGGACGCCGAGTCCGGTGACCGTGCCTGGTCCCCCTTCCGCTCCCTTCTGCCCCGGTACTGGCTTCCCGACTGGCACGAGCCGGAGTCGGTGGGCGAGGTTCGCGTGCTCCCCTGGGTCGTGGGCCTGGAAACCTCGGGCCGCGACCTGGTGGGACGCCACGCATGGGCGCTCGGCGTCGGGATGGGCGTCCCGGATCCGGGTCGGCGAACCGAGCTGCGGAGCCGCTGGCGATGGGCCGGGCTGGGCCAGCCGGTCCTCACCGCAGTGGGGGAGCAGAGCTACCGGACCCTGGGAGCCATTCCGGTTCCGGAGACGGAGGCCGACACGGTGTATCCGGTGGCCCGGGAACGGAGCCTGGGGGTGGATGCCGACCTGGTGCGGCAACGGATCCGTTCGGTGGGTCAGCTCAGCGTCGGTGTCCGGGAGGTTCGGGAGCACCGCGAGATCCGGGAGGCCGACGGAGAGACGAGCCCCCGACTCCGGCTGGCTCTGCCCGAGCGGCGGCTCACCGAACTCCGGGGCGGGGTGGCGGTGAGCACCGTCCGAGGTTTCCCCTTCTCCATCTCGCCGGAGGAAGGGGCGACCCTGACGGTGCAGGGGCGCCGGCGCTTTCACCGGGCCCTGGCCGACACCCTGGTGGGGGTGCCCGGGATAGATGGCTCCTTCACCGAAGGGCTGGCCCTGGCCCGGGCCTTCAGGGCCTTCGAGCCTCGGGCGGGGATGCCCGACTTCAGCCGAGGCGGGGTGGGCCTCCGGCTGGCCGGAGGTGTGGCGTCGGGTCCCGGCGCCGGTGCCCGGCACTTCCTGGTGGGGGGCGGTGGCGGCGGCGGAGACGGGTTCGGTGGCTTCACCACCTCGGCGACGAACCCGCTCTTCTCGGTCCGGGGATATCCGCGGGGCGTGGTGGGCGGAGATCGGGCCTGGGCCGCCACGGCGGAGGTAAGGGTGCCCGTGGCGAACCTCCATCGGGGCTTCGGCGCACTTCCCCTCCACCTGGACCGGATGGCCCTGGGACTCTTCGCCGACGCCGCCGGAGCCCGGGGGAGGGGCCAGGAGGTGCCCGTCTGGCGGAAGCGGGCGTCGGCGGGCGTCGAGCTCACCCTGATCCACAGCCTCCTCTTCGAGACCCCGGATCAGGTCCGCGCGGGTGTGGCGCTGCCGCTGGTCAACGGCGACGGCGCAGGGGTGTACATACAGAGTGGATGGTCGTTTTGACCCGGACCCCGAAAAACTTCATCTTGGGTACTTGACCCACTACATATGGGGTCGTATCATGGTGACCACACCAAGATTTAGTGGTGTGGCCGCCGGGCTTTCCACAGGGAGTTTGGCCTCTGACGGGGATGTTCGGCGGTTTTCCACCTGCTGGAGAAGGGTTTCCACCCCTTCTCCACACACTTCTCCACCAGTTTTCCACACCCGCGCCAGGAGAACCGTCACATGCCGTCCAGCAAGGAAGCCTCCACCCCCCGTGAGCCCTGGATCTACAACGACCAGGTTCCCTCGGACCTCCCTCCCGCCGAGCTGAGCGAGAACGCCCGGATCGTCCTGGGACGTCGCTACCTGAAGAAGGACGAGGACGGCAACCCCACCGAGGAGCCCGAGACCATGTTCTGGCGCGTGGCCCGGGTCATCGCCGAGGAGGATCGCCGGTACGGGGCGTCGGACGCGGCGGTGGAGGAGCTTGCCCGGCAGTTCTACGGCCTCATGACCCGAGGCGAGTTCGAGCCCAACAGCCCCACCCTCATGAACGCGGGTCGGCCCCTGGGGCAGCTCTCGGCGTGCTTCGTGCTTCCGGTGGACGATGCGCTCTCCAACGGCAAGAGCGGCATCTACGATACGCTTCGCTCCATGGCCCTGGTGCACCAGTCGGGTGGAGGCACCGGCTTCTCCTTCTCCCGCCTCCGCCCCACCGGAGCCAACGTGCGCTCCACCATGGGGGTGGCGTCGGGGCCCGTCTCCTTCATGAAGCTCTACGACGCCTCCACCGAGGTGGTGAAGCAGGGGGGCACGCGCCGGGGCGCCAACATGGGGATCCTCCGGGTGGACCACCCCGACATCCGCGAGTTCATCACCTGCAAGGACGACACCTCTCAGGTCACCTACTTCGGCTTCTCGGTGGCGGTGACCGACGCCTTCATGGGCGCGGTGCGCACCGGCGAAGACTACGAGC
>SLNQ01000184.1 GCA_007132965.1 Gemmatimonadota bacterium | reverse complement strand
GTCCGGGCCGGTACCTGGATCAGGCCCGCCGCACCCTCTGGCTCCTTTCATCCGACGACGGCTCCCTCCAGCGCCTGGTGGCGGACTCCGCCTGGCACGTCCACAACGCCGAGGTCTCGCCTGATGGGCGGCTGGTGGCCTTCAACGCCGACATGACGGGTGAGGAGTTCGACGGCGGCTTCAACCAGGACCTCCACCTCGTCTCGCCGGCCGACGGGGAGATGCGAACCCTGGAGACCCCGGAGGGCCGGGCGCAGCGTCCGCTCTTCGCCCCTGACGGGCAGAGCCTCCTGTATCATCACCAGGCCCAGCGCTACGCGCCCACCGAGCTTCATCGGATCTCCGTGGAGGGGGGCGACGTGCAGGTCCTCCACGACGGAATGGCCCTCACCACTGCCGGGGTGCTCTGGCCCGAGGGCGCCGACGCCCCGGTCTTCGGAGCGGACTACCGCGGTGCTCGACCCCTCTTCCAGCTCACGCGAGACGGCGGCCAAGCCCTCCTGCTGGGGGAAGACGCGACCGTGGACGGACCGTCGTACTCCCGAGGCGGCGACCGGCTCGCCTTCATCAGGCACGACGAGGTGTCGCTCCCGGAGGTCTGGACGGCCAGGAGCGACGGGTCCGACGCCCAGCCCCTCTCGGACCTGAATCGGGCGCTCCTGGATTCCCTCGCCCTGAACCCCCTGGAGCGGTTCAGCTTCGAGCACGACCGCGGTGGCTCGCTGGTGGGCTTCCTCCTCCGACCCGTGGGTTTTCAGGAAGGGGAGACCTACCCGCTGGTGTTGAACATCAAGGGGGGGCCCGGTGGAATGTGGGGGCACCAGTGGTTCCACGAGAACCACATGCTGGCGGCCGCCGGCTATGCGGTGGTCTTCACCAACTATCGGGGGAGCACCGGGTGGGGCCACCAATTCCAGAGCCAGGTCCGGCTCGACTACGGGGGTGTGGACTTCCGGGACAACATGACGCTGGTGGACGCCGCCCTGGAGCGCTTCGACTGGATCGACGAGGACCGCCTCCTGGTGACAGGTGGGAGCCACGGCGGGTTCCTCACCAACTGGATCACGACCCGGACCGACCGCTTCCGGGCCGCCGTCACCCAACGGAGCGTCAGCAACTGGATCTCCGAGGCCGGGACCCAGACCTACCCGCCCCGGGCCATGAACGCCGAGTTCGGAGGCTCGCTCTGGGAGAACTTCGACTACTACTGGGACCGCTCTCCCCTCCAGTTCGCCGATGAGGTCACGACCCCCACCCTGGTCATCCACAGCACGGACGATCACATTACCCCCATTGGCCAGGGTCAGGAGTGGTTCTACGCCCTCAAGAACGTGGGCGTGCCCACCGAGATGGTCATGTTCGAGGGCGAGGGCCACGGGCTGTCCCGCACCGGAACGCCTGTGAACCTGGTGGAGCGCCTGAACCAGATCCTGCGCTGGTTCGAGGAATGGGACCGGCAGGAGGAGGAGCGATGAACGCGCCGGAGAAGCGGCACCCCACGAAGCCCGGCTCCCCGCCGCCACCGGTCGGCCTCCGCCTCGCCATGGCCCAACGGAGCCGTCCCTTCCTGCCGGTTCGCTCTCCCCTCTCCATCGCAGCTCTGGTAATCCTCTTGGCGGGCTGCGGCACCAGCGAGCCCCCCGCCCCTCCTCCCCCCTCCACCGACTCGGGCGACATCCAACCCGCCCGGATCGCCGCGGAAACGCCGGAGGCGCCGGGGGAGACCGGCGACGCCATGGTGGCCTCGGCCCACCCCCTGGCCACCCAGGCGGGCGTCCAGATCCTCGAGGCCGGGGGCAACGCGGTGGACGCAGCCGTGGCCACCGCCTTCGCCGTGGGGGTCGTGGAGCCCATGATGGCGGGGATCGGGGGGAGCGGGGGTGCCCTGATCTGGCTCGGTGAAGAGGGCCGGGCCGAGTACCTGGACTTCTACGCCGTCGCCCCTGCCGACCCGGACACCACCTTCCCCCACTACGATGGACCGACCCATACCCCCAGGGGGGTGGCGGTCCCCGGCACGGTACCGGGACTCCTGGAGTTGCTGGAACGACACGGAACCCTGGACCGGGCCACGGTCATGGAACCGGCGGTGCAGTTGGCCCGGGACGGCTTTCCCGTCTCACCCCTCCTGGCCCGCACCATCGCCGGCGACTCGGTCAAGCTGAGCCAGTCTCCCAGGGCCCGGGAGCTCTTCTGGCCCGAACACCGGCCCCTGGGAGCCGGGGAGCGGTTGGTCCAGCCCGAACTGGCCGCCACCATGGAGCGGATCATCGCCCAGGGCCGTGCCGGGTTTGATGAGGGTGCGGTGGCCGACGAGATCATCCGGGTGCTGAATGAAGGGGGCAACCCCATGACCAGGGCCGACCTGGCCGAATTCACCCCGAGATGGCGGCGCCCGGTCTGCGGTCAGTACCGGGGAAGGATCGTCCTCTCCGCACCTCCTCCCCAGTCGGGGATGCAGATCGTCCAGAGTCTGAACCTGCTGGGTCCGTGGGACCTTCGGGCTCTCGGCCTTCCCACCACCTCTCCCGAGGCCCTCCACGCCCTGGCCTCGGCCATCCGGGTGGCGGCATGGGACCGGAGAAGCCACCTGGGTGATCCGGACCAGGTGGGCGTGCCGGCCCGAGGGATCACCTCCCCCGGATACGCCGGTGAGCGGAGCCGGTGGGTGGGTCCGGACGGTCCGACGGTGCCTCCCGAGGCCCCGGACGGCGAGCCGTGGCCCTGGGAAGACAGCCCGCTGCCGACCGGTTGCGAGGGCTTCGAGCCCTTTCCGGCCACCCCGCCGGCCCTCCGCCCTACCGAAGCGTCTGCCGCCACCCAGGCTGTCGGACGCGCTGCCCAGGAGGAAGGGGAGACGACACATCTGTCCGTGGTGGATGCCGATGGGAACGCCGTATCCCTCACCTTCACCCAGGGCGTCTATTTCGGGACGGGGGCCTGGGCCGCCGGGACCTTCCTGAACTCCGGTCTCTTCATCTTCTCCACCGAGGGCCCCGGCCGGATTGCCCCCGGGCGGGCACCCCCCTCCACCACGACTCCCACCATTCTCATCCGGGACCGCCAGCCCGAGATGGTCGTGGGCTCTCCCGGAGGAGGTAGGATCCCTCCGGCGGTGATCCAGTCCATCGTCTACGTCCTGGACTATGGGATGACCCCCGCGGCCGCCCTCGCCATGCCTCGGGTCAACCCCCAGTTCACCACCCCCGTCCTGGAGTTCGAACAGGGATTTCCGGGGGCCACGTTGGCAGGAGTCCGGGAGCGAGGCTGGGCCCCCCAGGTCTTTGCACCGCGCAGCCTCCACTTCGGCGGCGTCCAGATGCTCTGGCACGACGGTGAGACCTGGGTGGGCGCCGCGGATCCGCGCCGGGACGGAAGCGCGGCGGCCGCCTCGTTCCGCTGAGCTCCGGACCCGCCCTCGCTCCGGACCCACCCTCGCTCCGAGCCCCTCCTTGCTGGCTACGCGTCCCCGGGAGTCATCCCCGAGTGCGGCTTCATCTGCGCTTCAGGTCACACC
>SLNQ01000127.1 GCA_007132965.1 Gemmatimonadota bacterium | reverse complement strand
TCCGGCGACTTGGTGAAGGTGACCCGGTGGCAGTACTTTTACTGACGAGTAACGGGAACGGGCCACGAGGCGGCACTGCCGACCCGTGGCGCCATTCTCCAAGTGAACCTCCGGCAGGAGTCGACGCAGGTGTCAGTTCTGGATCGAGTGAAGTGGCCGGCCGATATCCGGGATCTCTCCCGGAGCGAGCTCAAGGATCTGGCCCGGGAGGCCCGGGAGCGTCATATCGACGTGGTTTCGCAGATTGGAGGCCACTTCGGCGCCAGTCTCGGCGTGGCGGATCTGACCGTGGCGCTCCACTACGTGTTCGACACGCCCCGGGACCGGCTGGTGTGGGACACGGGGCACCAGGGCTACATCCACAAGATCCTTACCGGCCGGAACGACCGATTCCCCACCATTCGTCAGTACGGAGGACTGGCTCCCTTCCTTAGCCGGAAGGAGTCGGAGTACGACACCTTCGGCGCGGGGCACGCCGCCACCTCCATTTCGGCCGCTCTCGGGATGGCCGCCGGGAGGGACCTGATGAGCCGCAAGGAGAAGGTGGTGGCCATCATCGGTGACGGGGCCATGAGCTGCGGGTTGGCCTACGAGGCGCTGAACAACGCGGGGCACACCGACCGTGACCTCATCGTGGTCCTGAACGACAACGACATGTCCATCGCCCCCAACGTGGGAGCGATGAACAAGTACCTGACCACCATGATCACCAACCCGGTCTACAACCGGGTTCGCAGCGAGGTGAAGTCGCTGTTGCAGAAGGCGCCCCGGAGCCTGGGCGAGGTCATGGAGACGGTGGCCGGAAAGATGGAGGGGGGCGTGAAGGGGCTGCTGGTGCCGGGGATGCTCTTCGAGGAGCTCGGGTTCCGATACGTGGGCCCGGTGGACGGCCACGACATGGATGTCCTGGTAGACACCTTCGACCGGGTGAAGGGGATGGGGGGGCCGGTCCTGGTGCACGTCCTCACGCAGAAGGGGAAGGGATACTCCCCGGCGGAGGAGAACCCGGTCAAGTGGCACGCCGCCTCGCCCTTCGACAAGATCTCGGGAATCGGAAAGAAGAAGACCGGCGGTCTTCCCCGGTATCAGAAGGTCTTCGGCGAGGGTATCACTGCCCTGGGCCGGGAGGACTCCCGCATTGCCGTCATCACCGCCGCCATGCCCGGCGGCACCAGCACCGGCGTCTTCGGCGGGGTGTTTCCGGATCGCTTCTTCGACGTGGGGATCGCCGAGGGGCACGCCACCACCTTTGCCGCCGGACTGGCCACCCAGGGCGTGCGGCCGGTGGTGGCCATCTACTCTACCTTTCTGCAGCGGGGCTTTGACGGGATCGTCCACGACGTGGCCCTCCAGGAGCTTCCGGTGGTCTTCTGTCTGGATCGGGCGGGAATCGCCGGACCCGACGGCCCCACCCACCACGGCGCCCTGGATCTGAGCTACATGCTGGCCGTGCCCAACATGACGGTGACGGCGCCCAAGGACGGATCCGAGATGCTGGGTCTGCTCCGGACCGGAGTCAAGCACGAGGACGGCCCCTTCTCCATCCGCTGGCCGCGGGATGCGGTCCCTCACGAGGTGCCGCGATTCGCCGAGATTGCCGAGGTCCCCTACGGACGCTGGGAGGTGGTCCGAGAGGGGAGCGACCTGGTGGTCCTGGCCGTGGGCACGATGGTGCTCGAGGCGGTGGAGGCCGCCGAGGAGTTGAGCCGCGAAGAAGGGATCGAGGCCACGGTGGTGAACTGTCGCTTCCTGAAGCCCTATGACCGCAGTGTGCTGGCCCGGGTCCTCTCGGATCACGACGCCCTCCTGACCGTGGAAGAGGGCACGGTGAACAATGGATTCGGGGCCTTCATCACACGGGAGATTCTGGACGATCCGGGACTCCCGGTGCCGGTGCGGATGGAGACCCACGGGATTCCCGATCGCTTCGTGGAGCACGGCTCCCGGGGTCAGCTCCTGGCTGAGATCGGCCTGGACGCGACCGGGATCGGCGAACGGATGCGCCGGATGGTGAGCCGCGACGTGACGGCCTCGCGAGAATCGGCGTGAGTCACGGCGATGGGGGATCCGGTCCTCCCCTGCAGACGCCCATCCGTACGGTGGGCGTGGTAGGACGCCAGGGGTCCGAGGGGCTCGAGGAGCTGGTCCGGGTGGTGGCCCGGCTGGCCACCGATCACGGGCTGGAGCTTCTCCCCGAGGAAGCGCTTCGGAAGGGACCGCTGGCCGATCGGCCGCTCCTGGCGCCGGGGGAGGACGGGCCGCCCGATCTTCTCCTAACCCTGGGGGGAGACGGAACCCTGCTGAGAGGCGCCAGCATGGTGCCCCGGGGCACGCCGGTGCTGGGGGTGAACCTGGGCCACCTGGGGTTTCTGACCTCGCTTTCGGCCGACGAGCTGGAGTCGGGGTTGGCTGAGCTGCTCGAAGGGGCGTGTTGGTTGGACCTGCGGGCCACCGTAGAGGCCCAGGTGATCCACCAGGAGAACGGAGAGGGAGCTGGAATCTGGGCGCTGAACGACCTGGTCCTCCACAAGAAGGGGCTGGCCCGGGTGGTCCGTCTGGGGCTATGGATCGGTTGGGACGGAGGCCAGGAGGAGATCGGCCGGTTTTCCGGTGACGGGGTCATCGTGGCCACCCCCACAGGCTCCACCGCCTATTCGCTCTCGGCGGGGGGGCCGATCCTGACACCCGAGCTGACCTCGCTGGTGGTGACCCCTATCTCGGCCCACACCATGGCCATGCGCCCCCTGGTCCTCCAGGCCCAGGGGAGCCTCACCATACAGGCCCTGGATCGGGCCGACCAGCTGGTGCTCACCGTCGACGGACAGTCGGCGGTCCCCATCGGTCTGCGGGACCGGGTGGTGATTCGCCCCGGGACGGAGCGGGTTGCCCTGGTGCGGTTCCCCAATCAGACCTTCTTCGATACCCTGCGCCGCAAGCTGAACTGGGCCGTTTGACGGCTCACGGCCCTCTGAAAGGGAGGGCTGCCCGGGGGTCCCAGAGAGCCATTGCCCCGGCCGCTCCGCACCAACAGGCTAACCCATCATGCTCATAGAACTCCGCATCCGGGACTTTGCCGTCATCCGGGACCTCTCCGTGGAGCTGGGGCCGGGACTCAATACCCTGACCGGGGAGACCGGTGCGGGAAAATCCATCCTCATCGGAGCCCTCTCGCTGCTTTTGGGTGAGCGGGCGTCGTCGGACTCGGTACGGACCGGTGCCGAGAGCGCGGTGGTGGAGGCTGTGTTCGACCTGTCTGGTCGACCCGAGATCTTGAATCGACTTCCGGAGCTGGGACTGCCCACCGAAGACGAGTTTCTCCTGCTGAGGAGGGAAGTGCAGGCGGAGGGCCGCAACCGAGCGTGGATCAACGGGTCGCCGGCCACGGCCGGGGCGGTGGGCGAGTTCGGTCGGGCCCTGGTGGATCTGCACGGGCAGCACGAGCACCAGACCCTCCTGCGGCCCGAAGAGCAGAGGCGCATTCTGGACGACTTCGCCGAAGCCGGGGCTCTGGCCCGGGAGG
>SLNQ01000102.1 GCA_007132965.1 Gemmatimonadota bacterium | reverse complement strand
GGTGCGCCCATCACACGGTTCTCAACTGTCGATCTTCACGCAGCCCCTGCGGGCATCACCACCGGGGGAAAGGGGGCCCTGCGCCATCCTTGACAGGCTCGGTTTCATAGGCGCGGCATCGTGCGGCTGCATCCCCTCCGCCGCCAGCGCGGAGCGCTACCTCGTGTTGTTCAACGTGGATCAGAAGACGCTGGAGGGGGAAAAGGGCGGGAGGTCGGAGCTGGACGGCCAGGTCACCGTCCCGCTGGAGACGGCCCGGCGCCTGACGTGCGACTCGGCGGTGGTGCGCATCGTCCGGGGGGCGAAGAGCGAGATCCTGGACGTGGGCCGGAAGACCCGGGTCATTCCGCCCGCCATCCGGCGGGCGCTCTGGGCCCGGGACGGGGGGTGCCGATTCCCCGGCTGCGGGTGCCGATACGCCGAGGGTCACCATATAATCCACTGGGTTCTGGGCGGCCCCACCAGTCTGGACAACCTGGTTCTGCTCTGCCGCAAGCACCACCGGATGGTCCACGAAGGCGGCTTCGTGGTGAAGATGGGCCGGTACGGCCAGCCCTACTTCCTGGATCTGAACGGGTGCCGGATCCCGGACCAGGCTCCTCCCATGGCGCTGGCCGCCGGCGCGGCCCCGGACCCGGTGCGGGCCCTGGTGGAGACCCACCGATTCCGCGGAATCGCTCCCGGAAACACCACCGGCTCGTGCCGGAAGCGGGTGAGTCCGGAGAAGGTGGACCGGTTCCGCGAGGGGCTGGATCCCTCGACGTGAGGCGCTGGGTCCGCCGGGCGAGGCGCTGGATCTACCGGGAGGGGTTGGGTCCGCCGCCGTGAGGTGGATGGATCCGCTGGTCCAGCGTTGGATTCGCCGGAGTAAGGCGCTGGAATGCGGCGGGCTGACGCTCCGGCACCTTGGGCCCGGAGGGATGGAGAAGGTCTGCGTACAAGGGGTGGCCTACCCCCACCTTCGCAGTCCCCACCGCAACGCGAAGCCCACCACCATGAGGCCCAGCCCCAGGATCCAGTAGACCGGCTCCACCTGGAAAGCCAGGAAAACGCACCCCGCCAGTCCGGCCACGGAGATCCAGCGGGGGTAGAGGCGCAGCTCGTCGGGGAGCCGCAGGGCGGCCAGGTTGGTGATCCCGTAGTAGACCAGGACGGTGAAGGCCGAAAAGGACCAGGTCATTCGCACATCACCCACCAGGACCAGCGCCAGGATCACCGTCCCCACCGCCATCACCGCGATCCGGGGACTCCCGGTAGGGGCATGCACCCGGGCCAGTCCGCCCGGCAGGTCCCGCCTTCTTCCCATGGCCAGGGCCACCCGCGAGAGACCCAGCAGAAGGTTCAGGAGAACCCCCACCATGGCGGTGACTGCCGCCACCCCCACGAGAAAGGCCAGGGCGGGGACCTCCAGGGCCCCGGCCACCACCTGCAGCGGCGCGGCGGTCTCCGCCGTGGCGCGGGCGAATCCTTCCGCCCCCAGCGTGGCCAGCGCCACGGCGGCCACCCCCATGTAGAGGATCGCCACCACCCCCAGCGTGATCCAGATGGCCTGGGGGATCGTGCGCTCGGGTGAACGGACTTCCTCGCCCAGGGTTGCGATCCGTCCGTATCCGGTGTAGGCCACGAAGAGGAGCGCGGTGGCATGGAGGAGGGTCGCGTCGGTGCCCCAGCGACCCAGCCCGTCCCCTGCACCGGGACCGAATCCCTCCGCCAGCACCCGCGGAAGGCCCACCACCAGTAGACCGGCGAGGACGGTGAGGGTGATCCCCACGATGGCCAGATTGACCTGGTTGGAACGGCGGATTCCGCCCACCACCAGGGCGGTCAGCAGGATCACCGCCACTGCTGCGAGCCCCACCTGCAGTCCCGGGTGCATGGCCGCCACCCCCGCATCCGGAGCCACTCCGCCCACCCCGCCCCGTCCCACCAGGAGGTAGAGGTACCCTGCCACCCCCAGCGCCGCCGTGGCCGCCGAGGCCCCCTTGGCCAACAGGAACATCCACCCTGCCGAGAATCCCAGCGACGGCCCCAGGAACCTGTATCCGTACTCATAGGTGCCTCCGCTCACCGGGTGGGCGGCGGCGAGCTGAGCTGACGAGAGGCCGTTGAAGAGCGCCAGGAGCGCGGCCAGGGGGAGGGCCACCAGAATGGCTTCTCCCGCCACCCCGGCCGCAATCCCCAGAGACACGAAAAGCCCGGTTCCGACAATGGAACCGAGCCCCATGAAGACCGCACCGGCGAGCCCTACCTCCCGGCGGAGCTCCCCGTCAGCGATTCGCACCCCCGGGCTGCACCACCGTACTGCGCTCAGCCGGCGGACCCACCATCACGAACTCCATGTCCTCGGCCACGTGGCACTGATTGCAGGCGGCGGTGAACTCCTGGTACTCTCCCTCGATCGCTTCGGCGTCTCCTTCCTGGAGCGCCGCCCGGAAGCGTTCCACCGGTTCCCCCAGGAAGAGGGACTCGGCCGACTCGGCGCGTCCCGGCCGCCGGATGATCCCCAGCTCGATGGCGGCGGCGATCTTCTCCACCTGGTAGTCGGCGTAGGGCCAGTTGCTGTCTGCCACCGCCCAGTGGAGCTCCCGGTACCGGTGGGCCACCTCGAACATGGTAGCGCTGAAGCCGGCAAACTGATCGCCCACCTGCTGGAACCGTTCGTCCACGTCACCTTCGATCCACGCGGCCCCGCCCTCGCCCTGTCCCTCCAGGACCTCGGGACCGGGGGGGGACTCGCAGCCCGCCAGGGCCACCAGGAACAGAACCGTGACGGGGATGGGCCGTGTGCGGGAAGGGGACATGGGATCAGGGGGTCGGGGTGATTGCATGCGAGGTGGTGGGGTGTCAGGCGCCCCGGATCAGGGCGTCAGTTCGGCCTTCTCCACGATCCTAACTCCCTGCTCCTCCAGAGCGGAGCGCAACTCGTCGTCTCCGGACGGGTCCACCGAGCGGGTGAGGTCCCAGACCAGGGTGGTCCGGAATCCGGCCTCCACGGCGTCCTCGGCGGTCCACTGCACGCAGAAGTCCCGGGCCAGTCCGCAGATCACCACCTCCTCCACGTCCCGCTCCCGCAGGTAGCCGGCCAGACCCGTAGGCGGACGGTCGCCCCCGGGGCCCCAGTTATTCCGGAAGCCCGAGTACGAGTCCACCCGGGGGTCGGTGCCTTTGCGGATGACGGCGTCTACCCGGGTCCAGGGGAGTTGGGGGTAGAGTTCGGCTCCGGGCGTGCCCTGAACGCAGTGGTCCGGCCACAGGATCTGGTCGTGGCCGTGCAGCCGGATCGTCTCCAGGGGTTCGGCGCCGTCGTGGTTCGAGGCGAACGAGGCGTGCTCGGGGGGATGCCAGTCCTGCGTGGCCACCTTCACCGGGAAGGCGTTGGACTCCATGAGCTCCCAGACGCCCGGAATGATGGCGTCACCTTCTCCCACAGGCAGGCTTCCGCCAGGGAGAAAGTCGGGTTGGACGTCAACGACGATGAGCGCTCGAGCCGCGGCCATGACGGTCTCCTCCTTGCCTTCCCTTGAAGGATTTCGGTGCAGGCCGGAACCGCCAGGGCCCGGAGGGGCCCCGGCGCCGGCCGGTGTCACCTTACCGGTCGCCCCGCTTCCGGGTTCCAGACCGCCGCTCCCGGCGACGGGCTTCGGCCCGACTCCCGGAGCGGACACGCTCCGGAGGATCGGTGACCGGCTCGTGGGTCAGCACCCAGATGAGCATGACGACGCCCAGCAAGCCCATGAGGCCGGAGAAGACCTGCGAGAGGGTGAGCTCCATGAAGACGGTCCGCTCTTCGCGCACGTACATGAGACCGAAGCGGATCCACCCGTAGAGGCCGATGAAGGACCACGTGAGCACGCCGGGGCGGGGTCGAAGCCGCTCCCGCACCATGAAGAGCCCTCCGGCGATCCCCAGGTTCTTGGCCGACTCATAGAGTTGGGTGGGGTGCCGGCAACCCTCGGGGGGAAAGGCCATGTACTCGTTCTGCGAGTAGTCCACGCAGAAGGGACCCTCGTAGGGCGTGCCGTACATCTCGGCGTTGATGAAGTTGGCGATGCGCCCCAGGGCCAGGGCCGCAGCCACCGGTACGGCGATGCGGTCGGTGAGGCGGTAGATCCCGATCCCGTGTCGGTTGGCGAACCAGATCACCGCCAGGACGATGCCCAGCAGGCCCCCGTGGAAGGCCAGGCCCCCGCGCCATACCGCGATCCACGCCGCGGGGTCGAAGCCGTAGCGGTCGAACTCGAAGACGAAGACGTGGAAGAAGCGAGCTCCCACCAGCGCCGCGGTGATGGCCACCAGCACGAAGGTCTCAGCGCTCTCCTCTGTCAGGTTCCGGATCCGGTCCTGCTGCGCCGCCTTCCTCAGCGACAGCCAGACGAAGAGCATGCCCAGGATGTAGGGCAGCGAGTACCACCGGACTCCGAACCCCTCGCCGATGCGAAAGAGGAAGGGGTCGAAGTTGTGCACGATCGGGTCCAACGGAACCGTTACCTCCTTTCTGCGTGGTCGTCCCGGAGCTTGGCCACCTCATCGAAGAAGGCCCGGGAGACCGTTTCGAAGGCGCCCTTCTCACGGAGCTCAGAAGGCGTATACGGCACCACCGATCGGATGGCCCGCCTCAGCGCCTGGTCCCCGGAGTAGCCGCACGCCACGCCTACCGTGTAGACCGAGTGTCCCGGGTCGTCCAGGAGCGCCGAGGCGAAGAGCACGCGCATCCAGAGGAGAAGGCGTCTCGGGTTGGGGAGCTGTGAGCGTTGGCACCACCGCAGAAGGGTGGAGGGCGAAAAGTCCAGCTCCCGGGCCAGGTCCCGAGGGTGGCCCCCGGCCATGACGGTGTCCACTGCGGCATCCAGAAGGGCCCGGGCTCGACCGGTGAGCGGTACCCCATAGTCGTGCGTCAGGAGCTGCCGAAGCTGCTGGGAGCGGGCACTCAGGAGCCGCTTGCGAATGGCTTCGGAACTCACGTCCTCGTCTACCTGCAGGATCTCGGCGATGCCCCACTCTCCCATGGTCCAGAGGTCTCGATAGCGCTCCGGGGGGGTCTCGAGGGCCGCCACCACGGTGGCCGACGGATACGACTTCAGGACGCTCTTGAGATGGGGTGATGGCTCGCCGGCATCCTCCTGGCCGTGGTAGGGGTCCACCAGGATGACTGCCGCCGGCGGCGCCTCGGCCACCACTTCCCGGAGGTCGTCCCAGTCATCTACCGTCGTGAGGTGGAAGCGGCGGCGGGCCACTCGCTGCAGGCGGTCACGGAGAAGGCGGTCCGGGTGCAGTACGACGAGGGGACGTGGAGCGGGCTTCATGTGTGTCTCCGGCTTGGAGTGCTCGATTCGAGTGCGGTACCGGCCATCGGGCTGTGCAGGGCCATCAGGTGCCGGAACGGTCGGCGAAGGTGCTCAGCACGCTCTCGGCCAGCTCATCGTGGGCTTTCTGCTGTTCAGCATCCAGGAGCTGGGCCTGAGCCTCTACCGCCTCCAGGGCCTTCAGTTCGGTCTGGATGGTGTCCAGCAGGACATCGGCGGCCAACTCCCCGGCGTCACCGTCCCGGGCCTGTGCGCTGGATTCCGACCTCGCAGCCGCCTCCTTGGCGACCTGCTTCAGCCCCAATGCAGTGGCCCCGCGAGCCACGTCGGCCCATGCCTCCGGGGCCCCTGGTCCGTCCCACCACCGGTCCAGTTCCTGGCGGGCCCAGTCGAAGGTCTCCCGGTCTCCCGCTTTCCCTGCAGCGCGCGCCAGGGCACCCAGCGTCCGTCCCCGCTCGTCGCCCTCGATCTGCCTGGCAGCCTCCTGGAGTACGGAGAATCCGTGCTGGAACTGCCCGGTTTCAAACCAGAAGATGCCCATGTCCCGGGCCAGCTCGGGGAAGCGGGTGGCGTTCGGTGCCGGTACGTTCAGGGCATCGCGGGCGAAGGAGAGGGCCCGTCCAGTGTTCCCGGCTCGGGACTCCAGGAGGAAGAGGTCATGGTAGACCTCGGCCTCCACCTCCCGCATGTTCTCCCGGGCGGCCCGCCGCACGGCCTTGATGTAGCTTTGCCGGGCTGCGGGGTAGGCGCCCCACTCCGTCATCATGCGGCCGTGGGCCAGGTACGCCAGCACGTACGGCTCCCAGTCCTTGGTCTGTCGTGCCAGCCCCAACGCCCGCTGAAACCACGACTCGGCCCGGGCCGGCTGGCCCAGCCCCTGCACCGCATAGCCGATGTCCAGCGCGAGCCTGGCGTTCCTGGGGGCGCACAGCGAGGCCGCCTGGAGGAACTCCAGCGCAGTGAGCGGCGTGCCGGCGTTCTCAGCCCAGGTGGCAATCCGTTCGCACGCCGCCGCCAGGGCGTCGCCGTCAGCCTCGTCGGGACGGTCCACGGCGGCGATCAGGGCCGTCAGCTCATCTTTCAACTCAGCCTTGGCCGCCGGGATGGAACGTTCGATCTCCTGGCGTCGGCGGTCCGGGGCTTCGGAGTCGAAGAGCCCCTGGCGTTCGCCCGTCTCGAACTCGGCCCAGAGGAGGACCGAGCGGAGGGATTTCCACAAGAGGACGCCGACTTCACTCCGGATTTCCTCCAGGATCGCAAGTCCCTCGGGGCCGGGCGCGTCGGCGTCGCGGAGAAGGGGTGGTGGAATCCGCCACCGGCGGATTTCGTCTTCGTTGGCTTCCCGTTCCTTCACTGACGGCATTCGTCCCCCCTTGTGCGGCGCGTGGAATGGCCCAAAATGGCCGGACACCTTTTAAACGGTAGCGCAGACCCGCGGGCGCGAAGCAAAATCAAGCTAGAAGAGTCTCCCTACTCCTGTCCAGTCTGTTTTTTTCTGGTCGTGGTGCAGCCCAAGGGGACCGTCAACCCCGATCAGTTCGGATCGTGCCGGTGGCTTCTGTCCACCGGGTGCTTTTCACCGAGCCCGACGAGTGTTAACTCTGTTCGCGTTCGTAACCTGAAATAGATTCAGGTAATCGTGGGGAACTTGAGGCCGGTTGGCAAGGAGGCGGTGCGTGTCCCAGGAGAGCCCGGTGGAGATAGAGCGTTCAGGTGCAACGGGATGGGCCGATCGAGTGCTCAACTTCGTGGAGCGGACGGGCAACCGGCTCCCGGACCCCATTACCCTCTTCGTCATCTTCGCGGGGCTGGTGCTGGTGGCTTCGTGGCTGTCCCACGTTCTGGGGGCTTCGGCCACCCATCCCGGGACCCAGGAAGAGATCCGGGCGGTGAACCTGCTCACCGGCGAGAGCATCCAGCGGATCCTCATCGACATGCCCCGGACCTTCACCGACTTCCCGCCCCTGGGGCTGGTTCTGGTGGTGATGATCGGAATCGGTGTGGCGGAACGAACCGGGCTCATCGAGACCGCCCTGAAGGCGTTCGTCAGGGGAATGCCCGACTGGCTGGTGACGGCGGGGATCGTGCTGGCGGGGCTCATGTCGTCGCTGGCGGTAGATGCTGGTTACGTGGTCCTGATCCCCCTGGGAGCGGTCATCTTCCACGGCATGGGACGACACCCCATCGCGGGGCTGGCGGCGGCGTTCGCGGGAGTCTCGGGAGGGTTCTCGTCCAACATCTTCCTCACCGCCATCGACCCGTTGCTGGCCAGCTTCACCGAACCGGCGGCCCACCTCCTGGATCCGACGTACCGGGTCGACGTCACCGCGAACTGGTGGATCATGGCGGCCCTGGTCCCGGTCTTCACCCTGGGGGCCACGTGGGTCACCGAGCGAATCCTGGAGCCACGCCTCGGCGAGTACACGGGGGGACTCGAGGTGGAGGAGCAGGAGGACCTGACGCCGGCAGAGGTCCGAGGACTCTGGGCCGCCGGCCTCACCGTACTCCTCACCCTGGCCGTCGTGGCCTGGATGGCCATCCCCGTCGACGGCGTGCTGCGGGGGGACGAGGGCGAGCTGGATCCCCTCCTGTCGTCCATCGTGGCCATCATGCTCTTCGTCTTCTTCTTGCCGGGGCTGGTCTACGGGCTGGTGTCGGGAAAGATCAAGAGCGACAAGGAGGTGGCGGCCATGACGTCAGAGACCATGTCCTCCATGGGTGCTTACATCGTGCTGGCCTTCGCCGCGGCCCACTTCATTGCCTTCTTCGACTGGTCCAACCTGGGGCTCATCGTAGCCATCAGCGGGGCGGCGGGGCTCGAGGCGGTGGGCTTCACTGGGGTTCCGCTCCTGGTGGCCTTCATCTTCGTGTCGGCCACCATCAACCTCTTCATCGGGAGCGCTTCGGCGAAGTGGGCCATCATGGCGCCGGTCTTCGTGCCCATGCTCATGCTGCTGGGCTACTCGCCGGAGCTCACCCAGGCAGCGTACCGGATCGGTGACTCCTTCACAAACATCCTGACGCCCCTGCTCCCGTACTACCCACTGGTCATCATCTTTGCCCAGAAGTACGAGAAGGACATCGGGCTGGGTACGCTGATCTCGGCCATGCTCCCCTACTCGGTGGTCTTCGCCCTCACGTCCGTGCCCCTGCTGGTGCTCTGGGTCGTGCTGGGCATCCCCCTGGGGCCGGGGGCGCCCATGGAGTACCTGCCGTAGCGCTCGGAGTCCCCCACCCGAGGGCTCAGAAGCCGCGGCCGCCCCCTCCGCCCGAGCCGCCGCCGGCGCTTCCGCCTCCGCCTGAGCCCGAGCTGCCGCCCGGAGACGACGACATGGTCTTGCTGGCGCTGGTGGAGAGGGTCCGCATCTGCTTGGAGAAGGCGCTGGCGCTGAAGGCGCCGGATCGGACGGCCGAGCCCCGGTACCAGTCCGGCGGCTCCTTGTAGAGGTCGTCGAAGGCGCTGGACCACCGGTCCTCCACCTGGAAGGCCATGGCGTAGGGAAGGTACTCCTCGAAGAGCTTGGGAGAGGTGATCATCCGCTTGTAGCGGTCCGACTCCACCCGCTCCAGGAACTCCTTGAAGCCCAGCGAGGCCTCCAGCGCCCGGACGCCGGCCTCGGTGCGCACGCCCATAAAGGCGGAGAAGATGAGGATGATGAGCCCGCTGAGGCCCAGTCCCACCCCAAGGGGCAGGGGCTCAGGAGCCACCATGAGGAAGAGCCCGGGGGGATCCGCGGCCATGAAGCCCAGGAAGACCCCGGCGAAGATCGCCATCATCCCGATGCCTGCCCACCGACCCTTGGCCTTGGTGGGGTGCTCGTCGTAGTACCCACTGGCTTTGAGTCGGTCGTAAATGGCCTTCCGGATCTTCTCCATGTGCTTGTAGAACTTGTTCTCCAGGTCCGACAGCTTGACCGACCGGGGGCGCGCGGTGTCGCTGTCGGCGACCGGGTCGTCGACAGGGTCCCCAGTGGGGTCGTCGCCGAGCCCACCAAAGGCCTCCTCCGGGTCCTTCTTTCCCGAGACCACCGCGAAGAGCTTCTTCAGACCCTCTCCCAGCGAGGCCGAGTCCCCCTTCGCCGGGAAGAGCCCCTCCAGGTACTTTCGCTCGTGGGGACGCAGCCCGGCCCACTGCGAAGCCGGCTTCTCCCGGTGGAAGGTGAATTCGCTGGAGCTGCCGATTCCCAGAAAGCCCTTCTTCTCCTCTTCCTCGATGGAGAGGTACCCCCGGACCGCCAGGTCCACCAGGGTGGCGGTGATGTCGTGGAGCTCGGCCTTGTGGTCCACCAGCGTGCCCACCTCGGCCGGTGAGAGATCCTCGGGGGGCTCGTACTGTACCACCACCGCTCGGCGCGCCGGATCCTTCCCCTTCCGCCTCCAGGTCACGAACATCCCGAACAGCGCCAGCGCCGGCAGCCCGGCGGGCCAGATGTCACGGATCCGGCTCATGAAGCGGCTTACGGCCCCGGGGCGGTCGATGACCCCGGGTTCCCAGGTGGCCGAGATGGTTAGCCCCTCCCGCTCCCGAAGCACGCGGGTGGTCTCCACCTCGGCCTCGCTTCCCTGAATCCGGACCACCACCGCCTCTTCGGTGGCCCCCTCCCGTCCGGTGTAGCCCCAGGCCTGGAGCCCCTCGGCCTCGGGGGGAAGGACCACTCGGGCCCGGGCCGACTCGATGGGCATCTCCCAGCCCTGGCCGGTAACGTTCCAGTAGAGCTCGTCGTGGTATCCCTCCTCGGCGTCCTCGGCAAAGAACCGGAGCCCGCCGCGCACCCGGTAGCGGAGCACCACCCGACGGGTGGCGTCCTGGGCGCCCGGCACCCAGATCCGGTATCGGTGGCCCCGGTTGATCCCCTCCTCCTCCACCTCCAGCGGGTTGCCGTCAGCGTCGGTGATGGACTCCATGGAGATGCGCACCCGGGCCCGGCGCCCTTCCGCCGTGACGTGGTCGCGGAAGATGTCCCGTTCGAAGCCGTTCCAGGAGCCTTCGAAGCGCACGTCCAGGGTTTCCGTCACCGTGAAGCTGCCGTCGGGGGCGACCTCGTAGAGGGCGTCGAAGCGCTCCACGGCGATGTCCCGCTGCTGGGCCTCCAGGGAGGAGGCGTGGATCCCCGGATGGGGAAGAATCGGAAGGATCGCCAGGAGGAGAGCTGCGGCTGCGACAACCCATCCGGAACGCTTGCTGACGCTACGTCGCATGATGGCCTCGGGGTGCGGAGTGTGGAGAAGTGCGACGGCCACTGTCTCCAGAATGAAGCCCCGGGGCACCAGAGGCAACTCCCCCCCGCGTCAGAACAGCTCGGCGAACATCCGGGCGCCCGCCAGCCAGCTTCCGGCCACCGATCCCAGGCTCGAGAGGGCGAAGACCAGAAAGACCCGGGCCACCGAGTTCGTTCGCCACCCGCTGAGCTCGGCCACGTCGTCCCGGAGGGTCTCGAAGTCGCCCATGGTGGGCTTCCGAAGCCAGCACTCCACCGAGGCGGTGACCACTCCGGCCCCGATAGTGGGGTTCAGCGAGGTGAGCGGAGCGGCCAGGAAGGCGCTCAGGACCGTACCGGGATGGCCTCGGGCCAGGAGCGCCCCCAGCGCCGAGAGGGTGCCGTTGGCCACCACCCAGGTGGCCACCAGCGTCCACCCCAGCTCCGGGCTCCGGTAGAACCCCAGGACGAACCCGCTCAGCACCAGCGCCACCAGGACCCAGGGGATCGCCTTCAGGAGGCGCGACGGCGGCGGGCTGGCCTCCAGCGTCGCCACCTCCGACTCTGGTGGCTCTTGACTCTGCCCCAGCGCCTCCACCAGCCCCTCCATGTGGCCGGCGCCGATGACCACCAGCACCTTTCGGCCGGGCTGTCCGGCGTTCTCCTGCCTGAGCCGTGCGGCCATGTACCGATCCCGCTCGGCAATGAGGGGCTCGTAGAGGGCAGGTGAGCCCTCGGCCAGCTCCCGGAAGGTCTCGGCCAGGACGTCGCCCTCCTTCAGCCGCTCGATCTCCTCCTCGGTGATCTCCTCGCGGGAGAGAAGCGAGAGGAAGATGCTCACGGTGAAGCTGTAGCGCTCCCACCACGAGAGGCGCCGGGAGGTGCGTCGCAGGGTGACCCCCAGCTCCCGGTCGATGAGCTGGACCGGGACGTCCCGCTCTCCGGCGGTCTCGATGGCGGCCTTCATCTCGGCGCCGGGCTCGATGTCAAGCTGCTCGGCGATGCGGCGCTGATAGGCGCTCAGGGCCAGCCCCGCCATCATCATGGCCGCCCGGCCTTCCCGGATCACCTGGAAGAGGTCCAGCTCCTCCCATGCGGCGCTGTCGGTGAGGGCCTTGTAGCGAGACGAGCAGAGCTCCACGGCCACGGCGTCGTAGTCGCCCTCCCCGAGCATGCGGCGTACCGTCTCCACGCTCTTGTGGGAGATGTGGGCGGTACCCAGGACGGTGTACTCCACACCGTCGCGGGTGAGGTGGGCCACGGGCTCGTCGCCCGAGAGGAGCGGCTCCTGGAGTTCGGCTTCGCTGGTGGGATCCATGGTTCGTGAAAGATGGGGCCTTTGGGGCCGTGGAAGAAGGACCGGACCCGCCGCCGACTTGCACGGCGAGAGACGGCCGCCCATTCTCCCAGGGTCCATCCGGAAAACCCGAGGAGACCTCTCATGTACCGTGTCGTCACGCGGGAAGCCGTGATCCGGCTCTCCGCCGTCCTACTGGCTTTCGCCTTCGTCCTCGTCTCTGCCGGGCCCGCGGCGGGCCAGTCGCCGGGCGAGGCTCCGTCTCACGACGCCTTCGACCTCCTGATCCGGGGCGGCAGCGTTCTGGACGGCACCGGCAATCCCTGGTTCCGGGCCGACGTGGGCGTGCGGGACGGTCGCATCGCGGCGGTGGGCAACTTGGCCGGCGCCTCCGCCACCCGGGAGGTGGACGCCACGGGGCTCATGGTGGCCCCGGGCTTCATCGACATCCACTCCCACGCCACCATGACCGGCGACGACGCCTGGCGGCGGGCGGCTCCCAGCCTGGTGGCCCAGGGGATCACCACGGTGGTCATCAACCAGGACGGCCGGTCGCCCTGGCCCATCCGGGAGCAGATCGAGACCCTCCGGGAGGTGGGCCACGGACCCAACGCCGTGGTCCTGGTGGGGCACGGTGAGGTGCGCCGGCGGGCCATGGAGGGTGACGTGGCCCGGACCATGACCGACGCCGAGCTGGACCGGCTCCGGGCCCTGGTGCGCGAGGGGATGGAAGACGGAGCCTGGGGCTTCTCGGCAGCCCTGGAGTACAACCCGGGACGCTGGGCCGACACTGACGAGGTGGTGGAGGTGGCCCGAGAGGTCCGGTCGTACGACGGAGTCTTCGTGTCGCACCAGCGCAGCGAGGGCTCGGACCCCATGTGGTACTGGCCCAGCCAGGACGAGCCGGGGCCGCCGGACCTCATCGAGTCGGTGCTGGAGACCATCGAGGTCGCGGAGCGGAGCGGGGTGCCTTCGGTGGCCTCGCACCTGAAGGCGAAGGGATCCCACTACTGGGGCACCAGCTACACGGTAGTTCGCCTCATCGAGGAGGCCCGGGCCCGAGGCGTGCCCATCTACGGGGACCAGTACTACTACGAGACCACCGGAAGCGACGGAAACACCCGGCTGATTCCGGCCTGGGCCGTTTCCCGGGGTCAGGAGCTGGCGGTGGCGGCCGCCGAGGCCGATGACGGAGGGGAAGGTGCGCTGGACCCGGAGCCCGCCGACGCCATCGAGGCCCTCCTGGCCGACCCGGAGCTGGCCGCCGACCTCCGGGGCGACATCGCCCACGAGATCCGCCGCCGGGGCGGGCCGGACCGGCTGTACGTGCTGGCGTACCCCGACGAGGAGATGGTGGGGCTCACCCTGGGCGAGGTGGCCGAGCGGTGGGACGCCTCGCCTGTGGAGGTGGCCATCCGGTTTCAGCTCGAGGGCGACCGCTCCACCCGGGGCGGTGCCCGCATGCGGGGGTATTCGCTCCACGAGATCGACATCGAGGTCTACGCCCCGCATGACTGGATGCTCACCGCC
>SLNQ01000073.1 GCA_007132965.1 Gemmatimonadota bacterium | reverse complement strand
GGAGAGGGTCCGATCTCCTTCCACCAACCCGAGCGCCTCCTGGATGGAGGCCGCCGACGCCATGAGGTACCGGTGCGAGATCCGGGCTCCCCGGGGCTCGCCGGTGGAGCCCGAGGTATAGATGAGAAGGGCGTCGTCGTCGGGGTCCGCCCCGGCGCCGGGCCAGGCCTCCGGTCTGGGGGAAGGCGGGTCCGCCGTCTCTGCCGCCGCGGTCGGATCCACCTCCTCCTCGCCCAGGACCATGCGGAGGGCCGGCAGCTCGTCCCGGAGGCGGAAAAACAGCTGCATCCGCTCGTCGGTGTCGGCCACCGCCGCCACCACCCCCGCATCGGCCACGAGCCCCCGGACCTGGCTGGGGGCGCTGGAGGGGTAGAGCCCCACGGGAACGGCCCCGGCCAGGAGGGCCCCCAGGTCGGCGATGGGCCACAGGGGACGGTTTCCCGCCCAGATGGCGATGCGGTCCCCGGGCCGGACCCCCTCGCTCCCGAGCCGTCGGGCGAAGGCCTCGGAGCGGATCGCCCACTCCCGCCAGCTCAGGGTACGGCCCTCCGGGTAGGTCCGAAGCGCCGGCCGTTCGCCCATGCGGGACACCCGATCCCGGAATAGCTCCACCGCGTTCCGGTGCGCCAGCGTGAGATCGCTCACCGTGCCTCCTCGCCCCACTGAAGGGCCGTGGCGGCCCAGGTGTATCCGGTGCCCGCCGAGAGGGCCACCGCCAGCATGCCGTCCCGGAGCCGTCCCAACTCCTCGCCCCGAGCCAGCGCCACCAGGGGATCCACCGCCGAGATGTGCCCGTAGCGGTCCAGGTACACCGAGCCCTCCTCCCCCAGTCCCAGCTCCGCCAGCACCGCGTCAAAGATGGAACGCTTGGTGTGGAGGGTGGCCAGGAACTCCAGGTCGGCCGGATCCCGCTCGCTCCGCTGGAGGGCCTCCCGGGCCACTCCCACGAAGCGCTCCATGGAGACGGCGTCCAGCCCCTCCTTCATGCCCTCCAGGTCGTGGACGTCCAGCGTGTGCAGACCGTCCCGTACCGTCTCCTCGGAGGCCGGCAGCCGGGTTCCCCCTGCCGGCACCCGCACGTGCTCGGAGAAGCTTCCGTCGGTGAGGAAGGCGGAGCGCAGGATGACGTTCCGGGACCATCCCCTCCGGAGAACCGCCGCCGCCGCCCCGTCACCGAAGTTGAACATGAAGCGGGCGCTCCGGTTGGAATAATCCAGGAGCGACGCCTCCCGGGAGGCCGCGGTGATGACCACGGTCTCGAGGGCCGGGTCGGCGGCCATCATGTCGGCCGCCACCCTGAGGGCCACCGGCGCACCGGCCGAGACCGAGGCCACCTCGAAGGCGAAGGCGCCCTCCACCCCCAGGAGATGCTGCACCCGAGGCGCCGCCAGCCAGACGGGATAGTCCTTGTGGGGACTCCCGAAGTAGACCACCGCGTCCACCTCGTCGGGCTCCACCGGCCGTCCCAGGCGCCGGCCCGCGTCGTCCAGCGCCGCCCGGGCCGCCCGGGCCGCCAGGTCGCTCACCTGCTCGTCGGGTCCGCCCACCCGCTTCTCCACCAGGCCCATCTTCTCCCGCACCACCTCCTCGGGGATCCCCGAGCGCTCCGCCAGCTCGGCGGCGGTGAGCACCCCCTCGGGGAAGGCGGTGCCCAGCCCAGCGATTCCCACGGGGATCGGGGCGGTCATGGCTCCCCCTCCTGGTCACCTGGGCCCGGAGTCGGCGAGCCGGGAGACGAAGGCGCCGGCCCGTCTCCGGCCGGGGCCCCGTAGCGCTTCTCCAGGAGCGGCCGATCGGGTTTACCGATGGAGGTGCGAGGGAGGACCTCCACGAAGGCGAACCCGGCGGGGATCTTGAAGCGGGCCAGCCTCCCTTCCAGGAACGCCCGCAACCCCGTCTCGTCCACCGCGTCCGGCGTCCTCAGCCCCACCACCGCGAAGGGCACCTCCGTCCACTTCGGATGCGGCCGGCCGATGACGCATGCCTCGGCCACCTCCGGATGCTCCAGGAGCGCCTGCTCCACCTCGGCCGGGTAGATGTTCTCGCCCCCGCTCTTCAGCATCTGCTTCTTGCGTCCCTGGATGAAGGTGAAGCCCTCCTCGTCCCAGGTCGCCAGGTCGCCGGTGTGAAACCAGCCGCCCCGGAAGGCCCGGACCGTCTCCTCGGGCCGACCCCAGTACTCCCGGAAGAGGTTGGGGCCCTGCATGACCACCTCTCCCACCTCGCCGGGGGCCACGTCCCGACCCCGATCGTCCACGATCCGGGCATCCATCCCGAAGGA
Organism: Gemmatimonadota bacterium; assembly: GCA_007132965.1. Lineage (GTDB taxonomy): Bacteria > Gemmatimonadota > Gemmatimonadetes > Longimicrobiales > Gaopeijiaceae > PWLA01. The sequence continues at coordinate 1,264 of SLNQ01000073.1, read as the reverse complement.
GGGCTTGCCGGCAAAGCCCGGGGCCGACGCCGCCTGCTCCAGCTGGTCCAGTTCGGTGAGGAAGGCCGTGGGCGCGGTCTCGGTGAGCCCGTAGCCGCCGGCGAAGGGAACGCCCTTCTCCCGGAACCGCTCCACCACCTCCAGGGGGCACCGGTCGCCCCCGTTGTACATGAAGCGAAGCGAGCTCAGGTCGGCGGCGTCCCAGTCCGGCGATTCCACCAGCATGGTGTGGATGGCCGGCACGCCCAGCATGACGTTGACGCCCTCGTCCCGAATCAGCGCCAACGTCTCTTCCGGATCGAAGCGCCGGGGCATGATCACCGTGCCACCTGCCAGCAGGGTGGGAAGGGTGAAGAGCCCGATCCCGCCCACGTGCATGAGGGGCAGAATGGTGAGGGAGGTGTCCCGCCAGGTGAGCCCCACCGCCAGGATGTCGTTGATGGCGTTCCAGAAGAGGTTCCGGTGGGTGAGCAGCGCGCCCTTGGGTCGGCCCGTGGTCCCCGAGGTGTAGACCATGAGGACGGGGTCGTCGTCGCCGGGGAGGGCCGACATGGGGGGCGGGCGGGAGCCGGCCTTCTGCGAACCGGCCGGCGAGGGACCCGCCGCCGAGGGTCCGGCGGGCGAACCGCCTGCCACGGCAGCGTCGGCGATGGCCTCGTACTCGTCCGGCACCGCCACCACCGGACAGCCCGTGGAGTCGGCCACCTCCCGGGCCGCCTCGGCCTGCTCCGGGCCGGCCAGGAGGAGCTTCACCCCGGCGTCCTCCACCTGGAAGGCCAGTTCCACCGGGGTGAGACGCCAGTTGAGCGGCACTGCGACGGCGCCCACCCGTCCGGCAGCAAACAGGAGATCCAGGAAACGGGCGTCGTTCCACATGAGGATCCCGAAGCGGTCGCCGGCCTCGAGGCCCCGGTCCCGGAGCACTGCGGCGGCCCGCTGCACCCCCTCCTCCATCTCCCGGTAGCTGCGACGGCCCTCGGGGGTCACCAGCGCGGTGCGGTTCGGGTGCAGGAAGGCGGACTTCGCGGTCCAGTAGCCGATGCCGGGAATGCTCCGGGCCCGGGCCTGTTCGATGCCCGACTCCGACATCACTCCACCTCCTGGGGATTCCAGATCATGGCCAGCGACCCCATGGCCAGCCCCGCGCCGGAGCCGGTGAAGACCACCAGGTCTCCGGGGCTGAGGCGGTCGGCCCTCGCCGCGTCGTCCAGCGCCATGGGAAGGCAGGCCGAGCCGGTGTAGCCCCACTTGTGCATGATGGTGT
>SLNQ01000016.1 GCA_007132965.1 Gemmatimonadota bacterium | reverse complement strand
GCTCCAGGTCCTCCTCCCGGGCCACGGCCCGGCGGTACGTCTCCACCTGTGGGCGGTAGAACTCCACCCTGGCCCGGAGCTCCGACTCATCCGCGATCCGATCGGTCTTGAAGTCCAGGACCCACGCTCCCCCCGTCGAGGGAGCACGCACGAGCCGGTCCACCACGCCCTGCACCAGGTGTCCCTCTTCCCGCAGCAGGAAGGGTCGCTCCCGGTCCACCTCCGCCCCCGCGGGATATTCCGGCCGGGAGAGAACCTCCCGAACCTCCGGCGCCTGGAGCCAGCGTTCGAGGTCGGCCATCAGCTCATCCACCCGCCTGAGCTCCGGCGCCACCTCCTGGGCCACCCGTCTCAGCTCCCGCTCCGGCGGGAGTCCGTCTTCGATCCACCGCACCTCTTCCAGCCAGGCGTGGATCACCGATCCCCTCCCCCGGGCCTCCCGACCCCGATCCCGGAGCAGGTAGGCCAGCGGAATGCCGCCCCCACCCTCCATCTCCGACGGGGTCCGATGCGAAAGGAGCCGCCGACGACGCTCCCTCGGTCGGGGGCGCAGGAGAGCCTCGAGCGCCCGGTCGGGATCGGTGGCCCGGTCGGGGTCGGCGGCTCGCTCGGGACCGGCGACGACCTCGGCCGAAGTGGCTTCGCGCTCCACCGGCGCAGCCGGTTGCAGGCGCTCCGGGGCACCCTCCCGGGCCCACCACTCCGCTGATCCCTCCTGATACAGGAACTGGCCTTCAACAATGCGTCCCTCAACCCCGAGGGCGTCTCGGACCAGAGCAGCGGCAGTGAAGGCGGTGGATCGAGATCGTCCGTCGGGCTTGAGCAGGATCTCCACGGCGAAGCGGGCCCGGGTCACGGCCACGTAGAGCCCGCTGAGACCGTCCCGGAGCGCGGCCGCCCGGAGCTGGGCCGCGGCGGGTTCGGCGGCCGGAAAGAGGGGGAGGAGGCCTCGACGGACCCCGGGGTAGATTCGCTGCACCGGTGCATCCGGTGCCGGACGGTGGGGAAGAACGCCCTCGCCCCCCCTTGGGAGGAGCGACTGGTCCAGATCCGGGAGAACCACCACGTCGAACTCGAGGCCCTTGGACTGGTGCACGGTCATGACCCGGACCCGGGCGGCGGCGGGATCCTCCACCCTCTCCTCGGAGACCCAGCGCACGAACCGGGCGGGTCGGAGGTCGGCGCGCTCATCCCACCGGTGGGCCAGCTCGGCCAGTTGGCGAAGCCGCCGTCGGTCGCGGGCGCCGGCCCTCGCCTCCAGCTCCCGCACCCATCCACCAACCACCGGGCCGTACCCTTCAGCTGCCAGGCGACGTCGGACCTTGCGAGCGACGGCCTCCGCCTCCGGCACCGAACGCCAGTCGAAGGGGCCGCTCACCGCCCGCGCCGGGGTGTGGGCCACCTGATATCGGGCCGTGGAGTCACCGGGGTGATCGGCCATCTGGAGAAGGGCCAGTAGAGACAGGACCGCCGGAGAGTCCGCCACCGGCACGCCCCCTTCCTCCGAAGCCTCGATCCCCAGACGCCTCAGCTCGCCCATGAGGCGAGCCACCGCCTTGTTGGACCGGGTCAGGATCCCGATGCTCGCCCCGGGACAGGCCCGATGGATCTCGGCGGCCCGATGGGCTCCGGCCGCCAGGAGGCGGGGAAGGATGGACTTTCGAGCATCGTCGCCTCCGGGGCCCACCTCCACCCTCACGTGGCCGGGCAGCTCGGGCCGGGCCGGCTCATGGCGGGTGAAGCCCTCGAGCCAACGCTCCACCGTGGGCCGGTCCTCTTCTTCCACCGACGACGCACGGGACAGGTCCCCGAAGACCTGGTTCACGAAATCCAGGACCACCCGAGACGAGCGCCAGCTCTTGTGCAGGGACCCCTCCGGAAGCGAGAAGTCTCGCTGAATCGCCTCCAGGATCCGGGGCTCGCCGCCGCGCCACCCGTAGATGGACTGCTTGGGGTCGGCCACGATGATGGCGGCCCGCTCGCCCTCGTAGCCGGAGAGGATCTCCTCCACCAGGGGGCGCAGGGCCCACCACTGGCTCCGGGAGGTGTCCTGGAATTCGTCCACGAGGATGTGGCGCACCCGGGCGTCCAGCCGGTAGTGGAGCTCCGCACCCCTCCCCCCGGTCCCGGTCCGGGCCAGCGTTCGGGTAATGTCGTCGAACCGGTAGAGTCCCCGGTCCTCCCTGAGCTCCTCGATCCATCGGTGGTAGAGGGGAAGGAGCCGACCCAGCGCTCCGGCCCGCGCCTGGAGCCGGGGACCCAGCGCCCTCCGAACCAGGGCCAGGCCGTCCCTCAGCGCACCAGCCAGCTCCGGCGGCATCTCCTTTCCGTAGTAGGTGTCCTCGCCCGCCAGCACCTTCGCCCCGAGGCCGGCAGTGGCGAAGGCCTCCAGCTCACCGTCCCGGAGCCGTTCGACCGCCTGGTCGCGGGCCCGGAGCCACCGGCCGTCGGGGCGGCCTGATCCGGTAGAGGGCACGGCCGCGCCGGCCACTCGTTCGGCCACGGCCAGCACCTCGTCGCGGGAGGGCGGCTCACCCCAGTCCCGCTCCCCCGGGGCGAATCCCCACGGGTCCCCCGTCTCCGTGTCCAGCTCCAGGTAGAGGTCGTGGAGTCCCGCCACCTGATCCAGGAGGCGGTGGTGGACCGAGCGCCCGGCATCGCCGTCATGGAGGAGCCTCAGGAGCTCGACGGTGGCCCCGTCGTCGGCCCTGGAGAGAAGCTGGGAGATGGCCTCGCTCCGGATCCGGGCCTCGGTGGGCGGGTCGGCCAGAGCCCATCCCGGAGGCAGGCCCAGGTCCAGGGTGAAGGCCCGGGCGACTCGCTGGAAGAAGGCATCCAGCGTGCCCACGTTTACGGCGTGAAGTCGGGGGACGAGGGCCTCCAGGAGCTCCAGACACCGTGACGGCGTGAGCCTCAGGCCCTCGGCCTCGTCGGCTTCCAGCGCCCCTCGGGCCAGCCGGAGGAGCACCCGCTCCAGGATCTCGCCGGCGGCCTTCCGGGTGAAGGTCGAGGCGAAGATCTCCTCCGGCGCGGCACCGGCCGCCAGGAGCTGGATGATCCGCGAGGACAGGTGGTAGGTCTTTCCGGCCCCCGCCGAGGCCACCACCAGCTCCCGGGGAGCCGAGACGGGCGCGCTCATTCCACCCCCTCCCCGTCTTCCCCTTCGTCGTCCAGCTCCCGGTATGCGGCGAGCCCCACCAGCCGGCCCAGGGCGCTGTCGGCTCGGATCCGGCTCCCCTCCCGATCCCACACGAAGCGATTTTCCCTGAGCGCCCGGACCACCTCCCGGGCCCGTTCGTCGGCCTCCAGGAGATCCGCCAGGTCCCACTCCTCGGCCAGGGCGTGCCCCACCGCGTCCAGGTCGGCCGGCAGACAGATGAAGCCCAGCTCCACCCCCTCCACCTCCTCCAGGGGAACCAGCGGACCACCGTCCGGGCCCTGCACGCCCCGGATCAGGTGTCGGTAGAGGGGAAGCTGGAGATCCACCCACTCCATGGGGTCGTCCTTCTTCCGGCCCGCCTTGCGCCGGTGGGTCTCCTCCGGGGTC
>SLNQ01000026.1 GCA_007132965.1 Gemmatimonadota bacterium | reverse complement strand
TCTCGCCGGAGGTGCGGCCCCGGATCCTGGCCCGGACGCGGGAGATCATCACGGCCAACCGGGACCGGCTGGCCCGCTGGGTGGAGGCCCAGGGCGACCGCTTCTCCTACCGGCCTCCCGAAGCCGGTGCCATCGCCTTCCTCCGCTACCGGGGCGGGCACAATTCCTCGGAGGTGGCCGAGCGGCTCCGGGTGGAGGACGACGTCCTGGTGGTGCCCGGCGACCACTTCGGCATGGACGGCTTCATCCGCATCGGCTTCGGGCCGCCCCCTGAGGAACTGGACGAGGCGCTGGAGCGGGTGCGGCGGCGGTTCGACGCTCTGGAGGACTGAAGACTGCGTCTCGGCGGGGCGGCCCCGAACCCGCTGACAGCGGCCCTGGACACGACGGGGGGCGCCGTGCCAGAATGCCCCGACCGCTTCTTCCACCCTGGAGCCTCGAGCCATGTTCGCCATCCCGTCCCTGCTCCGCACCGCCACCTCTCCGCCCACCACCGCCGGCCCCTTCCCGCAGGAACAGGAGGGAGCGCTGGCGGAGTTCGGCGACGACCTGGGGCTCACCGGCATCGCCGAGATGGTGCAGCAGGTCATCTCCTACCAGATCTTCGAGCTGAGCGGCACCGGGGTGAACCTCGTGCTCATCCTCACGGTGGGTCTCCTGGTGGTGGCCACCTGGATCATCTCCAACCTCCTGCAGCGGTGGGTGGAGCAGGCGTTCCGGGCCCGGGGGGTCGAGGACATGGGCACCACCGCCATCACCAAACGGCTCCTCCACTACGCCATCATGGCCATCGGTCTCGGGATCGCCCTGGAGACCATCGGGATCAGCCTGAGCGCCCTCTTCGCCGCCGGTGCCATCTTCGCGGTGGGGATCGGTTTCGCCATGCAGAACATCGCCCAGAACTTCGTGTCGGGGCTGATCCTGCTGGTGGAGCGGGCCATCAAGCCCGGCGACATCGTGGAGGTGGAGGGCCGGGTGGTCCGGGTCCTGAAGATGGGGATCCGTACCACGATCGGGCAGACCCGAGACGGAGAGGAGCTCATCATCCCCAATGCCAGCCTGGTGCAGTCCACGGTCAAGAACTACACCCTGGGGGATCCCCTCTTTCGGATCCAGGCGATGGTGGGCGTGTCGTACGAGTCGGACATGAAGGCGGTGCGGGGCTCGCTGGCCCGGGCCGCCGAATCGGTGCAGGGCCGGATGCAGGACCGGGAGCCGGTGATCGTCCTCACCGACTTCGGCGACTCCACCGTGGACTGGCGAGTCTCCATCTGGACCGACGACGCCTGGACGAGCCCCCGTCTGGCCTCGGCTCTCCGGGAAGCCATCTGGTGGGGGCTGAAGGACGACGGCATCGAGATCGCCTTCCCCCAGATCGACGTCCACTTCGACCCCCCGGTGGAGGAGGCCGTGAGCCGCCTTCCCCGGGCCAGCTGACGCCACCCACGCAAACCCTCCAGGGAGCCACATGTCACTCGAGGATCCGCTGAAGGACGCCGAGCTCCTGGTCCGGTCCCGCCACCCCCTTCTGCTCCTGGAAACCGACGACCGAGCCCGGGTCAGGAGCCTGCTGCGCCACCTGGCGGACCGCATGGAGCTGCCCCTCTTCCGCTGGACCCGCGCCCGGGGGCTGGTGCGGCTGGACCAGGACGGCTCGATCTACGAGACGAAGGAGGCCGAGAAGGCGCTCCGGCACGTCGGCAGCTCGGACGTTCCTGCCCTCTACTTCTTCGAGGGGCTCGAGGCAAAGCTCCCCGGCAGCGCCCTCTTCCAGTCCAAGCTGGCCGAGGCGCTGGACCGCCTGGAGGAGCTCCGGGGCGCCATCATCCACGCGGGTCCGGCGCTGGAGCTTCCGGCGTCGCTGGCGAGCCGGGCGTCGTCGGTCCCCCTCCCCGGCCCCTCCCGGGAAGAGCTTCGAGAACTCCTGACCCGGGTGATCCGGGACCTGAACCGCAAGCAGCACGTGAAGGTGGAGCTGTCCCGCACTGAACTGGGCCGCCTCCTGGATCAGCTACAGGGCCTCACCATGATGGAAGCCGAGAAGATCGTGACCCGGGCCATTCTGGAGGACGGGCGGCTGGGGGCGGAGGATCTGCGGCACGTTGCGGAGCACAAGCGACGGATCATCGAGCGGGAGGGGCTGCTGGAGTACTATCCGGCGGAGGACAGCATGGCTCGGGTGGCCGGGATGGACACCTTCAAGGAGTGGCTCCGGAAGCGCTCGGCGCTGGTGGAGGACCCGGAGGGCGCCCGGGAGTTCGGGCTGGACTTCCCGCGCGGCGTCCTCCTCACCGGGGTTCCCGGCTGCGGAAAGAGCCTCTGCGCCCGGGCGGTGGCCACCGAGTGGGGGCTTCCCCTCCTCAGGCTCGATCCGGCCTCGCTGTACAACCGCTACATCGGCGAGACGGAGAAGAACCTGTCCAGAGCCATGACCCTGGCCGAGGAGATGGCTCCCGTGGTGCTCTGGATCGACGAGGTGGAGAAGGCGTTCTCATCGGGTGGAGGCAGCGAAGACGGTGGGGTGTCGCGCCGAATCCTGGGGACCTTCCTGAACTGGATGCAGGAACGCAGGGCCCCGGTCTTCCTGCTCGCCACCGCCAATCAGGTGGATCAGCTCCCGGCGGAGCTCCTGCGGAAGGGACGCTTCGACGAAATCTTCTTCGTGGATCTTCCCGACGCCGAAACCCGGGCCGAGATCCTCCGGATCCACCTGGAGAACCGGAACCGGGATCCTGCCGAGATCGACCTCCAGCGACTCGCCGCCGCCACCGAAGGGTTCTCGGGCGCCGAGCTGGAGCAGGTGGTGGTCTCGGCCCTCTACGCCGCCTTCGCCGACGGCACGCCATTCAGTACCGAGCTGTTGGCCCGGGAAGCGTCCGAGACCCGGCCCCTCTCCGTCACCGCCCGGGAGAGAGTCCAGGAACTCCGGAGGTGGGCCTCCGATCGGACCGTCTCGGCCGGATGACCCTTTCGGGGCACCCTGCTCCACTCCTCTATGCAGTCCGCGGAGGCGCCCCCGGAAGGTTCACCTCCAGCCCTTCCGGATCGGTCGAGACGAAGGCCGCCCGACCCACCAGCTCGTCGAGTTGATCCACCACGCCTTCCTCCACCAGCTTCATGAAGGCGTCCACCACCGCCGGATCGAACTGCTCACCCCGGCCCTCTCGGATCAACCCCAGCGCCTCGTCACGGTGGAAGGCCTGTTTGTAGGGCCGCTTGTGGGTCAGGGAGTCGAAGACGTCGGCCACCGCCACGATGCGTCCCGAGATGGGGATCTCCTCGCCCACCAGACCCTCGCCGTATCCCTGCCCATTCCACCACTCGTGGTGCGAGGTGGCGATCTCGGAAGCCAGCTTGAGGAGGGGGAAACGACTCCCTGAGAGAATGCGGGCCCCGATCTCGGTGTGCAACTTCATCTGCTCATACTCTTTCGGCGTCAGGGCCCCGGGCTTCATGAGAATCGAGTCGGAGACCCCGATCTTGCCCACGTCGTGCAGGGTGGCGGCCCGACGTATGAGCCGGACCATCTCGGGGGGCAGCCCGAGCTCCCGGGCAATGAGGGCCGAGAGCAGACCCACCCGTTCGGCGTGACGACCGGTGAGATCGTCGCGGTACTCGGCGGCCACCGCCAGGCGGTTGAGGATCTCGAGTTGGGCCTCGGCCAGATCCCGGGTGCGCTCCCTGACCCGCTCCTCCAAGGTCTGGTTGTGGGCCTGGAGCTGAAGATGGAGCACCCGGGCCTCCAGGAGGTTCTTGATCCTGAGCAGCGCTTCGGTGGACTCGAAAGGCTTGGTGACGAAGTCCCGGGCACCCATGGAAAGGGCCCGCTCCCGCACTTCCCGGCTCAGGTCCCCGGTGAGGACCAGGATGGGGAAGTACTCTCCCTCAGGGACCTCGCCCTGCAGGTATTCCATGATCTCGAAGCCGTCCATATGGGGCATCCGGAGATCCAGGAGAAGGAGATCGGGCTGAAACTCGTGGAAGATCCGGGACACCTCACGGGGGTCGGTGGTGGACTCCACCTCTCTGTAGCCCGCCCGTGTCAGGAGTCGCCGCAGGACCCGGACGTTCGGCTCCTCGTCATCCACCACCAGGATGCGGCACTCCTTCAGCTCGGACGGGTGCATGTCACCCCTCTCGGCTCGCCAGCTCGGCGGGTTCCAGACGTCGCACCAGGAGGTACCGCCCATCGTCCAACGGACGGGCACGGTAGCCCAGCAACCTGAACAGGGACGGGAAGAAGATCCGCCGGATCAGGGGGTGCACCTCGAAGGAGGCCACCGCCCCGACGGGAGAGACCCGGTCGGGACGAATCCCGGGAAGAAAGCGCAGAAGTCGATCCATGCGTCGACGCCTCAGCGCCGCCGAGAGCCGCAGCCAGGAACGCTTGATGGGTTGCCCCATGAAAAAGCCGTCGGACCCGCTCTCCTGGTACAGGGGAAGGAGGAGCCGGCCGCTGGTGGGAGCCCTCACGGGTCGACCCGCCTGCCGGGCCAGGACCTGGCCCCGCTCCACCTCCTGAAACGAGCGAAGTCCCCCCTTCATCCGGAACTCGTCGGTGGATTCCAATGAGTGACGGTGCACCAATCGGACAGCACTGGGAAAGCCATTGCCGGCCGCCGCCAGTCGCTGGCGGGCTCCCCGGGCGTACTCGACCCGATTCCGGCTCATCGCGAGCCAGCTCACCAGGACCCGGAGGGCATCGGCGCTTCGTCGGGTGGATTCGGGATCGTCGTGCCGCCCCGCCTCGAAGGCGACGCTGGCGACCCCGGCCGTGTCCAGCGACTCGATGAGGGTTCCCGGTACGGCGTCGGCCAGACCCAGGACCATGGGCACCGGAAGAGCCAACGCCATGGAGCGATTGGCCAGGGTGTCGCCCAGCACGGTGAAGGGGGGGCCGTCGCCGGAGGTCGTGTGCAGGTCCACCAGAAAGATGGGGCCCCGGGAGCGGTCCCGGATTCGACGGAGCTCGGTCCGAAGCGCGTCCAGCTGCTCCCCCTCCGAGTCGGCTCCAGGGTCGGGATCGTCCCACATCCGGTTGAGGTCCCGATGCACGAAACGGACGCCTGCGGACAGAGCCGGCACGTTGCCCAGCAGCGCCACGAACTCACCCCGGAGCAGGCCGGCTTCGGAGAGCTCTTCGCCCACCTCGACCAGCGCCTCCACCCCTGCAGGCTCGTTTCCGTGCACGCCTCCCAACCCCACCAGGGTGGGTCCGGGGTTGGGGCCTCGGAGCTCGTGCAGGATACGACTCATTCGCTGTGTCTCAGGCGCTCTTCCAGAAGTTCATAGGCAATGGGCATGAAGTCCCGTTCGGTGACCAGCCCAACCAGCTTCCCCTCCCTGACCACCGGCAGACAGGCCACCTCCCGATCACGCATCAGGTCGATGGCCTCCAGCGTGAGGGTGTCCGGCGCCACGGTCACGGGGTTGCGCTCCATGATCTCCTTCACCGGAGGCGCCTCACCCAGGCCGTCCTCGGACCGGTCCACCATGAACCGGAGAAGCGAACGATATGAAACCACGCCCACCAGCCGGTGCTCCCGGTCCTCCACCGGGATATGGCGGATCTTTTCCCGGTCCATGACGAAGGCCACCAGGTCCACCAGCTCGTCCTCGTTCACGGTCACCGGGTCGGTGGTCATGTACTGCTCCACCCGGAGATAGGTGTGCGTCCACCCTCCGGCCTCTTCCAGCCGGGCCGGGGCCCACCGGTGAGCCGGCTGCCCTTCCTCCTGCCGGTGGGCGGTGGCCGCGGTGATGGCGGCGAGGCGCTCGGACAGTGTGCCTGTACCCTCCAGCGCCGCCAATGATCGAAGCGCCCACTCGCTGCCGGTCTGCCCCGAGCTGACCCGCTCCTCGATGAGGCCCATGTAACGATCGGCGTCGGCCGAGTCGACGCCGGCCCCGGTGAGCCCTTCCACGGCAATGGGAAGAAGCGTTTCCAGAAGCAGGGGGGCCGCGCCGGTGGTTCGGCCGTCGATCCAGCGGAGACCGGCGTTCAGCCCGTGACGGGCCGCAGCCAGAAAATTGGACTTCACATCGCTGAAGTCCATCCGGCCGGCGGGGTTTCCGTAGCGCTGCAGCGCCCCCAGGGTGAGGCCGATCCAGAGGGCGGCGTTGGCGATCTCGTCCACCACCGTGGGCCCCGAGGGCAGGGCTCGACACTCGATGCGCAGGTGCGGACGCCCTTCGCTGATCCCATAGCAGGGTCGGTTCCAGCGGTAGATGGTGCTGTTGTAGAGCTGAAGCGCCTGGAGCCGGGGAGCTCTTCCCTCCGCCAGCGCCTCCATGGGGTCTTCCTCCACCGGACCCGACATGAGGACACGGAACCGGGCCAGGTCGTCCTCGAAAAGCCCGGTGACGCTCCCGTCCAGCCAGCGCTCCCCGAACCGAACCCGAGGCGCCAGGTCCCGCACGTAGGGAGTGGCGGACCGGGTGTCCAGCGACTGCTGGAAGAGGGCGATACGGGTTTCAGCCCAGAGCCGCCGGCCAAAGAGAAGAGGTGAGTTCACGCAGGCGGCCAGCACCGGCGCCAGCACGAGCTGCGCCGCGTTGTAGACCCGGCAAAACTCCTCGGCCCCCACCTGAAGGTGGAACTGACAACTGGTGTTGCACGCTTCCAGCATCACGGAATCGTGGCGGAGGATCAGCTCGTCAGAGCCCTCGATCCGGAGCTGATACTCACCGCCCCGGAGCGTGGTGAGCGCCTCGTTCAGCGTATAGTAGCGGGGCTTGGGGGTAATCTGCTCCAGCGTCAGGTCCGACTTGGAGAGGGTGGGGAGGATCCCCGAGAGGAGGACCTCACCTCCCTCGGCCCGGGTGGCCGTCCGCAGGCGATCCACCATCCGGTTCAACTCGTCCTCCATCTCGGAGAGGGCTCGACCCTCGAGCCGGTACGGAGGAAGGTTGATCTCCATGTTGAAGAGGGCCAGCTCGGTGGTGTAGGGCCCCCCCTCCAACCGATCCAGCACCTTGAGGGAGAGGGGTGCCGGGCGCCACCCCCGTCCGGTGAGGAACACCTCCTGCTCGGCCCCGACCCGACGCACCCCCTCCTCGATGTCCCCGTCCCGGAGCATCTGTTCCAGTGCCCGCAGATCCCGGAGGATCTTCTTGGTGAAGGTCCGGATGGCCTCGGGCTTCAGGTCGGGGTTGTCCGTCTCCGCCGGCCCGGCAATCGAATCTGATGGTTCCCCCACTTGGGTCCGCTCCCGCTACGGTTGTCAGGTTGTGCTCCGTGCCGTCAGACTCTGCGTGCGCCCGTCTCAGGGCACGCCCATGAGCTGGGGGATGGACCCCACCCACGAGCCTGTGGCCTCGCGGGCCTCCAAGACCCGGCCCTTGTCCACAGTGAGGTGACGAGCGAGGACCTTTACGTGGGTGAGATCCACCACCTCGTCATCGGTGAGGTCCAGGCCCGCCCACTGGGCCCGTGGCGTTTGGTTGAAAAGCCCCATCGGACGTCGAACCCGGTCGCTCAGCTGGTCGGCAGCGATCTCCACGTAGAAGACCCCGCCGTCCAGTTGAACCTGCCGGGCCACTTCGAGCCAGGGGGTGCGCTGGGCGGGCGCGCCCCTCTGACGCCTCGACAGGATGACGCTGGGAGACAGGCCGCTCTCCCGGGCCAGGAGCAGGACCACCGGCAGGTCTTCCGTGCGCTCCAGGTCCTCCACCAGCAACTGGGCCTCCCCGGGCGGCACCCCGAAATGCGAGGCTATGAGCTGGATGTAGACCGATGTCATCCCCGGCTGGACCTGCTGCCCTTCAACGGCTCGAGGAACACCGGCACCCGTCACGAGCGCGAAGGTCAGCAAGAGAAGCAGGGCGCCCCACGGCGCCTGGTGAACCGGACAACTGGCCTCTGGTTGTACGCACATGTGGCACCAGTCCTTTCAGAGGAATCCAGCGGTCGGAGCGCGAACGACGGTCCCCGCCGCCTGGTCCGAAATTATGACGCCACGTCAAAAAAAGAAACGGGACCGGCCCGCCTTTCGGCGGCCCGGCCCCGTGGCCTCCGCTGAGATCGAAGGCCGGACTTCTTTGTTCTCCTCAGTTCAACCGTACGCCGGCATCACCCTCGGCCGAGACGGTGAACGGCATCCACATTCCCGATGCTGCATGCCCGGTCACGTAGCAGATGAGGGCGAACTCGCCCGCCTGGTCCGCAGTGAAGGTGATGGTCTCGCTTTCACCCGGCATGGTGGACTCGGTCATGGAGGTGGGGTTCGAGGTCACTGCGCCGTCAAAGATCGGCACGACCTCGCTGAAGTTGTTCGGCCAGGTGGCCTGGATCTCACCCACGCCCACAGAGTGGCCCATGTTCGGGTCCTCGTTCACCAGCGTGAGGGTGACCTCGTATCCCTCGGGGACGACCACTTCACCGGCTCCACCGTAGATGCCGTGGAAGTTCCAGTAGTTGTTGGCGGACGTCGTTCCCGCCACCATCTCGATCTCGACGGTCCCGGCGTCATGATCTACCGCGAACCAGCCCGGTGTCTCGAGTGCGGCCGGTTCGGCCGGGGCCTCGGCGGGATCGTCCACCTCGGGCGGCGGCTCGGGGGCCTCGCAGGCGGTGAGTCCGATGCCAGCAATGAGCGCAAATGTGAGAGTCTTGATACGCATGTTCGTATTGCCCTTCTGTTCTGGGTGGCTGATCTGGATGGCGGGGCTGTTCCGTTTCCGCTACACTATGCCCCATCTGCGGTTTCCACAGCTTGGTAAGATAGCAGGGAGTCTTGAAGAAGGGAAGGAAGCCGAGGCCGCCTCCCCGTGACGACCCCCCTTTCAGGACGACGCGTAGGCGGCGTTTTCCTCGATATAGCCGGCGGTAAGGTCACACCCGAGCGCTCGGCCCCGGGCCGTTCCGACGCCCAGGTCGATCCTGATCTCCACCGGGTCGCCACCCAGAAGTTCCCGGACCCGAGCCTCGTCGAAGTCGACGCTCCGGCCTCCCCGGATGACCTCCACCCCCTGTATCGATGCGTCTACCCGTTCAGGTCTGATCCGACAGCCTACACATTTGCCCACTGCCATGAGGATCCGCCCCACGTTGGGGTCGGCCCCGTAGGCCATGGTCTTCATGAGGGGACTCTCCACCACGCTCCGTGCGACGGTACGGGCCTCCGACGGATCCACGGCACCCTCCACCAGCACCCGAACCAGCTTCGTCGCTCCCTCCCCGTCCCGGGCCATCTCCTCGGCCAACCGGGTGCAGAGCGAGGTCAGGGCGTCGACGAAGGCCCGGTGATCCACCTCGCCGGCCTCTCCGTTGGCCAACGCCACCACCATGTCCGAGGTGCTGGTGTCAGTGTCCACCGAGAGCAGCTCGAAGGACTGTCGGCTGGCCTCCTGGAGCGCCGCCTGGAGCTCGGGGACCTCCACCTGCGCGTCGGTGAAGAGGTAGACCAGCATGGTGGCCATGTTGGGCGCGATCATCCCTGCGCCCTTTCCCACCCCGGTCACCACCGCGTCGCCCACCTGGAGCGAGAAGACCTTGGGCCGCGTGTCGGTGGTCATGATGGCCCGGGCCGCCGGCCAGGGGTCGCTGTCCAACTCGGAACCCATGCCCCGGATCCCGTTTCGGATCCGATCCATGGGCAGGGGGCGACCGATGACGCCGGTGGACCCCACGAGGACCTGGTCCTCCAGGGCCTCAGCCCCTTGGCCCTGCTCGCTCTCCTGACCCAGAAAACCGGCGAACTCCCGAGCTGCCAGGCGAGCCATCTCCCTGGCATCCTCGAGGCCGGCCTCCCCGGTGGCCACATTCGAGTAGGCCGAGTTCACCACCACCCCCTGCAGTCGCCCCCGCCTCATCCGCTGGCGCCCCAGTATGATGGGAGCCCCGGGGAAGTGGTTCCGGGTGAAGAGGGCTGCGGCGGCAGCCGGCCGACGCGACAGGAAGAGGGCCAGGTCGTTGCCCTGCGCCTTGAGCCCCACGCCGCGACCGGCGGCAACGAAGCCCCGGGGAAGACGGGGTGGCTCCATGAAGGGGTCGTTGGGCTGCATGGTGGGCGAAATCAGTCCGTTGGGCTCGAGAGGTCCATGGCCATGCGGCGGAAGATACGGGCGTGGCGACGGCGTCCGGCGGCATCCGCCCGCTCCGCCAGCCGAAGATACCGGCGGACTCTCTCTTCGATGGAAAATGACATGGTCGTCTCCCGGTGAGGGTGGCGCGTCGGCCTTCACCCTGAACTTCAGGGCTTGACCCAGACCTACGCGAAGCCCTCTCGCCGGGTTTCAGGGGGCTTGGTCTCAGGCCTTGTAGAACCGCTCGTGGATGATCTGACCGTCCTGCCAGCGCTGCACGGCCACCTGGTCGTACTTCTGGTGACCCCAGTCCTTGTGGACATAGTCGAAGTGCCACTCCACCATGCTGACTCCGTCGCCCACCGCCACAGCCTTCAACTCCACGTCCCGGAGCTCGGTGATGGACGAGAAGAAGTCTTCCTCGCGCTTCCGGTTGAGCGCCTTGCCCTCGAACGGCTCCTCGGCGCCTTCCTGCATGACCACGTCCTCGTGATAGAACTTCTCGAAGGCCTCCAGTGCGCTCCCATCGAGGATCATCTCGTTCAACGTCTCCACTTTCTCGGCAATCTCGGTATCCACTGCCGTACTCATCGGTGGTGCTCCCTGTGCTGTTGATTCAAGGTTTGGTCGTGTTCCTGGTGACTACCGGGCCGGAACTGCCGGCCCGTCTTCCGCCTCGAGGCTGCTGCGAACCGTCTCCAGCGCGTGGAGGAAGGCCTCCATCTCCCCTTCAGTCAGAGCGCGAAAGGCGTCTTCCTCGGCCTGGGCCAGGGGATGGTCCAATCGGGCCAGCAGCTCCAGGCCCACGGGGGTGATGCTGGCCAGAACCCGGCGTCGATCGTCTGTGCACCGAGTCCGCTCCACCCAACCGGCCTCTTCCAGGCGGTCCAGGAGCCGGGTAACTCCGGGCGTCCGCTCGATCATGCGCTCGGCCACGGTGAGAGTGGGAAGACCTTCCTTGCCCGCACCCCGCAGAATGCGCAGCACGTTGTACTGCTGCAGGGTAATCCCCTCGGCCGCCACCGTATCGCTCAAGCGACGCCGCAGAAGGTCGGTGGTTCGAAGCAGTCCTACCACCGCCTTCTGACTCGGCGATCGGAAGGGTCGGCTGCGGCGCAGAACCTCGGCAAGGCGGTCGGAGTTAGTCATCAGGACATTAATGTACCAGTGTATCATTGATATGTCAACTACTTGGCCATCTCGGCGAGCAGGATCGGCGGCTTCCTCCGGCTTGGCACCCCGCCTTCACCAGCCCCTTCGGGCAACCTCCGCCTCGGCTGCCATGTACCCGAAGGCGGGCCACTGCTCCGGCTCGTCCAGGATGCGCCCCATCAGGGCCCGCGCTTCGGCCTCCCTTCCTCCCAGCAGGTGGTGCATGGCCACCCCGTAGGCCAGGGTGGCACCACCCAGCGATCCCACCTCCACGTCGTCCAGGAGCTCCAGGGCCTCGCTGTCTCCCCGAAAGAGCCGCAGGAGCTGGCGGTAGCTGTCGTTCTCGATGATCTCGTCAGCGGAGTGCAGTTCGGCCACGAGCGCTTCCGCCTCCTCACCCTCCCCCATTCGATGCCGCACCAGGTAGAGCCAATACGAGGTGGCCACCTCCAGATCCGGGTTGCCCAGCGCCGTGTCCGTGGACACCTCGAGACAGGCCGCCCAGGCCTCCCGGGCTCCCTCCCAGTCGCCCTGGATGTAGCGAGCCAGCCCCAGGTGGTACCACAGGTTGAAGTGGAGCGTGCTGAGAGGCACGCCCAGCACGTTGGGCAGGCCGTCCGGCTCCACCTGGTCCTCCCGTTCAAGAGCCAGCTCGAGCCCGTCCTCCAGGTCGGTCCTGGCCCGTGCCGGCTCCCGCACCGTCAGATATCGGTGACCTCGATGGCGATAGAAGCGGGGATCGTCGGGAAAGCGTTCCAGCCCCTGGGTGAAGGTCTCGATGGCCTCACGGTACTTGCCCAGGTAGGCCTGCCTTCGTCCCACCCAGATCCAGTGCTCCGGCACCTCCGGCCGCGCATCCAGGTCGGCCCGGGCCACCTCCAGGTCCTCTTCCCTTCTCTCCCTCACATCAGGGTCCATGGGCGGGGGGAAGAGCGTCTCACCCAGGAAGGACACGGCCTGGGCACCCTCCGCACGGGCCTCCGGCGAAATTGAAGGTTCCGGCGCCCCTCCCTCCACGCGGGAGGACTCCTCGTCCGATGGGGAGAACCCTTCGTCGCCTGCGCACGAGATGATCCCCAACATGGGAAGTGCGGCCAGAGCGGCAATGGCGACGACGCGAGTCGGGTGGGTGCGCAGGGACATGGGCAAGAGAGTGTAGGGAGAGCGATTCAGTGCATGTCGGCAGACGCGAGGTCAGGACCGCACTTTCCGATCAGACTTCTCAAGATCCAGGTGTCGGCAAAGAAATGCCACCTGCTCGTCACTGGTGACCCGGAAAGCTTCATCGAAATAGAAGTCGAAGTGGCCCCAGGGGTGGGACCGGAATTCGCCCCGGGGCGCCCGTTCCGCGGCCTTCCGGGCCGGCTCCGGTGGGGTCAGCGTGTCGTGCTCTCCTGCTTGGACCAGTAGCGGACACCGCACTCGGCCGGCCCAGCGAACGGGACGATAGAGGGGCACCGCCAACCCGATACGGGCGCAGACCCGGTTCTCCCACGGATGCTCACCATAGAGCCGTTCGAAACCCTCCACCGCCTGCTCCAGCGCCATGGCGGCGGCGCGACCCGGCTTCGCCACAAGGGGCATGGTCACCGGCGAACGGCGGAGCAGGGCGCCCTTGAACACGTCGGCCAGACCCAGCCCCGCGGCCTTGATGGCCGAGGCGAAGGGAAGACGAAGGGCGGTCTGGAGGCCATCCATGAAGGGCACCTGTGACACGACGGCGGCCACTCGGGGGTCGTCAGCAGCCACTCGAACCACGTGCCCCCCGGAGAAGGAGGTTCCCCACAGAGCCACCCGTTCGGGGTCTACCCGGGGATGGTGCCGGATGAACTCCACCGCCGCCGACCAGTCCTCCAGCTGTCGACGAATGGAGAGGAGCTGTCTGGGTCGCCCGCCGCTCTCCCCGAAGCCCCGGTAGTCGAAGGCCATCGCCACCATGCCGGCCCGGGCGAAGATCTCGGCGTAACGGTCCAGGCCTGCGACACGCGTGCCCCCGAACCCGTGCCCGAGGACGACGGCCGGCCCGGAGGCCGATTCAGTGGACTCGCGCAGGTGGTGGGCCGGCGCGTGGACTCTGGCGACGATCTGGTCCCGGCCCGAGAGAAAGCGAACATCGGTGTGCGTCACCATCCACCCCTCCTCGTCCGCCCCCCACACCAGATCCCCTTCGACCCATCGACGAGCCGAGGAG
>SLNQ01000080.1 GCA_007132965.1 Gemmatimonadota bacterium | reverse complement strand
GGCTGCTGCGCATCCCCTATCAGCTGATGTACCCGACGATCGTGGTGCTGATCTGCGTCGGCGTCTACTCGATCAACAACAATGTCTTCGACATCTGGGTGACCCTGGCCTTCGGCCTGCTCGGCTATGTCATGAAGCTCTACCGCTTCGAGCCGGCACCGATGCTGATCGGCTTCGTGCTGGGCCCGATGATGGAAGAGCATCTCAGGCGCGCCATGCTGCTCTCGCGAGGCGATCCGATGGTTTTCTTCGAACGACCGATCAGCGGCACGCTGCTGACCATCGCCATTCTGATTCTCTTGTGGGCCGGTTATGCGGCCCTGCGGCAGCGCCGCCAGAGTGCGGTCGTCGCCCGCGATGCCCTGTAGTCGGCTAATCGAGGACAGCGAGCCAGCCGCCGTCTTCGCGGCAAACGCTCTTGGCCGCGTCGTCCTCCGGGGCCAAAAAGAATTTGCTGAGCCGCGACACCGGCCTGGAGTTGAATGCCGAGATGGTCCGTCTCGGTTGGGCGCTGGCCTACCGGCCCGGCAATGATGCGTTTCCGCGGCCGGAATACGAGCCCCAGGAGGCGGAAGCCAAGGCGGCTGGCCGCGGGATGCGGGGTGGCACGTTCATCCCGCCCTGGGAGTGGCGCCATCGGCAGGACGGCGTCCGGGCGTCTGCCTTCAGGCGCAGCCCATGACGATCACCACTGCCCGTCGTCGTCCTGACGGCGGTGGCGGCCCAGCACCGCATCAAGCTCCACAGCACCAACCCGATCGAGCGCCTCAACGGCGAGATCAAGCGCCGCACCGAAGTAGTCGGCATTTTTCCCAACTAAGCCGCTATCACCCGTCTCGTCGGCGCCCTGCTGCTCGAGCAGAACGACGAGTGGGCGGTCCAGAGATCCCGCTACATGTCCCTTGAGACCATTGCCCAGCGCGGCGATGCTGCTGCCGTCAGCCTGGCCGACATGACAGGCTGACCAAACACCGGCCGATGCCGGAGAACAAGCTGGGCACAGCTCAGTTGCACCACGCCGTGGGACCCTATCCGGCGCCGACAATCGCTACCATCGCGGCCGTCGCAACTTTTTCGGCAACTTGCAAGCGGCGCAGGGCATCAAGATCCCGGGACGGCAGAAAAGTGAGGCGTTCTGCTGGTTTAGTGGTCAGCAAGCGAAACCGTTGACCGGACTTTCGGCAGCTCTCTTAAAAAAATCGCGAACTCCGATGCGATGTCGCGCGTGGCACGAAGATTGCTCACCTATCCTTAACCGCAGCTGAGTGACAGCGACCCGGTTTCCAACCTTGCTTGCGCACCTGGAGGATAGAGAATGACCACTCATCGGACGCGGCCGACCAGCCGCCTGCAAGACGCTCTCGGCGCCATGGCCGTATTGGGGATGTTGCTCGGCACGCCCGCTGCTGCCGAGCCCGTGACGATTGGCATACGCGGCGGTGCGGATACGATGGACCCGCATTTCGACAGTGTGGGCACCACCACGTCGATGCTGCGCAACATCTTCGACCCCCTGGTGTCGCGTGACGCGGCGTTGAACCCCATTCCAGCCTTGGCAACGTCATGGGAGCTGATCGACGATCTCACCTGGGAGTTCCAGCTGCGCGAGGACGTGGTCTTCCATGACGGCTCGCCCTTTACCGCTGAGGACGTTGTCTTCACCTTCGAACGGATACCCGAGGTAGCCGGCGCGCGCGGCGGGCGGATGCTCTACATGACCGGCATCACGGACGTGGTCGCGGTGGACAGCCATAAGGTGCGCATACACACTTCATCGCCGACGCCGCTCTTGACCCGCAATCTCGCCCAAATCTTCATCATCCCGACCTCGACCGCCGATGCCAGCACCGATGACTTCAACGCCGGCCAAGCGGCTATCGGGACAGGTCCGTACAAGCTCACCGAGTTCGTCCCGCGTGAAAGGCTGAAGCTGGCCCGTCATGACGACTATTGGGGCAAATCTCAGCCTTGGAGCGAGGTGACCTTCCTCGAATTGGGCAACGACCAAACCCGGGTCGCCGCCCTCTTGAGCGGCGGCGTCGACATGATCAACGCGGTGCCGTCCGTGGATATCGCGACGCTTGAAGCCGATTACAGCATCGCGCTCTTCAGCGCCCCTTCGGTCTACATCTTCCAGCTCTACCTCGACACGGTGCGGGACGAGGCGCCGGGCGTCCGCAACAATGCCGGCAAGCCGATGCCCAACCCTCTGAAGGACCAACGGGTGCGCGAGGCGATCTCGCTCAGCGTCAATCGCCAGGCCATCATCGACCGCATCTTGCAGGGCTATGGTGAAATACCGACCCAGGTCTCGACCACCGGCATGTTCGGCACCAGCGCCAATCTGCCACCCTTGGCCTACGATCCGGACCAGGCCCGAGCCCTCCTGGCCGAGGCGGGTTATCCGGACGGGTTCCAGATGGACCTCTACTGCACCTCCGACCGGTTGCCGAACGATGGTGACGTGTGCGCCGCGCTAGGCGGCTTCTTCACCCGGATCGGCATCGAGACGACGGTCAACACCCGCCCCCGCACGGTCTACTTCCCGGCCTTCACCGCCGGCGAATACGGCATCTCGATGAGCGGCTGGGGCAGCCTCTCTGGCGAGACCTCCTACATCCTCCAGTCGCTGGCGCACACCCGGGACGACGAGCAGCGGCTCGGTGGCAGCAACAACATGCGCTACTCGAACCCCGAAGTGGACGAGTTGATCATGCAGGCCGTGGTCACCATGGACGACGACACTCGCGCCGACCTTCTGGCCCGGGCCATGGAGATCTATGTCGCCGATGCCGGCACCATCCCGGTGGTCAACCTCTACAGCATCTGGGCCGGCCGCAACGACAAGGTCGTCTATGAAGCGAGGAGCGACGACGAGACCAGCCTGCTCGACCTCACCACCGCCTCCGTTCAATAAGGTCGGACCACCGGGTGCGCCGAACCCGTCCCCGTCGCGTGGCCGAGAGGCACCGAGTACTAAAGACCAGGGCCGCCGCGAGGCGGTCCGCCTTTGGCTGACGTGATGATTCCCACAGCTGCGACCCCTGCCGGCAATACCCGTGGCAGTCTGCTCTTGATCATGGCGCTGGCCCTGTTCACGGTCGAAATCACGGTCATCAAGCTGCTGAGCGGCGACCATGCGATCGCGCAGCTCGTGCTCTGGCGCTCAGCCAGCCAACTGCTCTTGATGCTGCCGCTGATGCTGCGCGGACGAGGCCACGTCTTCGCGACCGATCGGCCCTGGCTGCACCTAGCCCGGGGGGGCTTGAGCGGGGCCGGCATGTTCACCTTCTACTTCGCCTTCTCCGCCTTGCCGCTAGCGTTCGCCACTGCCATCAGCTTCACCCAGCCGCTGTTTCTCGTCCTGCTCGCCGTGCTGATGCTCGGCGAGAAGGTTACTCGTCGCCGGCTCGTCGCCACCATCGTGGGTTTCTCAGGGGCCATTCTGGTGATCCGGCCCGGCGCCGTGCCGCTGGAGCCGGCGACCCTGGTGGCCGTGCTCGGTGCCGTGGTCGGTGCGTTGCTGCTGATCGTGACCAAGCGGCTGGCGCAGTCCGATGGCACGATGACGATCATGGCCTGGGTCTCGGTAACGACGTCCATGCTTTTTCTGGTACCGGGCGCGGCACTCTGGACCGCGCCCAGGCTCGAGGATGCCTGGCTTTTCGCGCTCCTCTCGCTCGGCGGACCGATCGGCCAATTCCTACTGATCAACGCCTTTCGCATGGCTGACGCCTCGGCCCTCGCACCCATCGACTTTACCCGCCTGATCCTGGCCGGCATCGCCGGCTATCTGGTCTTTCGTGAGGTGCCTGATCCCTGGACGCTGGTCGGCTCGGCGGTGATCGCCGGCAGCACGATCCTGGCATCCAGGCCGGAACCCTTGCTGTGCCCGCCACCACGCCGCGTCAGCCGGCGATAGTGACCCGCCGCGTCAGCCGGCAATCGCGGACAGTGCGGCGAAGACCATGTCGGACCGCGCATAGGGCAATCCGGTGACGGGATGACTGGCCATGAAGGCGAGCCGCGTCGCGCTCGGCTCGGCGGGCAGGCCGAGGCCGGTGGTGAACTCCTCGGCTGCGAGCGGCACGTCGAGGCGCACCTGCGCGGCTTGCGGCAGCATGGCGAGTTGGGCTCGCAACAGCGCTCGGCCGATCAGCCTTTCCCTGGCGATCGTGGGGCCCAGCGCCATCGTCGGACCGCGCTCGACGCCGAGGCTGAAGCCCGAGAGCCGGCCGCCCTCCTCGGCGACCCAGGCCCCGGCGGCCCCACGCTGCAGGACATCGAGGACCAAGACCGCTCGACCGTAGCCCAATGCTGCCACGTCCAGTGCCGCGATCGCCGCTGCATCGGTTGGTCGAGCCGGCCTCAGCCCGGCTGGAATCGATTCGCCTGCCAGCCCGTTGGCAAAGCGAAAGCTGGCGAGACCCTGGCCTGGAATTTCGCGCATCCCCAGGCGACGATAAAGCGGCACGGCCTTGGGCACGGCGATCAGGCAACAAGGCAAATCACGCTCGTGCGCCCAGTCGATACAGTAGCGGCTGAGCCGGACTCCCAGGCCGCGGCCGCGCTCGGCAGGGTTCGTGAGCAGCATGCCGAAAAACGCGGCGCTGCCGGGATAGACCAGCAAGAGGCCCACGCTGACCAACCGGCCGTCCCGACGGATGCCGAAGCCGCGTCCGGTTGCCAGGCGCAACCGCCAGTCGTCCAGGCTGTGGGTCCAGCCCGCTGCATCGGACAGCGCCTTGCAGGCGGCAGCATCTGCGGTGCCGATCGCTTCGACCTCTGGCTGCGCGGCCATGGCGGGACGGGAATCGCCCGCCCCGCCGGCCGAGCGTGTCAAGCGGCCGACTTTTCCGGCTCGATGTCGACCCTGCCGAAAGTCTGGAGGCCCATCTCGGCCACGACCTCGTTGAGCGCCTCCATGGCGCGGCCGATATCGTGTTCGTCGACCACACCGATGCAGGCGATGCGGAAGGTATTGGCGGCGGCCAGCCGGCCTGGGAAGATGATGAAGCCGCGCGCCTTCATCCCGTCATAGAGCTTCTGAAAGCTGTAGTTCGGATCGTGCGGGTCGTGGAAGGTGGCAACGATCGGTGAGGCCACGTCGTCCGGCAGGAGGGTCTGAAAGCCCATCTGCCGCATGCCGTCGACCATCCGCCGCCAGCTCCGCCGGTAGCGTTCCTGCCTGGCCTCGAGCCCGCCCTCCTCCTGGTGCTCGCGCAAGGCCTCGGCGAAGGCGGACAGGACATGGGTCGGCGGCGTGAAGCGAAAAGCACCGGTGCGATCGAGATATTGCAGCTGATCGTAGAGATCGAGCGTGATCGAGTGGCAGTTGCCCTTGCTCTCCTCGAGCGTCGACTTGCGCACCACCACCCAGCTCAGGCCCGGAGGGCCCTGCAGGCACTTGTTGGGCGAGATAATAACCGCGTCGATCGAGTGCTTCTTGACGTCGATCTCGAAGGCGCCGAACGAGGCGATGGCATCGACCATGAAGCTCTTGGCGTGCTTGCGGCAGACGGCGGCGATCTCGTCGATCCGGTTCAAGACGCCGGTCGAGGTTTCGCAATGGACCATGATGACATGAGTGATGGCCGGGTCGGCTGCGATCTCGGCCTCGAACTCGGCCGCCGTCGGCGGAGCGTAGGGAGCTGTCCGGAACGACTTGAACGGAAGGTTGATCGAACGACAGATGTCGACCAGCCGGTCGCCATAGACGCCGTTAGTGTGGATCAGCACCTTGCCGTCATGGGGCACCAGCGTGCCGAGCAGGCCCTCGGTGGCAAACGTGCCACTGCCTTGCATCGGCACCGCTGTCCAGCCGCCCTGGCCGTTGCAGAGCTCGACCAGATACTGCCGGGAGAAGTTCAGGTTCTCGGTCATCTGGCCACCACCAGACGCCAAATCCTGCAACATTTTCTCTTTGACGCGACGCGAGATGCTGACCGGTCCCGGGGTCAGCATCAAGGGCTCGGCGCGGTCTTCGGACATGGTGGACCTCCTAGGTTTGTCCCGGCAGCTGCCTCGTCACCGGGTGGGTGGGCTAGAGTGGCGGAGAACCGGGCGGCTGCGGCGGTGGCGCGCTTGGACGGCTGCGTGCCCGCCGCAACTCCGAACGATTGACGTAAAGGGTGCTGGCGACGATCACGACGGCCCCGAGCCCAGTCCACACATCCGGGCGTTCGTGGAAGAGCCAGAGGCCGACCACCACACTGATCAAGAGCCGCACATAATCGATCGGTGCCAGGAACGAGGCATCGCCCGCGCGAAAGGCCGAGATGCCGAAATACTGGCCGATTGGGCCGAAGACGCCGATCACGATCAGCCAGGTGAGCTCGAAGCCGTCCGGCGCCTGCCAGAACCAGAGGCCGGGCAGGATCGAGAGGCCGGTCGTGATGACCGCGACATAGGCCATGATCGAGAGCGTGCTCTCCCGGCCGGTCAGGAGCTTGGTGCAGGTCATGAGACCGGCCCCGGTCATCGCCCCCATGATCGCGATCAAGGAGACGGCATCGAAGCCCGCCATGCCGGGCCGGACGACGATCAGGACGCCGAAGAGGCCGATCAGTGTGGCTGTCCAGCGCTGCGGCCCGACCTGTTCGCGCAGGATGAAGTAGGCGGCGATCGTCAAGAACAACGCCTTGGTGAAGCTCAACGTCGTGGCATTGGCCAGCGGCAAGTGACCGAAGCTGTAGAAATAGCAAAAGAGCCCGACGACGCCGAAGGTGCTGCGCAAGACGTGCAAGGGAAGGTGTGCCGTG
Source organism: Gemmatimonadota bacterium (assembly GCA_007132965.1). Lineage (GTDB taxonomy): Bacteria > Gemmatimonadota > Gemmatimonadetes > Longimicrobiales > Gaopeijiaceae > PWLA01. The sequence continues at coordinate 6,610 of SLNQ01000080.1, read as the reverse complement.
CGAAAAACCACCAGGCCGGCAGCATAGATGAACGGCAGGAGGAAGATCAGCTGGGCGATCGAGCGCACGAACACGACTTGCGCTGTCGGCAGCCGCTCGCCGAGCATCTTGGCGCCGACGATCTCGAAGGTGAAGAAGCAGAAGGAGATCAAGAGCAGCACGGTGCCACGTATGTTGCCCGGTAGGGTGCGCCACGCGGCGGCCAGCGGCGCCATCCGCTGGCGCAAGCCGCCGCTGTTGGCGATCTCGGCCATGCCGCGCCTCAGCTCCCATCATTAAGATGGCAGGCCGAGACGTGGTCGGGGGCGATCTGCCGGAGCACCGGCCGCTCGACCCGGCAACGCTCGGTGGCGTGCGGGCAGCGTGGATGAAAGTGGCAGCCGGTCGGTGGATCGAGCGGTGAAGGCAGCTCGCCCTTGATAGGCATGAAGGAGACCCGACGCCGGTCGAGCCGCGGCACACCTTCCAAAAGACCCCGCGTATAGGGATGGTTCGCACGCGCGAACAGCGTCTCGGTCGGCGCGCTCTCGAGCACGCGGCCGAGATACATGATGACGATGCGATCAGAGAGGTGCTCGATCACCCCCATGTCGTGCGAAATGAAGAGATAGGTGAGATTGAGGCGCTCGCGGAGATCCATGAAGAGATTGATCACCTGCGCCTGAATCGAGACGTCGAGGGCGGCGACCGGCTCGTCGCAGACCAGGAACTCGGGATTGACCGCGAGGGCCCTGGCGATTCCGAGCCGCTGCCGCTGGCCGCCCGAGAACTGGTGCGGATAGCGGTGGATATAAGCGGGATCCAGGCCGACCAGCCGCAGCATGGAGGCCACGTAGTCGGGCGCGTCGGCGGCGTTGACCAGGCCGTGCACGCGAGGTGCCTGGCCGACCAGGTCCAAGACCGTCATGCGCGGGTTGAGCGAGGCGAAGGGGTCTTGAAAGACCATCTGCGCCTTGCGCCGCACGGCCCGGCGCTTGGCTGGCTCCAGGTTCTCGAGATTGGCGCCCCGATAGACGATATCGCCCGAGGTGGGCTTGTGGATGCCGGCCACTACCCGGCCGAGGGTCGACTTGCCACAGCCTGATTCGCCGACCAGCCCGACCAGCTCGCCGGGCTCGATCCGCAAGCTCACCCCGTCCACCGCATGCACTGCCTGAACCACCGGCTTGCCACTCAGGCTGCGAACCATGCGGCCGACGAAGTCAGGCTTTTCGGCATAGATTTTGGTGACGTCGAAAAGCTCGAGCAGCGGCGACTTGACAACCAGGCCCTCATCGGGTGCTGGAACGGCGGCGAGTGCTGTCATGCGATGGCCCTCGCGCGCAGGCTCACCGGATGGATGCAGCGCCAGGCGCGACCGCCCTCTCGTGTCTCAAAGGGCGGCTCGGCGCAGGCCCCGTCGGCGAGCTCGCAGCGATTGCGAAATGGGCAGCCGGGCGGCAGTTCGAGCAAGGAAGGGATCATGCCGGGGATTTGCGCCAGGCGCTGGTGGCGCCGATTTCGGCTCGGCACCGAGGCGATCAGCCCCCTGGTATAGGGGTGGCGCGGATCGTCGATCACGGCATCCACGCTGCCACGCTCGACGATGCAACCGGCATACATGACGCAGATCTCGTCGGCGAGGCCGGCTACGACGGAGAGATCGTGGCTGATCCAGATCATCGCCGTGCCCCGCTCGCGGCAAAGGCGTTGCGTTTCGTAGAGGATCTGCCCCTGAATGGTGACGTCTAGGGCAGTGGTCGGCTCGTCGGCGATGATCAGGTCCGGATGGTTCAAGAACGCCGTGGCGATCGCCACACGCTGCCGCATGCCGCCCGAGAACTGATGCGGGTAGGCGGCGAGCCGCTCCTCGGGCGAGGGGATGCCGACCAGACCCAAGGCGTCGCGCGCCCTTGCCAGCGCCGTCTCGCGGCTGACCGGCTCGTGCGACTGAATGGCCTCGGCCATCTGGGTGCCGATGGTCAGGACCGGGTTGAGCGTCATCATCGGGTCCTGAAAGATCATGGCGATCTTGGCCCCGCGAATGCGCCGGAGCTCGGCCCAAGGCAAGCCCACCAGCTCCTGGCCCTTCAACCTGACCGAGCCGCCGACGATGCGCCCCGGCGGATCGATCAGGCCGAGGATCGAGAAGCCGGTGACCGACTTGCCGGAGCCGCTCTCGCCCACCATGCCGAGTATGCGTCCGGCCTCGACACTGAAGCTGACACCGTTGAGCGCCTTCAATACGCCAGCGCGAGTAAAGAAGTGAGTTTGTAGATTGTCCACGGTGAGCACCGGTTCCGCGGTCATGTGCTACCTCCGGTTGCGAGGGTTGATGACGTCGCGGAGCTGGTCGCCGACGAGGTTGAGCGAAGCGATCAGCACGAGGAGCAAGAGTCCGGGATAGACGCTGATCCAGTAGCGGCCGCTCAACAGGTACTGAAACCCGTTGGCGATCAGCATGCCGAGCGAGGGTTCGGTGACCGGCACGCCGAGGCCGAGGAAGGAAAGCGTGGCCTCGAGCGCGATGGCGCTCGCCAGCTGCACCGATGCCACGACGATCAAGGGTGGCAGGGCGTTGGGCAGCATGTGAGTGAACATCACCCGAAGCCGACCGACATCGAGGCCGATCGCCGCCTCCACATATTCTTTGTTGCGCTCGACCATCGCCGAACCACGCAGCGTGCGGGCGAAATAGGCCCATTGCACGATGACCAAAGCGAGCACCACCTTGTCGACGCCCTGGCCCAGGATGGCGACCAGCATGAGTGCCACCAGGATGCTCGGCATGGAGAGCTGCAGGTCGACAAGCCGCATCAACAGCGTCTCGACCCAGCCGCCGAAGAAGGCGGCAGCCAGCCCGACCGAGATGCCGACCACCAAGGCGATGAGGCAGCTGATCACCCCGACGCCGATGCTGACGCGCAGCCCATAGACCATGGCACTCAGCATGTCCCGCCCCTGACCGTCGGTGCCGAGATGAAAGACCATCCCGTCCATGCTGGTCTCGCCCGGCGGCAAGAGAGCGTCCAGGAGGTCGATGCTGCGCAGATCGTAAGGATTCTGCGGGGTCAGCCAGGGTGCGAAGACGGCGGCCAGGATTAGGACGACCAGTACGGCGAGAGCGCCCACCGCGACCGGGCTCTCGTAAAACTCGCGCAGCATCAGCCGCCACGGTGACGATCGCGGTACCCGCTCGGGCCGCGCCTCGCCTTCGCCCTCGATAGCGATCGGCGCCGCCGCGGCCTTGAAGGGAAGGGTCACGCGCATCTCAAGCCGTCCCCACCATGCGCGCCCGAGCCCGCGGGTCGAGGATCAAGTAGATCATGTCGACGGTGAAATTGATGAAGACGAAGAGAGCCACGATGATCATCAGATACGCGACGATGACCGGTCGATCGAGCTGGTAGATCGAATCGATGATCAGCTTGCCGGTGCCCGGCCAGGCAAAGATCGTCTCGGTGACGACGGCGAAGGCGATGACCGTGCCGAGCTCGAGCCCGATCACGGTAACAACCGGGATCATGATGTTCTTGAGCACATGGACCAGCATCACCCGCCGGTCGGACACGCCCTTGGCAAAGGCGTAGCGGACATAATCCATCTGCATCGCCTCGATGACCCCGGCGCGGACGAGACGAATGATCAAGGCGAGCTTGAAGAGCGCCAGATTGAAAGCCGGCAGCAGGAGATGCTGGATGCCCTGCCAGGAACCGAAGCTGGTCTCGATGCCGAAAACGGTCCCGGTGGCCCGGCCGCTCGACGGCAGCCAGCCGAGCCAGATCGAAAAGACCAGGATCAGGATCAGCCCGACCCAGAAGGTTGGTAGACTGAAGCCCAGGATCGAGCCCACCATGATCGAGCGCCCGGAGATCGATTTCGGGCGCAAGCCCGCCCAGAGGCCGAGCGGGACGGCGAAGATCGTAGAAATGATCATGGCCGCGACTGCGAGTTCCAGGGTCGCGGGCAGCCGGGACATGATGAGTTGCAAGGCCGGTGTATTATAGACGAAGGAGTTGCCGAAATCGCCCTGCAGCACATTGCCAAGAAAGGTCAGGTATTGGATGTAGAGCGGCCGATCGAGGCCGAGATGGCTGATGATCTCGGCCCGCGCCGCCGGGCCCATGTCCTCCGGCACCAAGAGGTCGACCGGGTTGCCGATGCCGTAGATGCCGACGAAAACGAACAGCGACATGGCGAAGACGACGAGGATCGCCTGTAGAAAACGGCGGAGAATTACCTCGGTCATGGGCGGCCCCTCGGCGCTGATCGCGGTCTGATGAAAATCCTTAAGCAAATCTCGTGCCATGCCGAGGCGGAGGCTTTATCTCTGGTCGATTCTCGCGACGCCACCGGCCCGTAAGACGAGATCATGCTGCGCCGCCGGGTCACGGCCGATCGGCGCTGCCCAATCGCGGCTCGAGGCGGAGGCATGATGAAAAATAATTGTGCATGCTTGTGTCGCCGGCAGCAGGGCGACGTCAACGCGCCGCGCGGAATACATAGCCGTCCTCGAGCGCCGCGATCTCGACTTTGGTCAAGGCAATCTCAGTGGCCGCGACAGCGTCGGTGATATGCTCGAGCTTGGTGACGCCGATCACGGGGGCCGCGACACCGGGCTTGTGCATCAGCCAGGCGAGCGACAGTTGCGATGGCTTCACCCCCTTTTCCGCTGCCATGGCGACGACGCGGTCCACCGTGTCGAAGTCGCTGTCGCGAACGCTGCTGCTCCGCGCCACGCTGTCATTGGCCGCCCGTTCGGTCATGCCGCCACCCTCGCGCGACCGCGTGCCAGCGAGGAGGCCACGAGCGAGCGGGCTATAGGGAACGAGGGACACGCCAGCCTCGCCGCAGAGCGGGATCATCTCGACCTCCTCTTCGCGATTGACGAGGTTGTAGAGATTCTGCATCGCAATCGGTCGCGCGTACCCCTTGTCCAGGGCCAGCGTCGTGATCTGGGCGAAGCGGTAGGCCGGCATGGTCGAGCCGCCCAGATAGCGGACCTTGCCCATCCGCACCATGTCGGTGAAGGCGTCCAGCGTCTCCTCGAGCGGGGTCACCCCGTCGAGCCGATGAATGTGGTAGATGTCGACGTAATCGGTGCCCAACCGCTGCAGACAGGCGTCGATCGACGCCATTAGGTGCTTGCGGCCGAGCCCACCGTCATTGGGTTTTTTCGACAGCGGGATGCCGACCTTGCTGGAGATCACGACGTCCTCGCGCCGCGCCATCTTCAGCAGGGTGGCGCCCATGATCCGCTCACTTTCTCCCGCATTATAAGTGTCGGCCGTGTCGAAATAGTTGATCCCGCTGTCGAGCGCCTGCTGGAAGAAGACCCGGCTTTCGGCCTCGTCGAAGGCACCCCATTGCCTTAGGCCGGCCGCTCCCCAAGAATTGCCACCGAGGCAGACTGAACTCACCACCAGACCGCTTCGTCCCAACCGATTATAGCGCATAAACATCTCTCCTAGTGTCCGCTGCCTTCCGGTCCAGCAGTCCAGCATGGCCGAAGGGTTTCCGACCGGAAGCCAAGCAAATTTTATGCCACTTCTTGAAAAGGAGCGCGGCGAGAATATCCGGCGGAACTATTTCAGCAAGGTGATGGCCCGATCTATGCGTCGAGGGCATCCACACACGGGGTGTCCGCACACGACCGTTCAGGGCCGCCCTGAACCACCCTGGGTTTCCGGAGGCCGGTTTACTTGAGTCCTACGCCGCCATGAGCATCGCCTCGAGGGCTGCGTGATAGTTGGCCTCTGCTTCTGTCGGCGGGATGTCGCCGATCAAGCCGAGCAGTCGGCGGTTGTTGTATCAATCAAGCCAGTCCATCGTGGCGATTTCGACTGCGGCGAGGCCGCGCCAAGGTCCCTGGCAATGGATGACTTCGGCGTCTGAACAGGCCGATCACGGTTTCGGCGAGCGCGTTGTCGTAGCTGTCGCCGACGCTGCCGACGGAAGGCTCGATGCCAGCTTTGGCCAGGCGAGCTCGTCGACGATGGCCACGATCATGTCGTCGAGATCAGTGCGCTCGTCGTGCAGCTGTGCGCTGGCCTACCGGCCGGGCAACGACCCGTTTCCGTAGCCCGAGTACGTGCCCCAAGAGGCGGAGGCCAGGGCGGCTGGCCGGGGATGTGGCGTGGCACGTTCATCCCGCCGTCGGAGTGGCGCCATCGGTAGGTCGGTCGCGACTTCGCTGGCGTCGGGATCAGCCCATGACTATCACCACCGCCCGTCGCCCCCCAGACGGTGGAGGTGGCGGCGGTGCTCCTTCCTGCACGCTGTGCACCACTTCGAGCACGAGGTTGCTGATGCGGGCGTCAGCCTCCGCCTCGACCAGCACCTCGAGGGCAGTGGTGGTGACCCTGGCCTGGCTCACGGGGCGAGCTCGATGCCGGCCTGGACGGCGTCGACCGCGGTGGGCGTCCAGGGCTCGTCGGTCGCAGGATCGGTCTCGTGGAGCTGCTCGATGAAGGCGTAGCTGGAGCCGAGAATGGCGGGCGGGGCTGCCGCGATCTCGGCGCCCGACTTCAGGACCAGGGACAGGGCCCGGTCGCCGGCGTCGTCCTTCCTGGCCAGGGCCGTCTGCTGCAGGCCCCTGATCGCGAGCGGGGTCACACCCAGCGGGGCCATG
>SLNQ01000129.1 GCA_007132965.1 Gemmatimonadota bacterium | reverse complement strand
CTCGTTCTCGAGCCAGGCAATGCGATCCGACCCCGTGGCCGCCACCAGGTCGTAGGCGAAGGCGGGGCTCAGCACCTCGTCGATGGTGAAGCTCTGGGCGGTCAGGGCCGGCGCCGCCAGGGCCGCTGTGAGGAGGGCCGTTGTGGCGAGGGCGGCGAAAGTCTTCATGGGCGTGCCTCGGGAGGGGGGCTCGAGCATCCGTCGTCAGGGCAGAGTACCGTGTCACCCCCACCCATGCAATCAGCGTCAGCTGATCTCCCATCAGCGTCAGCTGATCTCCCATCAGCGTCAGCTGATCTCCAGGAAGAGGAGTCGGGGAGCGGGGTCGTTCCAGGCCAGGACGATCCGGTCCTCCCACGCGGTCATCCGGCCGCTTTGGGGGAGCCGGACCGTGTGGAGGTACTCCCCGGTTTCCAGGTCGTAGGTGTCCAGGAGCCGCCCGGCGTCGTCGGTGTCTCCGCGGAATCGGACCAGGATCCGGCCGCCGGTTATGACCACGTCGCCGGCCGAGAAATGGGGCTCGGCCAGACGTGTGGTGATGCCCACCCGCTCGTCGGCCTCTACCCGCTGCACGTGGGTCCCGGGGAAGGGGATCCACTCCGGGTAGCGCACCCGTTCGCCCATCGCCTCCACCCCGTCCATGCGGAAGAAGCCGTCTCCGGTGGTAAAGGCATAAACCCAGCGGTCCCCGGTCCCCGCCCCGCGGGCGACACCCTGGAAGGCGATGCTCGTGGCGTCGCCCGCGTCGCGCAGCCGGATCCGGCGCCCCGTCTCCACCCGGCCCGTCACGTCCACCGCCACGGGTTGGAGCCGGTCGCCCAGGACCATGCCGAAGAACCGGTTCCCGGCGGCGTTTACGGCAAGGGTATGGAGGGTGGCCTCCAGACCCCGAAGGGACACCTCCTCGGCCATCCGACCCTCGGGTCCGAAGCCGGTGATCCGGTGGTTGCCCATGTCCAGGACCCACACCCGGTCCTGGTCGTCTACGGCCACCGCCCGGGGGTTCAGAAGCTCGCCGGGACCCGATCCGGTCCGGCCGGCATACCATCGGAGCTCGCCGCTCCAGTCGAAGTGGGCCACCCGGCTCCCGATCCGGTCGAGAACCCAGAGCCCCCGGGCCGAAGCGGCCATGTCGTTTACGGCAAAGAGCAGGGTGTCCTCAGGCGCCACCTCCACGTAGGCCAGGGTGTCCCAGGCAGCCGGCTCAACCTGGCGATCGGGTCGGGGCTGCTGCTCGCCGTCGATGTCGCCGGCGCAGGCCGCCAGGACTACAAGGATCAGCGCCGTTCCCGCTACCCGGGCTCCCGGGTGGGGTCCGGCCCGTCGCTCCCTGGCCCGCAGGAGCCAGACGCCACCCAGAAAGAGGAGCATGACCACTGGAAGCTGCAGGGTCAGGCGGTTTTCCGTGCGGATCACCTGGCCGGCGGCGTCTCGGTCGGTGTGTACGGTTTGGACGGCGAAGGGTGTGCGTAGGGTGGTGGACGCCCGCTCGGCGGGCGGCCCCACGGCGGGCGTGCGGGCGTGATCGGCGCTGGAGTGAGACCAGAGCGTGGGGCCCCAGACGCCGCCCACCAGGGCGGCGATCCAGACGGTGCCCCAGAGCCACCGCAAGCGGGCCGGGGACCAGCCTTCACCCACGGTGGGGGGACGCCGAAGCAGCTCGGCGCCCACCACGGCCCAGACGGCCAGAACGGCAAAGGTCAGAAACCAGGTCAGTGATTCCATGGATCGGTCTCCTGGGATCGAGAGTTGAATACGCCCGGGCTCGCCGAGAGTGCCAGTGCCTGGGCGACGACGGACAGGTCGGCCAGGCCCGGGCCGGGTCCGGTGGCGGTGAAGGTGCTGGCCACCATGGGACGTCCCGCCCCATCCAGAATAAGGACGGCAGGGGTCCCCCGGGCGCCGGTGCGAAGGAGCGCTCGCCCGGCCCTGCGGGCTTCGTCTGGCGGCAGGGCGGGGAGTCGCTGCAGGGGTTCCCCGAGCATGGTGTCGGTTCCGGCTGCGGAGGTCTCCTCATCCGCCCGGTCGTCCCGGGTCAGGATGGCGAGTTGGAGCGGTAGTCCCCCGGCCGAGCCGTTGTGGGCCCTGGCCCGGAGCCAGTCCTCCATGGCCGCTCGCCGATCCGGGCAGTCACCGGCCTGGACCACGAGGACGGCAGACGGTTCCTCGGCGTGGATGACCCGAAGGGGGGTGTCCAGCGCGGCCCGGTGCCATCGCCACCCGGCGGTCAACACGAGGACCGCCACCAGGCCCATGCCCACGAGCCGGAGCGCCGACTCCACCCCCGTGGGGGTGAAGCGGCGTCCAGCTTCCATCGCATTCCGGGTCGAGAACCGGGCTCTGGTCTTCCGAGTGTGTTTCATTGCTTCCTCAGCGTGACAGGTGGAGGGGGCCGAAGCCCCTCCTCTCGGCCTCAGGCGGGGTCCTCGACCCCGCTGCCGTCTTCCTGCCAGTAGTCGTAGTTCGTGGTGCAGCCGCGCCAGAACATGATCCAGACGCATTCCTGATGCTCCTTACAGAGGGTCTCCCCGGGGCCGCCGCATTCGGCTGCCGCGATGCGGGAGTCGGGGGCGCCCAGGAGGGCCACCGCTCCGGCCAGAATGAGTGCGGGAAGGGTCAGTCGTTTCAGCATGGGTCTCTCCTTGCTCGTAGTCGCATGGACGCTCGGTTCCGGAAGGGTCGCCCGGTCCTCGCTACCGACTGATGGCACGGGAGGGGGCGTCCGTCGCCTCCCGCGTCCCGTTTTGCCGGCTCCGGACACCAAGCCTCGTGGGTCGTCGGATGCTCCTCCATGTCTGAATGGGACAGATCTGCGGTGAACATGTCGGGTGGGAGCCGTCGCTCCCTCACGTGAGGTCCTTGAGGTCCCAGTAGTCGTAGGTGGTGGTGCAGCGGTTCAGGAAGAGAATGGAGTTTCGGCAGGTCTCGGTTTCCTTGCAGAGGACCTCGGAGACTCCGCCACATTCGGCGGCGGCGATGTGCCGATCAGGTGCCCCCAGGAAGGCCATCAGGGCCAGGAGCAGGACGCTGGGGATGGCCAGCCGGGACGGTTGAAGCGGCGAGGCCGAGGGCACGACTGGCGTGGGGGAAGGCATGGGAATCCTCCGTGATGTGGGGTTGAACGGACTTCCGGGCGGGGACGCGGATCCCCGTCCCGGGCGTGCCCCAATGATCGGCTGGCCTTACGGGGCGAGGCCATGGCAGACCGGGCCGGGTCCCGGATGCCGAGTCGGGAGAGATGTGCAAGTGGCACCTGGGCTCGACTCCGCGGAATCGGTGTTCCTGGACCATGGCCCGCGCCTGGTCCGGGATCCGGCACGCGTTCAGGTCCAAAAAGTAGGGCTGACCGTAGCGACCCGTCCTCACCAGACCTCCGCCTGCTTGCACGGCCAGAACCCGCATCCTACCTTCGCTTCCACCCTCTTACGGACGGAGGCCTGATGTCGGAGTTCGAGGTCTTCTCGATCGTATTGTCGTTCATCCTGGGGCTCGGGGTCGCCCAGTTGCTCTCGGCCGTCGTGTTCGCGATCCATTCGCGGCGCCAGATGGGCCTAAGCTG
>SLNQ01000090.1 GCA_007132965.1 Gemmatimonadota bacterium | reverse complement strand
TCGGACGGCATCGCGCCTGTTGGGGTGATGGTTGAGCAGGGGGTGGCGCCACGGCGCCGGAGGATCGTTCCCGGCCCCGGGCGGCTGCTTCAGGATAACCCCCGGGGTGGCGCCGGGGTCCCGGCTCTGTAGCTTGAGCGCCCATGGCACAACGTTCGTCTCGCCCCGCGGCCTCCGCCTCCGCGTCGCAGGAGGCCCCCCCGTTTCCCCCCGTCCTGGTCCTGGCGGCGGCAGTGGTTGCCTTCTCGTGGGCTGGTCCGCTGGTGCGGTTCACCGATGCCGCGGCGTTGGCCGTCTCGGCCTGGCGGCTCCTCTTCTCGGTGGCCTTCGTGGCGGCGGTGCTGGCCTTCCGGCCGGCGTCGCGGAGGGCCCTGGCGGGGCTGGAGCCCAGAGACCTGGGGCTGGCGTTGGCGGCGGGGGCCTGCCTGGCCCTCCACTTCTGGAGCTGGATCGCTTCCATCGACTACACCACGGTGGCGTCGTCGGTGGTGCTGGTCTCCACCCAGCCCCTCTGGGTGGCGCTGATCTCGGCCGCCTTTTTGCGGGAGATTCCCCGCAGGGGGGAGTGGGTGGGGCTGGGGGTGGCGGTGGTGGGCGCGGCCTGGATCGGGTGGGGAGACCTGGCGCTGGGACCCCAGGCTCTCCTGGGAGACGCCCTGGCCCTGGGCGCTGCCTTTCTGGCGGCGGCGTACTACTCCATCGGGCGAGCCCTGCGCCCCAAGCTGGACCTCTGGAGCTACGTGGCCCTGGTGTATGGGATGGCGGCGCTCCTGCTCCTGGGGCTCGTTCTCGTCACGCCGGACGTGCCCCTGGTGAGGGGGTACGGCGCCGTGGACTGGGCCGTGTTCGTGGCGCTTGCCGCCGGCCCCATGATGATCGGCCACACCGGGGTGAACTATGCACTCCGCTACCTGCGAGCCTACATGGCGAATCTGGCGGTGCTGGGAGAGCCGGTGGGCGCCACCCTCATCGCCTGGCTCCTTCCGGCCATCGGAGAGCGTCCCGGGCCCTCGCTGGTGGGCGGGGGAATCCTGATCCTGGTGGGCGTGGCCCTCACCCTCCGTGCGCGCTGAGGCTCCGTGCGCGCTGAGGCGAACGGGACGGCGCCCGGAGCCCCGGGGCGCCCTCGGGAGGTTGTTTCCGGGAGTGATTGCGGCGACAATAGCGGATTGAGGCCGGGTGTGGGCCCCGGATCCGGGATGTCGCCCCCCCCACCTGCGATCATCAGACACCCATCACCAGAGACCCGCCAGGACATTCCCAGCGACTGCCATGACCCCCTCGACTTCCGCCTTCGTAGGTCCCGGTCGCCCACGTACCGTTGGGCTCCTCGCCCTCCTGGCCCTGGTCCTGCTCCCGCTGGCGGCGTGCGAGCGGGCCCTGGCGCCGGGGGAGGCCGCTCCGCCGGTGGATCCGCCGCAGGTGGCTCCGGCCGATGAGCCCTGGGCCACTCCCGAGCTCAGGGAGGTGGTGGATCTGCAGGTGGAGCGGGACGGGGCGGCCCTTCGGGCGCTCCTTGACGCCGAGGACCCATCGGTGCGCGCCCGGGCGGCGCTGGCCCTGGCCTCGGTGCAATATGCCGAGGCCACCGAGGGCCTTCTGGGGCTCCTGGCCGACCCGGAGGTGGCGGTCCGGGTGGAGGCGGCCTTCGCCCTCGGACAGCTCTCCCTGCCGGACCAGGGACGGGCCCTGGTGGAGGCGCTGGCCGAAGAAGCCGACCGGGCAGTGAGGGAGCAGCTGATCCGGGCCCTGGGGCTCCGGGGTGGAGAGGCGGCGGCCGAGGCGCTGGTGACCCTGGACTCCTCCGACGGGCGGGAGGAGGTTCACCGAATGCTGGCCCTCTCCCGGCTGGGCATGCGCGGGGTCACCTCCGCCGGCCTGGTGGAGGCGCTTGCCGAAGGGCTGACCCACAACGACGCGGCGGTACGGAAGGCGGCCTCCTACCTCTTCGGCCGCAGTGGCAGCCCCGAGCTCTGGGCCCACCACGAGGACCGGGTCAGAGAGGCCCTGGACGGGTACGCCCGGGACGAGCCGGCGGCCATGAACCTGGTGATGGCCCTGGGCGTGCTCCGGCAGCAACCCGACGCCGATCGGCTCCTGGAGTGGGCGACGGAAGGGGAGGACTGGCGCGTCCGGGTCAACGCGGTGCGGGCCCTGGGGTCCCAGCCCATGCTGGAGGCCTCCGGTGTCCGGGACGCACTCTTCCAGGTCCTGGACACGGACCGGTCTCCCCACGTGCAGGTGGCGGCGGCCAACACGCTCACCATGGGCCTATTCGTGCCGCGTACCGTCCAGGAGCGGATGGCCGATTGGCTCGTAGACGATCCGCCGGAGCGGTGGCGAGCCCACGTGCCCTTCGCCCGGCACCTCGCCGGGATAGGCCGGCAGGAGCCCGTCCTGGAGTGGGCACGGCGGGTTGAGGGAGCCCATCCGGTGGCGGCGGCCCGGGCCCTGGAGCTCATGGGCATGATAGAGGCCAATGAAGCCACCGAGTTCATCTGGGAGATGACCGACCACGCCGACACCCGGGTGCGGGCCCTGGCGCTGGCCATTCTGGGGCAACGGTGGGCCGCCGTGATCATGGACGACGAGGAGGTCCGGGAGATCTTCCATCTCCTGGTGGACCGCGTGGCCCACGGGGAACCCGCCGAGGTGCAGCGGAGTCTGGGGGCGCTGGTGAGCCCGGCCTACGGCGCCCTGGACCAGGAGGGCCAGGTGCTGGAGACCATCGTCCAGCGAGCCGAGACCGAGGAGTCCGTTCCCGTACTGGTGGCGCTGCTGGAGGCGGTGGAGGAGATCGGCTTTGAGGCTGCGGCGGAGCTCACCGAGTCCTTCCTGGATCACCCGGAGCTCAGGGTGCGAGCTGCGGCGGCGACGGCCCACCGACGAATTACGGGCCAGGAGGTGGCCCGGGTAGACGAGACGGCGCCGGCGCGCACGGTGGACTGGGAGGCGCTGGAGGCGCTGGGCCCGGAGCCTCGCCTCCACCTGGAGACGGAGCGGGGGGAGGTGGTGGTTCGCATGCTGCCCCAGCAGGCGCCCCTCACCGTGCAGACGGTGGCCCGGCTGGCCGAGGAGACCCGCTACGACGCTTCGCCCTTCCACCGGGTCCTTCCCAACTTCATGGCCCAGGGTGGGGACGTGGTCATGGGCGACGGATCGGGCTCGCCGGGATTCTCCATCCGCAGCGAGTTCACCCGGATCCCCTTCCAGCGGGGCGTCATCGCCATGGCCTCGGCCGGGAAGGACACCGAGGACTCGCAGTTCTTCCTGACCCACTCCATGCAGCCGCACCTGGACGGCGAGTACACCGCCTTCGGGTGGGTTGAGTCGGGCTTCGGGGCCCTGGACGGAATCCTGGAGGGTGACCGCCTGGTCCGGGCGCGGGTGACGCCGGGCGACGGGAGTTGACGGCGCATTGAGTCCCATTCCCCGGGGGCTCCGGTACATGGCGGCAGGAGCCTTCTTCTTTGCCGTCATGAGCGTATTCGTGAAGCTGGCCGGGGAGACGATCCCCACCATGGAGGTGGTGCTGGCCCGCTCGCTGGTGGTCCTGGCCATCTGCTGG
>SLNQ01000322.1 GCA_007132965.1 Gemmatimonadota bacterium | reverse complement strand
GGGATGAGCAACAAGGCGATCGCCAAGGAACTGCACATCTCCATCCACACGGTCAAGAGCCATCTTCGCAACATCATGGAGAAGTTGACCCTGCACTCCCGGCTGCAGGTGGCGATCTACGCCCACGAAAGGGATGGGGATTGATGGCAGTCTAATCCGTCCGAGCGATACCCGGCGACGTCGCATTGGACTATCGTCCGTGTAGGATCCCTTTCTCCAGTTCGTCTGCGTCCTCGTCCTCGCCGAAGTGGCTCCGAATGGCTCTGCGGTTGGTGGATTCGAGGCCGCATGAGGAGTATGCGTTACCATGGAATACAACAGTCGCCCTCCCCCATTGCAAAAGACGTGGGCCTACGGCTACGAGATCTCGCCGCCGATGACCCAGGAGCGCCTGAGCGCCATCGGGCAACTTCTCGAGGAGGAGCACACCAACGCGAAGCTCGAGACGCGCACCTGGCAGGGCAGGTTCGTCGTTCAGGAACAGGTCACGCACATCCTGGTCGTGAGTGACAGTCCCGATCAGGAGTTGGAGGTCAATCGGAGGCTGGAGGCGGAGCTCAACAGGCTCGAGGCGTTGTTCTCCCTCACCCCTCCCATGTCGCTGGATGATGACGAGGCCCCCCCGTTCCGGACCCCTGGAGCGACCCCGGACGTCTGAGCGGGCCGTTCAGTGCTGCTCGACCGGGATGAGCAGCGTAACCTGGGTTTCCTCCCCGGGTCGACTGTCGACGAGGATCGCTCCCCCGTGACTCCGGATGGTCCCCCCCACCTCCGCCAGGCCGAGCCCCCGCCCGATGAACCCTGTGGTGAAGAAGGGTTCAAACATCCGGGGGACAAGCTCCGGGTCGATCCCCTGCCCGTCGTCATGGACCTCTACTCCCACGAAGTCGCCCGGGTCGGGGGAAGGGCCGATGAGATTTCCCTCGAGGGCGTTTTCGTCGAAGGATTCCGAGAAAATTCGGATCCGGATCCGTCCTTCCTCCGCCACGGCCTCCCCAGCATTGGCCACCACCTCCCGGACCGCCTGGCGGAGCCGACCTTCATCCCCCCTGACACGAGGGAGGGAGTCCTCCACGTCAAGGGTAAGTTCGACCCCGGCCCCGAGTCCCTCGAGGAACTCGCCCTCGAGCTCCGCCACCAGCGCCCCCATGTCCACCGAGGCCATGGGTCCGCCCAGATCCCCCACCGAGGCGAGAAGGCGCCGGGTGACGCTCGCAGCCTTCGACGCCGCCTCCAGTGCGGCGTCGATTCCCTCCCTGGCCTCGGGCGGCCCGAGTGCCTCGTCGCGGGCCATCAGGAGGTTGCCCTGGATCACGGTGAGCAGGTTGTTGAACTCATGGGCGGCTCCCCCTGCCAGGTAGCCCAGCGACTCGAGGCGCTCCGCACGGGCGGCTGCCCGGATCAGGGCGAGGCGATGCTTCTCCTCCGCCTTCCGCTCCGTGACGTCCCGGACGACTCCCACCGCTCCGTGCACTCCTCCGTCGCCCCCCAGCAGGGGCGAAAGTCGAGCTTCGAAGTGACGAAGCCCGGGTCCCAGCGGGAGCTCGTACTCGAACCCGACCGCCGACTGTGCGTCGACGATTGCAGTCAGCGCTTGCTCCAGGGGCTCGGCCACAGGAGGAGGCAGAACCTCAGAATGATGCCGGCCGACGAACTCCTCCGGATGCCTGTACAGCTCGTCTCGCCCCCCGGGCTGGAAGAACTCCCGGAACCGTCCCTCCCGGTCGAAGACGAAGACCAGATCATCGAAGGAGCCAATCACCGAGCGGAGGGTGGATTCCCGGAGGGCCAGCTCCTCGACCAGTTCCACCCTTTCCGTGACGCTCCGCGAGCTCGTGACGACGCCGGTGACGCTGTCCTCGAGGGCCCGAAGTGGGTGGGCCTTCGTCTCGAGCCAGATGTATACCCCGTCCTTCCGCCTGATTCGAAAGGTCAGGGCCGCCTGCGGCGCTCCATCGACGACGACCTGGTGAGCGTTCTCCAGGGCGGCCACGTCATCGGGGTGCACCAGCTCGAAGGGATCCTCCCCCACGAGTTCCTTGGGAGGGTAGCCGAGCACGGCCATGGATGCAGGATTCACGAAGAGGAAGGTGCCGTCCAGGGCGTGGAGGCAAAGGAGCTCCGGGGTCTCTTCGACCAGAAGCCGGTATAGGGCGTTCGACACCACCTGCGGAGCAGGGTCCTTCGAACCTTCAGACATGGTTGGTCCTCCCCTTTTCGGTTCACGCGCCAAAAATCAGGGGCCGGCGACGGAAGGGCTCGGTCATGGGACCGTTCGGGCCCATAGGACGGGAGATCGGGGTGGGAAGGTTCCTCGTGGCAGAACCGCTCCACTTGAACATGCTCTGGACGAAGGGAGCGGCGCAAGGATAGCCTGTGCGGTGTGTTGCTTTCGGTCGACCGCACAAGAAGCCGCTCGATATCTTGCCTTCCCCGTCCTCGACCGAGCCCTCGACGCTGCCGCTTGACGCAGGGCCAGGTGTCCCTCGTGGAAGGTCAGGCCCCTTGTTGCACGGCCAGAACCCGCATCCTACCTTCGATCCTACGCTCGGAGGGGCTTTGAAATCCCTTCTATGGGGCAAGCCGTCAAGACACACCTCCGCTACACGCCGTCCGATCTCGTTTTGACGGCCAGCGTTCGTTGTTTCCGCCGCCCGGGACGGTCGCTTGCGGAGTGAGGTGGAAGGCTCGAGGGTGGCTCTCCCGTGACGGGACGAGACTCCGGGGTCTATCGCAGCCGGTTTGTTCTCCGCTCAACAGCGGGAACCATCCTTCTATCGGGGGCTCTGGGGCCCATTGCTTCGTTCGGCTCTCCAGGGGGGCATAGCCTATCCCGGGGGACTCGGGCCATGAGGCCCGGACCAGAATTTCAATGGATGCTCTCCCCTGAACCGTTGGGATCCCGGGACCGACGCATCGGAGCGACTGCTTTTCCTCCGCTGCTTCGGCCCGGGTCAACTCTTCTTCGACGCTTCCTCGAGTCTCTTCGGGTCGTAGACCTTCCGCTTGATCGCGCCCAGCCGGAGGCCTTCCGCCAAGCCAAAGGCATCCCGCCGGTCGTCTTTCGGGCCCCGGCTCTCGCTTACCGCCGCCACCACCACCTTCTCCGCGTGGGGCGACAAGACCTCGTACAGCCACTCCGACAGCGTCCCTTCTTCCAGGCAGATGTGCCGCGGCTGAGGGATCTGTCGGACCGCTTCGATCAGGCACCGC
Source organism: Gemmatimonadota bacterium (assembly GCA_007132965.1). Taxonomy (GTDB): domain Bacteria; phylum Gemmatimonadota; class Gemmatimonadetes; order Longimicrobiales; family Gaopeijiaceae; genus PWLA01. The sequence goes on along the minus strand of SLNQ01000322.1, from coordinate 10,209 downwards.
GCGTTCGTCTCCACCACGTGGCTTCCAACCCGCTTCCCGCTCGGCGTCATGACCCCCAGCGTGCAGCTTGACGCATGGGCATCCAGCCCGATATACCTGGCCATGGCCGTTCTCCTGTTGGGGTGGGCACTCCTGGACTCTCGTCCATCCCAGGTTGTCCCGCCCCTCGGGAGAACGCCAGCTCTTTGCCGGGGCCAGCCTTCCTATCGCACCACCTCCGGTTACGGACGCGCTGCCCCTATGATGCCTTTCTTTCACGAGCCTCGTCCTCGTCCATGTACGTTCTCTTCCCTCAAGGCAGCAACGACTCCCCCATCCTCCCGGCCCCCGAGCTGGTCTGCAGCCCACTGAAGGGAGAAGCGGAGCGTGCGATCCGCGTGATCCGGAGCCAGCCATGACCGAACCCTCCTCCCCTTCGTTCGTCCCCCTCGCCACGTACCACCGCTACCCTGAGGCCGAGATGCTGGCTCGGGCCCGTGCGTTTGAAGCCGAGCTTCGCCGAAGGAGGACGGTGCGTGAGTTCTCCGATGAGCCCGTGCCCCGGGAGGTCATGGAATCGTGCATCCGGGCGGCGGCGAGCGCCCCCAACGGTGCCAACCGGCAGCCCTGGCACTTCGCGCTCGTGGGTGACCCGGCGCTGAAGCGTCGGATCCGGCTGGCGGCCGAAAAGGAAGAGGAGGAATTCTACGCCGGGCGCGCACCAGAGGACTGGCTCGAGGCCCTTCGTCCCCTGGGGACCGACGCCAAGAAGCCCTTCCTGGAGAAAGCTCCCTGGCTGGTGGCCATCTTCGCGGAAAGCTACGGGCTGACCGGAGACGGCTCACGCCAGAAGAACTACTACGTCACCGAGTCGGTGGGGCTCGCCGCCGGCATCCTCATTACCGGTCTGCATCACGCGGGGCTCGCAACCCTGACCCATACCCCCAGCCCCATGCGCTTCCTGAACGGCATCCTGGACCGGCCCGAACGGGAGCGCCCCTTCCTCCTCCTGGTGGCCGGGTTTCCGTCCCCCGAAGCCCAGGTACCCGCAGCCGCCCTCCACAAGAAGGCCTTCTCCGAGATCTGCACGATCCGGGACTGAGCTGCGGTCGGAGCCGGTCCTGCTCCTGGGCCAGCCCCTCCAACGCTCTCCGCTCGGCGACGAGCACCGGGGCCCACACCGGAGCGAACGGGGGTGCGGAGGGCCGGGCTATGCCGTACGGGGACCGGGGGAATGTGGGCTTCTCGCACGGTGCACGAGATCGAATCGAGATTCGCATGAGACGTCGAACGTATGCATGAGCCTCCGACACGCGCTGTCCGCGGCGCGAATCTGTGAATCTGGGCCGGACGAGCCGGCCCGACACCGTGAAAGACATGAGGAGGCTCTCATGATTTCCAGTTCATCCACCCTTCGCCGGATTCCTTCCGGCGCGACGACCCTTCTGGCCGCCGTGTTCCTGATGGTAGGGTGCGCGGACGCCGATCCCAGCTCGCCCGCGGCACCGGCAGAGCCGGCGTTCAATCAGGGCGGCGCCGAACTCGGCGTCGTTACACAGACCACCAACGTCATGGACCAGGAGGATGTGGACACCGGCGACCGGGAGGTCTTTGCTGAAGACGCGGCAACGCTTCGGCGCACGCCCAACGGGTTCACAGCGCAGATCTCGATGCCTACCCCTGTGAAAGGGGAGTACAGGTATCCGGAGGCTGATTCTGAGGTCCTGGAGGAACAAGACACCGCTGCTGAACTCGGGGAACCACAGACCTTCACGCTGTGGGCGTTCGTCTTCGATCCTGATCAGGACCCATTCAATCCAGACGCAGGACAACTCTGGTCTGGTGCGTTCGCCGTGGCGGGTCACGCAGTCGGCGGACCCAATCTCACCCTGAGCGGGCATATCTCGAAGAACACCGAGCCCGTGGCGGGCGAGTTTCTTGAGAATCCGGACGTTGAAGTACATCTGGCGGTCGCGCCACACGGAGGCCTGGATCCCGATATCATGCCCGAGCAGATCAAGACCCCGGCATTCGGTCCGCCCATGTGGTGGGTTGCCATCTTTGAAGCCGTTTCCAGTGAAGGAGACCGGTAGGCTACCCTGAGGTGTCCAGGAGCCGCTCGAAACGGGGATGACCCCGCAGCGGGTCCCACTCCGGGTCATGACGGAGCTCGTAGAGGGAGAGGGCTCCGGGAAGGGAGCGCGCGGCTTCGACGAGGTCGATCGCCTCCTCCTCCCGACCGGCCCGTACGAAGGCCCGGGCCGCCAGGTTGCTGGCGAAAGGGCCTATGAGCGCGTCCTCAAAAGGTGCTTCCAGTTCGAGTCCCCGTCGCACGTGGTCGAGCCCCCGCTCCACTTCTTCCAGATGGATGAGGGCGAGCCCGGAGTGGACCCAGGCCAGGGAGGCCGTCTGGTTGCGAGGCTGTGCCCAGTCCTCGGGCGCCGCGGCGGACGCCAGTTGGAGGAGGGAGTCGGCGTACACGTTCCGGAGTTCGTCGTGGTCCAATCGGCCGTAGGCGTCGGCAAGGTTGTCGTACCGATACCGACGGGCCACGGGTGAGGTTGCCGGCTGGGCCCGGATCCGTTCCGTCGCCTCTTCCAGGTCCCCCCGGTAGAGTTCCGCCCGCCCGCCGAACCAGGCGTTGGCGCCTATTTCCCGGGCGTGCTCCCGGGCCTCGCGGGCGCGGAGGGTGTCCCCCAGGGCGAGGTGAACGTGCTCGATGGCCGAGTAGGTGAGGGTGAGGTCCTCCTCCGGCGCCAGGGAGAAGGCTCGCTCGTAGTAGTCCAGAGCCTCCTCGTACCGGCCCTGGTATCGGAGCGCCTGCCCGATGGAGAAGGCGAGCCCGGCGTCTCTGGGGTTCAGCTCGAGCGCCTCCTTCTGCGTGGCCAGCGCCTGGTCCCAGCGATCCAGGTGCGTCTGAAGAAGGCCGGTGAGCCTCGTCGCCTCGGCATCGCCGGGTCGGTTCTCCTGGACAGCTTCGACCTCGCGGTAGGCCTCTTCGTATCGCCGCTCCCCGTAATACAGGTACCACGCCCGGCCCAGGCGGACCTCGGGGTCCTCACGATCCAGCTCCAGGAGCCGCTCCAGGTCGGCCCGGGCGCGAAGACCGGCCTCCTCGTCGCCGAACACCCAGGTGAGCCAGAGGCGGGCGTGGATCAGGCGGCGCCAGGCCTCGGCGAACCCGGGATCCAGCTCCACCGCACGCTCGTACTGGTTGATGGCCGCCCGGGCGGCATCTTCGGAGAACTGACGGGCCAGATAGCTCCTGCCCTGCAGAAAATGGTCGTAGGCATCCAGGTGTCCCGTCGGTTCCCTCGCCAGGGCATCCTCTTCGTGCCCACCCAGGGTGAGGCCGAGGGCCTGGACGACCCGTTCGGCGATGTACGTTTGAACGGAGAAGATCTCCGAAAGGGCTCTGTCGTAGCTGTCGGCCCAGAGGTGGGTCCCGTCCGAGGTGCGGACGAGCTGAGCGGTAACCCGGACCCGGCTGTCATCATCGGGGCGATGCTCCCAGCGGACTGTGCCCTCTAGAACATAGGCGGCGCCCAGCTCCTCGCCGATCTCTCGGACGTCCATGGCCGTGTCCCGATACTGGAGAGCGCTGGTGCGGGCGATCACCCCCAGGTGCGGGACGGACGCAAGGCGTGCTGTGAGCTCCTCTGTCATCCCCTCGGCGAAGTACTCGTCCTTTGGACGGCCAAGGTTCTCGAACGGGAGGACGACGATGACGGGGCGGGCGTCGCCCGACGCGGCCACACCCGCCGCTCCTTCACCGCGATCTCCGACCGCCAGATACCAACCGGCGCCCAGGACTGCGAAAACCGCCAGCACGCAGCCCAGACCCCGGATCGCTCTTCGACCACCGGCCGGGTCTTTCGAGCCGGACGGGACGGAGGTGGGTCGGGGCTGTTTGTTCGACACGGTCCTGCCATCGCCCTCGGCCCCAGCGGTGGGAGCCGCGTCACCATCGGCGGGAGCGGCCGGTTCGAGGGCCGCTGCATCGGCCGTTGTCTCCCCCTCCGCCAGCTCGTTGCTTAGCTCACGCACCTCGTCGGGCACAGGGAGGTCCAGCTCCTCCCGGAGCAGGAGCTCGTGGACGCGAGCATGCTCGAGGGCGCCGGGAACGTTGCCGGCGGCCGCCTGGGCTTTCATCAGGCGGATGGTCACGCGGCTGTTCGTGGGTTCCTCGCCGGCCCGGTCCTTCCAGCGGGCGACCGCCTGCGACCAGTCCCCTTGTGCCTCGGCGCTTTCGGCCAGCTTCTCCAGGGCCTGGTGGTATCGGGAGGCCAGTCGGCGTCGTTCCTCGTCCACCCAGCGCTCGAAGGCCCCCTCCCCACCCAAATGGAAGCCGTCCAAAAAGGGGCCGCCGTAGACCTCTACCGCCTCCTGCCAGCGACCGGCTTCAATCGCCCGATCAAAGGCGGTCACATCGCTCTGAACCAGTTCCTCGTTCAGGCGGATCCGATTGGCCTCCGTCACAATCGCGTCCTCACCCAGTCCCTGGCGGATCAGGTACAGGGAATCGGAGAGCCGGGCGCGGGCCCGGTCCTCGGGACTCCCGCCCCAGAGAAGGCCCACCATTTTCTCCCGGGTCGGGGCCGAGCCGGAAGCACTGGCGAGGAGGGCGAGAACCGCAAGCTGGCGCCGCTGGACGATCCGACCCGAAAGCGGGCCGGACGCGCCCTCCAGGTTGATGCCGCCGAGGAGACTGAGGCGGTACATGAACGGCCTGGGGCGGAGAAGTGGAGTTGGAATGCATGAAACCCCAGGACCGCCCCGAGGTTCTTCAGCGCAACGGGCCCTGTGATCGGCGGGTCTGGGCGGGCGAACTCCTTCCCGTGGTCTCGACGGAGAACATGCACTGAGCGGACGAGACCATCGACCGGCACCCACCCAAGTGTGCGAGAAGTTAGAAGGCTGTTGAAGAAGTACAGGGACCACCGCGAAGGGGTCTTGCGGTCCTGGTCTAGAAGGTCGTTGAGCCTGGTGACCGATACGCCCGAGGAAGGGATGCAGGTGGCCATCCGGCTCGCCCGACTGGGCGTCACCGAGACACAGCCCGACCTGGAGGTGCTGCACTCGCTCCGACCCGAGTACGCCTCGGACGCAGACGCACTGATCGCGTCATCCCACGTGATCGCAGTCCACTTCCAGACCGTGGCCTCGGCCAACGACTACTGGCGATGGTCCCGCAGTTGTTCCGCGCGTGTGATCATGACGAGACGGACGGTGGAAGGAGCGCAGACAAGAGTCACTGTCGGTCCTCTCCGGCCACCGGATCGCCCTCCACCACCTCCCGGTAACGGCGCACCAGCCCCACGAACCCCTGGCGGTATCCGTTCGGATCGGCGCCGAGGCTCGCGCTCGCCATCTGGAGCACTTGCTCCGCGGTGATGTCGCCCCGGTGCTCAGACTCACGCAGTAGCATCCCGAACCCGGCCACCGCAGCGGCGAAGGTGAAGTCATCCGAAGGTTCCACCTGACCCGCCACGACGGCGTGCTCCAGGAGCCGGCTCTCGGCCTCGCGCGGCCTCTGGTACCGCAGTCGCACGAAGACAAGCTCCTCACCTTCCGCCTCCGGGGAGAGCCCGCCGGATTCCCGGTACCGGAGCGGGATCTCGCCCGTGACCTCCACGTCGCTGTCGGCGCCCACCGGAACGATCTCGTACAGGGCAGTCACCCGGTGACCCGCGCCCAGGTCCCCTGCGTCCTTCTCGTCGTCGTCGAAGTCCTCGTCCGCCAGGAGCCGGTTCTCGTAGCCGATCAACCGGTAGGCCCGCACGCGCGCCGGGTTGAACTCCACCTGGAGCTTCACGTCCTCGGCGACGGTGAGCAGGGTGCCGCCCATCTCTTCCACGAGCACCTTGCGGGCCTCATCCAGCGAGTCGATGTAGGCGTGGTTCCCGTTCCCGTGCTGGGCGAGCTGCTGCATCTTTTCGAACTGCAGGTTGCGCATGCCGAAGCCGAGGACGGTGAGGTAGGTGCCCCGCGCGCTCAGCTCCTGGATCAGCCGAACCATGGCGGCGTCGCTGCTCTCCCCCACGTTGAAGTCGCCGTCAGTGGCCAGGATCACCCGGTTGTTGCCGTCCTCGAGGAAGTGCTCCTCGGCCACACGGTACGCCAGGCGCAGCCCCGCCCCACCGGCGGTCGATCCGCCCGCCTCGAGCCGCTCGATGGCGTCCAGGACCCGCTCCTTCTCCGAGCCGGGGGTGGAGTCCAGGACGAGCCCCGCAGCCCCGGCGTACACTACGATGGCCACCTGATCCACGGGCCGGAGCTCCTCGACCAGCAGCCGCAGCGAGCGCTTCACCAGGGGAAGCCGGTCCGGGGGTCGCATGGATCCCGAAACATCGATGAGGAACACGAGGTTGTTCGGAGGCATGTCGGCCGTGTCGATGGGCGGGCTGGCGAGCCCGATCCTCAGGAGTCGGTGCTGCGGCCTCCACGGTGCGTGGCCCAGCTCGGTGGTCAGCGCCAGGGGGTGCTCCTCGCCCGGGAGCGCGTAGTCGTAGGGGAAGTAGTTGACCATCTCCTCGATCTGGACCGCATCAACGGGGGGACGCTCGCCCTGTTCCAGGAACCGTCGCACGTTGCTGTAGGATGCCCGGTCCACGTCGATGGAGAAGGTGGAGAGGGGGGCGAGAGCCGGCGAACGGAAGGCGTTCTCGTCGATGTGCGCATACTGCTCCCGGTTCCAATCCGGGTGGGGTAGGCCGGGGTAGCGGTGTCGGGCTGCGCTGCCGGCGGTCTGGTCAGCGAAGGTGGTGGGTGAGATGGCGACTTCTTCCAGGGCAAGGGAGGCGGGACGCAGCCGGACGTTCACCTCGACCGTGTCCGTACCAGTCGGCGGGATCTCAACCTCTACGGTCTCGCTTTGGTAGCCCAGGGCCTGCACGCGCAGTCGCACCCTTCGCTCCTGCAGCGACGAGCGAGGCGTACGCACGGTGTAGCGTCCCTCGCGGTCCGTGACGGCGCCGTACCGGGTCCCTTCGATCCTCACCTGCACGGAACCCAGAGGGGCGTTCCTCTCGTGGTCCACCACCTGGCCGGTGAAGGTGAGGGTGTCCGCGTCGGGGACGGCGAAGGCCGTCGCTGCGAGGAGGAGAAGGGCTGGAATGACTCCGAGGATGTGTCGCATCGGTCGTCCTCCGGGTTGGGGTTCGACCCGCCCGCGGAGCCCGCTGGGGACGCCGGGCCGGGTGGGGGCCGGACTCGCAGGGCGCGAGGCGGCCGTCTGCTCGGTATGACGTGCGAGCCGCGGTGAGACACACACCGGTCCCGTGAGCTACACATCGAGGCGGACGGCCCTGTCGGGCTCGATGGCGGTCGATCCCAGGAAGTGTGTGCACGAGGGCGACTGGTTCGTCGTATCTTCACAGAGGGCCGGAGTGACCGGCCCGGGATCGGCGTCGAATCCGGAGCTCCTGGGGACGCGCTCTTGGGGGGGCGCCGGAGCCCTTGGGGACACATGAGAGGCGAGAGTCCCGCATGAATACCGATTGGGCCGAGGTATACCGCTCGTCGTACCAGGAGGTCGTGCGCTTCCTGCACCGCAAGGTGTGGGACGAGGATCGGGCCAGGGACCTGGCCCAGGAAAGCTTCGCACGGGCCCTCGAGAGCGACCCGGATGATCCCCGTGCCTGGGTCTTCCGCGTGGCGGCGAACCTGGCTCGGGACGAAGTCCGCCTGGTCGTCCGACGCAAGCGCCACCTCTCGCTCCTGAAGGTCGAGGCCTCGGCCGCCGGGACCTCCGCACCCACGCCCGACCGGGAGCTGGAGCAGAAGGAAGCCGAGGCGCGAGTGCGGGAGGCGCTGGACAGCCTGGGGGAACGGGACCGAGAGCTACTCCTGCTCTGGGACGGCGGCCTGACCTACGACGAGATCGCGAGCCGGGTGGGGCTGGCTCGGGGCGCGGTCGGGACCACACTGGCTCGAGCGAAACAGCGGCTCGTGGACGCGCACGACGCATTGGAGGATAAAGATGCAGCACTTGGATGACGGCTACCTCCAGTCCTGGCTGGACCGGGATCGCTCCGGGATCACCCCCGCGGAGGCGGAGGACGTGGAGGCGCACGTGGCACGCTGCGAGGTCTGTCGGGCTCGTCTCGCCGCACTCGAAGCCTCGAGCGAGCGGGCCCGCTCCCTGCTTGCCGTGGCGGCGCCGAGCCGGGAGGCCGCCCCCGACTTTGCAGAGGTGGTCCGGCGGGCCCGGCGGCGCTTGTCGCCGGGCCGGGCCGGCCGGGGATGGGTGGCAGCCGGGTGGGCCGCAAGTCTCGTGGCTGCCGTCGGGCTCGGGTGGCTCTCGCACGGTCTGTTGGGTCCGGGGGTCGAGGCTCCCCCGGTGGCCGTGGATCTGCCCGCCGAGCAGGCGGAGCCAGACCGGGAGGCGGTGGCGGCAGCGGAGTTCACGCCCGCCGACACTCCGGCGATGGCCCGGGCGCGGGCGACGGAGCCGGGGGACGCCCAGGATCCACCCGCCGACACCGCCGACATCGCCGATCCAGCTCCCGGGATCGCGATCGCGCCCACCACCTTCTCCGATGTCCCGGCCGTTGCGGAGGCCGAGGAGGCACGCCCGCCGCTCTTCGTCCAGGGGCGAGTGCGCAGTGGTGACGGCACGCCACTCGCCTTTGCGCAGGTCAGCATCCCCGGCACCGGGATCGGCACGCTGACCCAAGCCGACGGGAGCTTTGCCCTCCGTCTTCCGACCGACGCGGTGACCGCGAGCGTCGATAAGCCGCTCACCCTGAGCGCACGGCAGCTCGGCTACGAGAGCGAGACGCTCCCGCTCGTTCCGGCAGGCGGGGACACGGTCTCCGTCGATTTCCAGCTCAGCGGGCACGCGCTGGCCCTGGACGAGGCGCGGGTGGCGGGCGCCCCCATGGCGGCGAGGGCGCGGACGGCGCGCGTCCGGGAAGCGTGGGTCCCCGCGGACCGGGAGCACGCAGAGTCTGAAGCCGGGTTCGTGCTCGGGATCGTGCCCGACCTGCCGGTGCTCGAGATCGAGCTGGGCGGGGCGGCCGGCGCGGTGGCGATCCGCGTGCGCCAGGCGCTGGATTCCGGGGCGACCCTCACCCTGGTCCAGTGGAGCGCCGACGGGCCCGCGCTGGATCCCGTCCTCCCTTCAGGACAGCCCGCGGCGACGGCGCGCACGAGGGGCCTCGTGATCGCCGGGTCGGCCCCGATTTCGCCCGACTCGCTCACGGCCCTGCTGGCGAGGGTGCGGTGACGGTATGAGCTGCTTGGTTACCTCCCCGTGACCTGACGGCGACGAAGCCGTCATCTCGTCCTCCCATATGCCGGTCGTTGCGCAGTTCGAACTTCAGCCTGACCCTCGGCGCCCGGCTGCAGCTACGGTTCACCTACGACAGCCCCGACGAGGGGCACGACGCCGGCTCGTTCACGATCCGGCGGGGCCGGCTGGCCCTGCGCGGATTGGCCTGGGAGCACTTCGACTACGCCATGCAGATGGAGCTCTCCGGGGGTAGCGTGAACATCATCGACGCCACGATCTCCCATCAGTTCTCACAGATGGCGATCCTCCGGGCGGGCCGGGCCAAGGCCTTCTTTGGTCGGCAACAACTCAACTCCTCCGGGAACCTCCACTTCGTGGACCGCACGATCGTGGACGGCCGGTTCTCGGGACAGCGCCAGAACGGGATTGCCCTCTCGGGCCGAAATGAAGCTCAGACCCTCGAGTACGGGATCGGCATCCACAACGGCAACGGCATCAATACGGCGAACGACAACGACAGCTACATGGTGGCGGGTCGGACGGTGCTTACCCCCCTCGGCGCATACTCCCCTGCAGAGAGCGCCTTCGACTATCCCGATTCACCTCGCGTCGCCGTCGGCGTGGGAGGGCTGATGAACAGTACCGGGACCGGTGCGGCCCAGACCGACATCACCCGGTTCAACGTGGAGTCGGCCTTCAAGATCCGGGGCTTCAACACCACCGGGGAGTTCTACTACGAGGAAGCCGAGCCCACCGGCGGCGAGTCCCTCACGACCACCGGTTGGTACGTGCAGCCGGGCTTTCTCCTCCCCAACCGTCGGAACGAGGTGGCGGCACGCTACGCGGTGATCTCGCCGGACACGCCGACCAACACCGACGAGATCGAGATCGGCATTGCCCTCAGCCACTACTGGGCCGAGCACCGGGCCAAGCTCCAGGCGGACCTACGCCAGGTCGAGCGGAAGGCTTTCGGAACCGAGGATCTCCAGTTTCGG
>SLNQ01000130.1 GCA_007132965.1 Gemmatimonadota bacterium | reverse complement strand
CGCCTCGACGTAGCGCAAGGCTATGCCTTCGACGAACCGCCCGACCCGCCTCTGGCGGGTGCCCGTGGGGCCCCTGGGGCTCCCAACGGTGGCGCCCTGCCCTTCTTCAACAGCCTTCTAGGGCTCCAGGCGGTGCCCGAAGAGGGCATTGCCCATCTGGGGATGGTCGAACATCTCCGGCGGGGGATGTCCAGCCCCATGGGCCAGAACCAGCCGCCAGTTGAACTCCCATTCCCGTTCGTGCGCCAGGTCCATGGCGGTGTTGAACCAGCGCAGGTTGCGGGAGTACCGGTGCACGCCCTGGCGGAAGGCATCCCCCCTGGGAAGCTGGCCTTCCTCCACGTCGTGGGTGCCGATGGCGATGGTGAGGGGCAGGGCCAGATAGCGCCGGAGCCGCTCGTCGTTGCTGTACTCCTCCGGCAGGCCGCCGAATCCCAGCCCATAGTCCATGTCCCGGGTGGGAAACATGGCCGACCCCGGGCTCATGGCCACCAGCCGTTCGGCGTCCAGGTCCAGGAAGGCGGCCATCCGCTCCACGAACTGCGCTCCTGCGGAGTAGCCCAGCAGGATGTAGGGCAGGTCGTCCGGCCCCTCCCTCTCGCGAATGTGCTCCACCAGCTTCGGGATGTAGGCGAAGGTTCGTTCCTCCGGGTCCGCCAACGAGCCGTCCTCCCGGAAGGCCCCGCCGAACTGGTATCGCCGGCTGGGAAAGCGCTCAGAGTCGAAGTACGGAACCACCACGAGCCGTCCGTATTTCCGGGCGAATCCCCGGGCATTGTCCCGGTAGTCCTCGGCGGCCCGCGATGCCCCGTGTAGCAGGAGGATGAACCCGTCACCCACGTAATTGGACGGCTTGTAGACCCACAAGTCGAGAGTGGTGCCGTCGAAGTCCGCCTCCATCACACTTCGCCCCTCTGGGAACGGCTGCAGCTCGGCGGCGTCCTGCGCCTCGAGCCCGGGAGCCCCGGCCAAAAGAAGGAGAACCGCGGAAGAGAATATGACCGCGACGAGATGAAGGAGTGCCGGGCGGTGGGGGTTTCGGGTGCTTGGAACGTGCATGTGCGGCTCGTGGACTGGGGCAAGGGGACACGACCGATGGACCATAGGACCCCACCGTGAGCTCGGCAAGCCGGTCTCCCCTCGCACCCCACCCGTGAGCCTCCCAGCGGATGGCGACCCAACGGTCCGGGTTTGCACCGATGGCGCCCTCGGCTCAGATTCGTGCGGCGTGTGGGATGGGGTGCGGCAAGACGTTGGAACGGTTGAATTCGTGCAACCTCGAACCGGTGACGTGGGAGGGGTCCGATCCCGTGGACGACAGGTCGAGTGCGCCGGCCACGGCCGGCGTCATGGATGTCTTCGAGGCTGAAAGCCGGTCCCGCGCTCGCAGCGCATGTCTCGTCGCAGTGTGGTCCGTGCTCACGGTGGCGTTGGTGCTACCGGCCTATGCGGCCGTGTGGATGCTCGCGGCCGGCTGGCCCTTCGAGACGCCCGTTCCCAGTGCCGATCTCCCGCTCTGGGACCCGACGCTGGGGATCCCGACGGCGGGGGCGGTGGTTGGCGCGGTCCTCATGGGCTCAACCCGTCAGCTTCTCCGCCTTCGACAGGGGGGTGCCGCCGTCGCGACCCTCATGGGCGGACGCGCCCTGGCCGACGGAGTCGGGCGAGTGCATGAGAACGAGGGCCGACTTCGCAACGTGGCCGAGGAGGTGGCCATCGCTGCGGGCCTCACCCCACCCCGACTCTTCATCCTGCCCGCCGAGCCCGGAATCAACGCCTTCGCTGCGGGGTTCGCGCCTCAGGACGCGGCGGTGGTGGTGACCGCAGGCGCTCTCGAGCGGCTTGATCGGGACGAGCTCCAAGCCCTGGTGGCCCACGAGCTGGCCCATGTCGCCCAGGGCGACACGCGCCTTCATACGCTCTCTCTCGCCCTTCTCCACGGCTTCCTCTTCGTGAGCCTCGCCGGAGCGGCATTGATGGGGAGCGGCTTCGTCCGTCGTGGCCCCCGCCTCGGTCTCCCCTTCCTGCTCGGAGTGGGGCTCACCGTCGCAGGGGCTGCGGGTGCGGGCCTGGCCGCATTCCTCCGGGCCGCCGTGGGTCGGGAGCGGGAGTTCCTGGCCGACGCCCTGGCGGCCCAGTACACCCGGGCGCCGCTTGCCCTGGCTTCGGTGCTCCGCAAGGCGGGAGGACACCGGGGAGCCGCGGAGATCCGCCATCACTACCGGCAGGAAGTCGGACACCTTTTCTTTGCAGCGGGAGGCACATCCCTATCTTCCCGGCTCCTCCGGTCCCACCCTTCCCTCTCGGCCCGGATCCGGCGGCTGGACCCCGACTGGGACGGCTCCTTCACCTACACCGCGCTCCCCGCGCAATCCAGGACCGCCAGGATCGCCGAGGCTCTCCGAGCGGGAAAGCGAACCACAATCCCCGAGGACCCGGAGTGGAACGTGGCCACGCAGCGCACCGTGGACGGCCGTCCCTTCCGTGAGCCCGGCCGGGGGCTCTTCGGGAGGACCCGGAGCGGCGGCCAGGCGACTCCGGACCGGACACCGGCTCCGCCGCCCTCCCGGCACCCGACGCCGGTCCCCACGCTGCGACTTCCTCCCGAGTCACCTTCTGCAGGCGCTGCCTCCAGGCCTCAGCCCGTGGCACCGGCAGATCGCCTCCATTCCTTTGTTCCGGTTCAGGCCGAAATCCAGACCATCCTGACCGCGCTTGCCCACCGTGCAGGCGGGGACCCCAAGCAGGTGCGGCAGGCGCTGAGCCATGCCCTGGCCCATCTCCCCGGTCTGGGCGAATCCCCGCTCCCTGCGCAGGAGCCGTCTCCCCGGACGGAGGCCCTGGAAGCGGCCTTCACCCGGTTATCGAGGCTGTCACCCGGAGCCGGCCGGCGCTTCGTGGAGGCCTGCGTCTTCGCCGTCCACCGGGAGGGCACGACAACGGCCGAAGCGGCGGCGCTTCTTCGCGCCTGCAGCATCCGGATGGGCGTGGGGTTGGAAGAGATCTTGAGGTCGTCCTGAAGGGCTTCACCGCAGATGACTGGCCAACCCTCACTCATTCGTTTAAGCTGGCGCATGCAAAGATCCGAGTCCGTCCGTCCGTTGCCCCCACCGAGCCGCCGCGGCGGCCTGTTGATCGCCGCCACCTTGGCCCTGCTCCTGGCCGTGCTGACCGCGTGCGAGCATCGTCAGGCGCCCACCGTCGCCTACTCGCCGGGCGAGCTGGAGTGGGGCAGCAACGTCACCGAGTTCACCCAGTCCGACGTCCTGCAGGGAAGTTCGCTCAGGGTCTTCTACCACATCCCCGAAACCGGCAATCCCGCCGAGCTCACCCTTCTCATCGCCATGCACGGCATCGGCCGAAACGCCGAAGGCATGAGGGACGTGTGGCGGAGCCAGGCCGACGCCCGGGGATTCATCGTCATCGCCCCCGAGTTCACGGAGGAGCTGTTTCCGTCCCGCGAATACGCTCTTGGGCGCGTCCTGGACGACGATGGCTCTCCCACCCCCCCCTCGACCTGGACCTACCAGGTGGTGGAGGAGCTCTTCGACGAGATGGTGCGGCGGCTGGACTCGTCCCGGACCGGATACGCGCTCTACGGGCACTCCGCCGGCGGACAGTTCGTCCACCGGTTCCACACCCTCATGCCGGCGCACCGCGCCCGGCCGGTGCTGGCCGCCAACGCGGGATTCTACCTGTTCCCGGATCTCGAAGTCCTCTACCCGTACGGCCTCGCCCTCCCAGACGACGAGACCCTGATCTCCTCGGACCAGTGGGCCCAGCGCCTGGCCGAGCCCCTGGCAGTGCTGCTGGGAGAGCAGGACAACGATCCGGATCACCCCCAGCTTCCCTCCAGCGAAGGCGCCATGAAGCAGGGTGCACACCGCCTGGAGCGAGGCCTGAACTACGTCCAGACCGCAAGCTGGATGGCCACCGAAGCCGGACTCCCCTTCGAATGGACCGTGATCACGGTCCCAGGTGTGGCCCACTCCAACTCGGGCATGGTCCCCGCCGCGGCGCAGCTCGTTAGACGCTGAGGCCTCGACCCCCACAGCTCTCGTCCCCTCCCCCGACGAGAGGCGGTCCTGACTACCGTCACGATCCCACGCAACTACGTTCAACGGCATCCAGAGGCCCCGCTCGCACCCTCGGTGGGCTGGCCGCACCCGCTTGACGAATGCCCATCGGAATCGCACCATCTCGCGCATTCGCTTTATCGGGCGCCTGGACCGAGAAGGAGAAAGCACATGACCGACACCCGAATCCTGCTCGGCATCTGGGTCCTGCTCCTCGTCTCCGGCCTCGCCGCCGCGGCTCTGTTCGGTCAGGGCGTCCTCCGGGACTCCCACCACGGGGAACCCGTGGTCCACCTCGACCTGTCGAAGGAGACGGACTGGATAGCCGCCCCCTTCCGCGTGTGGCGCGAGGGTCGCCACCGTCTGCTCCTGAGCAGCGTGAACCACGACGACCGCCTCGTCGGCCGTCCGTTCCGGGGTGAGATCGAGGTGCGGATCGTGGACCCAAGCGGCACGGTCGTGCTGGAGCGAGGCTACCCACCGGGATCGATCGGGCACGCGGTGCCTAGCAACTACGGCGACGTGCGGCTGGACTCGATCCGCATCCGGTCCGGTTCCCTCGGGCGGTGGGCGCTTCTGGTACGAGTGACCGCCGCAGACGCAGCATTCGAGACGGTCAGGAGCGAGGTCAAGCTCCGGACAGACCAGCGCGAACTGGGGATGGGCGGCCTGATCAACACCGTGATGATCCTCCCCGCGGGCCTCCTCCTCGCGCTGGCCGCCCTCGTGGCCGTGCCCCTCGCACGCCGAGACCACCGGAGCCCCCTCATCCTCACCCTCTCCCTCCTGCTGGCGCTCGCCCTATTCGTGAGATGGAGGCCGGGCTGAGGCCGCACGCCCCTCCGAGCCGGACCTCGCCCGCTGAACGCCTCGACCCTATCTTCGGCCCGTCGATTTGGCGCTCGCGGTGCGTTCGACGCCGGCCGCATGCGACACGCCCCCCATCGAAAAGGAGGCTTCCATCCGGCTCGTGACCTTGCTGATCGTCCTGACCGGAATCGTCGCGTGCCGCCCCGGTGACCTGCTCCGCGATGCGACGGACGAGCACGGGATGACCGAACTCATGAGGGCCGCCGCGGCCGGCGACGCGACCGAGGTCCGACGGCTGGCGGAAGCAGGCGCCCGCCTCAATCAACGTGTGCGCGCCAGACCCATCCGCGAGCTGTTCGCAGCCCTCATGTTCTTTCAGGAGCAGCCCGGCCGCTCTTCCGGATACAGCGCCGTTCAGTTCGCCATCTCCGGCGGACACCTGGACGCGACCCGGGCCCTGCTCGACGCCGGCGTCTCGGTCGAGGACCGGGACGACGAAGCCGGAATGTACCCCGTACAGCTCGCGGTCCGAGCGGGGCCCCAGGCCGTCCCCCTGGTTCGACTCCTGCTGGAGCGCGGGGCCTGGCCCAACCCTCCAGCTGATCGGACCGGCAACAGCGCTCTCCACCTGGCCGCCGGCGTGGCGGATTCTGAAGTGGTGGCGCTCCTCCTCGAAGCGGGCGCCCCTCCGGACGTAGTCAACCGCGACGGAGAAACGGCCCTCGTGTGGGCCGCGCGGGAAGGGCGCATTGACGTCGCCGCCCTCCTCCTCGACGCCGGCGCCGACCCCGAGATCAGAGGCGGCCGGCAGCGATGGACGGCCCTGAGCTGGGCCGAGGAGTCCAGCCATGGGGAAGTGGTCGAGCTCCTCCGGAGCCGGGGCGCGTCGGAGGCCACCGAGGCGAACCGCCGTCTCGCCGAAGCGGTGCGGAGGGGTGAGGTCGAGGACACGCGCGCTGCCCTGGCGGCCGGTGCCGATCCGAATGCGTCCGCCCTCTTCGGAGGTCCCATCCTCCTCGACGCGATCCGGACGGGCCCGCCGGATGTGGCGCGCCTCCTGCTCGAAGCCGGAGCCCGTCAGCCTCGGGATCCCCTCCGACAGTCCGGGCTCCGTCTCGCTCTCTCCCAGAGCCGGCTCGAGGTCGCCGACGTGCTCCTCGAGTTCGGCGCCGATTCAATCGAGAGCGGGCTCGTCACGGGCGCGGCCGCGGCCGGCTCGACCGGGTGGGTGGCCCGACTCGTCGATGCGGGAAACGACCCGAAGGAGGGCGAAGGCGCGCCGCTGAGGGCCGCAGCACGAAACGGTGCCCCGGAGGTGGTCACTCAGCTCCTGGAGCTGGAGGTCGATCCGGATGCCGCGGACGAGCATGGCCGGACTCCGCTGGGTCAGGCCGTAGCGTTCGGGCACGTGGAGGTCGTCCGTCTCCTTCTCGAAGCCGGAGCGAGAGTGGACGGCCTGCCGGGCCAATGGTCCCCGTTGATGAGTGCGACCCAGGCCGGCCACGTACCACTCGTGCGTCTTCTCCTCGATCACGGAGCCGATCCACAACCGCGCACCCCCGAAGGTCGCTCTCTTTCGGAGCTGGCCGCACAGTCGGGCAATCCCGAGGTGGAGGCGTTGGTCGCCGCGGCGCTTCGATGAGCACCGGCACCCTCAACGGTGCCCGGTCCGCGGCTCGATAGCGGGCGGTCGCAGGCGACGGTGAACGATGATACGGTGTGATCAGAACGTGGGGCCCAGGAGCACGGCGTTCATGAAGAGGAGCTGGGTGCCTTCCACGTACCCCCGAAAGGTGGGCTCCTCGGCGAAGGCGACGATCCGCCCGCGCGACCCAGCGGCGCAATGCTGGAGCCGTCACGGCGCCGTCCCGCGGACCGAATCGGCTGGCGCCGCCGTACGGAATGCGTCCGTGGCCACCAGAACCACCATCGCTACGGCGGTCCAGGCCACCAGGGGCGCCTCGGGGAAGCGCGCCAGGGCGACTCCGGAAAATCCCCAGACGACAGCCGCCGCGACCCAGGCGTTCTTCAGGCGCCGAAAGGTGAAGATCCCAGCCACCGCCCCCGCCACCACCACGAGTGCGGCCCAGATCTCGGGGGCAACGGGCCCACCATCCCAACCCAACGCCACCAGGAGGACGGTTGCGTTCACCAGCGTCGCCACCAGGATCCATCCCAGGTAGAGGCCGAATGCGGCCCGGGCCAGAGTCAGGATGCGACGGCGTGAACCGGAGGCGCCACGAACGACGAGCCGGGCATTCAACACCAGGAGGGTAACCAGCAGGCCGGCCATGATCAGGAGCGAGAGCCCCACCCGCAGGTGGTGCCACGCCAGCAGCCACCCGCCGTTCAGCACCGATGAGAGCGCGAACGCAGGGGCCACCCGCCTGGCCAGTCCGGCTGCCACCGGAAGAAACTGCACCACACACCACCCCGCCACCAACAGGTAGATCAGCCCCCAGATGGAGAAGGTGACTCCCGCCGGAACCACCAGGTTCGGATAGAGCGCCGAAAGCTCGCCTGTGGTCCGTCCGCCCAGAGGTAGCCAGTTGGCCAGCGCATTCAGTGCCAGAGCACCAAGGAATGCGGCCGTGGCCACCAGGCGCCAGGTCAGGCCCCCGGGGCCCTCCTCCTCCGCCTCTGGAAGGGTAGAAGCACTGGACAAAAGTCTCACCGGGGACCTCGACGCACGAGAAAACGTGGAGCCAGCAGCCGGCCACGCAGGCGACCCGACTCCCACGACCGCCCGGCAGCTTCGCCCGCAAACTGGATCGGCATCTCAGGGGGAGCAAGCCGGGCACGATCTGGCGGAGCCAACACATGACCAGAATCTGGAAAGGCCCTCACGCCCCCACCCGTATTGAACAGACTTCTAGATCCAGTTGCGCCAGCGAAACAGGGCAAGGAGTCCAAGCGCCACCAGCAGCATGAGCCCCAGGACCGCAGGGTAGGCCCATGGATATGCAAGCTCGGGCATGTATTCGAAGTTCATTCCGTACACGCCGGCGATGAAGGTGAGGGGAATGAAGATACTGGCCATGACCGTCAACACCTTCATCACCTCGTTCGTCCGGTTGCTCACCTGACTCAGGTAGAGGTCGCGGACGCCGTTGGCCACGTCCCGGAGCAGCTCGACGGTGTCGATGACCTGATAGCTGTGGTCGTGGATGTCCCGGAGGTAGACCTTCGTCGTATCGGACATCAATGGGCCCTCCACCCGCAGGAGGGCCCCCATCATCTCGCGGAGGGGCCAAACGGATCGGCGCACGAGCAGGAGTTCACGCTTGAGGTGATGGAGCCGATGCATGATCTCGGGCGACGGCCTCTCCGCCACGTCCGCCTCCAGGCTCTCGATCCGCTCCCCCAGGCGCTCCATGACATGGAAGTAGTGGTCCACCACCGAGTCGATGAGGGCGTAGGCCAGGTAGTCGGCGCCCTGGCCTCGGATCCGGCCCTTCGCCGTGCGGAGCCGCTCCCGAACGGGACCGAAGACGTCCCCGGGCTGTTCCTGGAAAGACACGAGAAGCCCGGGTGCGACGAAGAAGCTGACCTGTTCGTCCACGATCCGGAACGGAGACCCCTCGACGCGGAGCATGTGCAGGACGATAAAAAGATGGTCCCCGTAGTCCTCCACCTTGGGGCGCTGGCCCACGCTGGCCACGTCCTCCATGGCCAGGGCGTGAGCCCCCACCGCCTCTCCGATGTCCCGAAGAAGGTTCACATCGTGAAGGCCGTCCACATTCACCCAGAGCACTCCGTCCACTTCGGTGGCCTCTTCGGAGAAGATCTCGTGGAGTCGGGACGCAGAAAGGTCCTCAGGCCCGGATTCCCGGATGACCTCCCCGGAGTAGCGGATGACCTCGATCCGGGGCACTTCGACCCGCCTGTGACCCGTGTGGATGAGCGTGCCCGGCGGCAGGCCGGGGGGCTTAGCGGCGCGTCGAACGAGCCGGCCCACTACAGGGAGGTGCTCGAAAGGGTGCAAGGCTCCCTTCACCATGCGCGACACGGAATCGTGTTCCTGGTGGGACATAGAGGACGCATTCCTTGAACAAGGGCCATCCGACGGATCCCTACTGCCAGCCACATAGGTAGGCCCAAGCCCCCTGCACGTTCCGGGGAGAGCCCGCATTCAGCGGTCCAGCCGCAGGGGCATCCTCAACGGTGCCCGATCTGCGAAACAAGGGAGGCGATCGCGGGGGACGGTGATGATGCGTGATCAGAACGCGGGGGCCAGGAGCACGGCGTTCATGAAGAGGAGCTGGGTGCCTTCCACGTACCCCCGGAAGGTGGGCTCCTCGGCGAAGGCGATGATCCGCCCGCGACCCAGCGGCTGGTGCATGAGAAAGGCCTTCGACGCCAGCTGGGGGCGGGCGTCTTCCCATACGATACCGCTCAGCACCAGCTCATCCAGCGGCGCGTAGACGCCCACATTCGTTCCCCGATCCAGGGTCAGAGGCGAGAAGATGCGCGAGCCCCGCACCATGACACCCATCTCTCCGCCGGAGCCGGCCGCCAGGACCTGTGTGGTGTCCAGGACCACCCGGAGGATGGCGCCGGAGACGGGTTCAGGCGACTCGGACTCGGGGGTGATGGCCTCCAGGAGGTCGATGGGCTGGGTGGAGGGCGAAGGGTCCCGGTCCGTGCCCAGCCGGGGCTCGGCGGCGGTGTCCAGGAATTCTACATCGTCGCGGGTGGCCCAGCGGGTGGATTCGGCCATGGTCACCAGGGTCCCCCCGTCCTGGATCCAGCGGCGTAGCCGCGCCACGTCGCCCGCGCCGAACGCCGATGCGTAGTTCCCCGAGGGGAGCACGATGACGTTGTACCGGGAGAGGTCGGCACGGCCAAGGGAGTTCGCCCGGACGGCAGTGGTCCGCTGGCCGTAGCGCTGCTCCAGGACCCAGCGAGTGGCGCCGGCCGAGAGGCTCTGGGCAGGGCTGTCCCAGATCAGGAGAACCCGGGGCCTGGGGAGGGCCCGCATCTGGTTGCTCCCCAGAGACATGCCCTCGTCCACGAAGGCGCTCTCGACCGCCACCAACTCGGCGCCGTGCTCCGCCGCCAGCACGGCCAGACGTGCCTGCTGGCCTGCATCCAGCTCGCCGGCACGGGCCAGGAGCGTCCCCGGGCCGAACCGCCGACCCTCCAGAACGAAGCCTGCACCTGCGGCGTTCAGCGGAATCCCCTCGCCCAGCGCTTCCGCGGCAACGGCGGCGGCGGCGGTGCCCCAGGGGATCAGGTGGCCGACCCGGGCCTCCTGGACCGCTGCGCCTTCGGACGAGCCAGCCGGTGCTGCCGCGGCGGCGGCCGGCTCGGGGGGCTCGGCGCCAGGGAGGCTGGTGCCCGGAGTGCCGTCCATGCCCGCAAATACGGGTCCCACTCCCTCGCCCCTCACCGGGGTACCGGCCACGTCTACGGGCACCGAGACCCCCACCGCCTCCACGTTCCAGAGGAGGGGGAGGTTCCAGGCGGTGAGATCGTAGATCTGGTCCGGAAGCCGCTGGGCCCGACGCTGGCGCTGGCGCTCCACGAAGGCCGAGTCCATGGGGATCTCCGGGTCCATGAGGTTCCGCACCAGCCGGCCGGCGGGCTGGTCCACCGGGACGACCAAGGCCCCGGCCTCGAAGCTCCGGCCCTCGGCGGTGAAGGCCTCGTCGGCCTCTCGCACCTCGATGCCGTTCATGGCCAGCGTCCGGGCCAGGCGCCGGGTCACGGCCGGATCGCCGGTGGGGTCCAGGACGTACGCCCGGGTGCCCTCTCGCCCTTCCTCCACCGCGCTTCGGCGGAAGACCACGAACGCCTCCAGAAGCTCCTGGCGGTTCTCGGCGGTGGTCAGGGCTGTGCGAAGGGCGGCCCTGAAGTTCTGCTCCACCCCCTGGGCGTAGGTGAGGAGTGATCCGTCGTAGCGCTCGAAGGCCAGACCCCGGGGCGAGGCCTGCTCGAAGGTCTTGCCCAGGGCGCCGTGGGCCGTGGGCCACGAGGCCCCGTAGCCCGGGTAGAACGAGTCGAAGATCTCGCGGGTGAAGTAGGGCCAGCCTCGCTCGTCGAAGACGGCCGCGTTCTCACGGCCGAACAGCTCAAAGAGCTCCCGCTGTCGGTCGGTGGTGAAGGGGTTGCCGGGCACGGCCGACGGCGGAAAATAGTACGTGGAGTTCCCACCCATTTCGTGAAGGTCCACCACCACGTGCGGGTTCCACGCCAGGAGCGCCTGGACCTTGCCGCGGCTCTCGGGCTGGGTGAGGGCGAACCAGTCCCGATTGAGGTCGAAGAGATAGTGGTTCGAGCGTCCGCCCGGCCAGGGTTCATCACGCTCGGCGGCGGCCGGATCCGGGTCCGGGTGAGCCGCCCGGGCCAGGAGGTTCTGGAACACGAAGCGGGCCCGGCCGTCGGGATTCTGCACGGGGTCCACAAGCACGACGGACTCAGCCAGGATCCGATCCACGTCCGAATCGTCGCGAGCGGCCAACAGGTGGTAGGCGGTGAAGATCGACGAGCCGGCAGGCGTGATCTCGTTGCCGTGGATGGAATGAAGCAGCGCCGTCACCGATGGGAGCTCGGCCACGAGGCGCGCCTCCTCCTCGGGAGCGAGGTCCCGGGGGTCCGCGAGCCGCGCCAGGCCGGCCTGGACCTCGTCCAGTCGAGCCATGCGCTGGGCGCTGCCGATGGCCATGAGGACCAGCGGCCTGCCTTCCCACGACTCGGCGTACTGGATCAGGTGGGTCCGCTCCGGGGCCGCCTCGGCCAGTGCCTGGAAGTAACGCACGATCTCTTCCGGGGGGGTGACCACCTGGCTCGGGTCGTGGCCGAGAACCGCCTCGGGAGTGGGGATGGCCGGGTCGTACGAGTAGCCAGCAAGGAAAGAGGCGGTCGGAGCCTGGGCGCCGGCGTCGGCCGGGGCGGTCGCGAAGAAGACTGCCACGAAGGCGGCGGCGCAAACGGCGTGACGCCAGGGCGATGGGGAGGGCGGGGTACGTCGGTTCATGGGTAATGAGACGGGTGAAATGGCCGTGGATGGATGGCACACCGGGGACGCCCGTGAAGGACCTGGCTCCAGGCGCTCCGATCCTGCGATCATGAGGGATTCTCGGGTGTCCGGCAACCGCGAACCGGGAGCTTCGGCCTCCGCCCGCCTGCGTTCAGCCTCCGGTCCACCACCGTCGCCAAGACCGGACGGACCGCCTCCAGCGCGCTCACCCCCGGATCGATCCCCTCCCCATCATCCGCATCTTGCGCCCGCCCACCTCGAAGCAAAAATTGATCCCCGAGTCCGCCACCCCGAACCCCCTGGAGTCCGGTCCATGCCCCGAACCTCGATGCGCCCCGGCGCCCCCTTCTCCCTCGTCCTCGCCACCCTCCTCCTGGCGGTGGGCCTCCCCGCCCTGGCGCAGGACACCCGTCTCGTGCGCGAGCCGGCCATCAGCGCCGAGCACATCGCCTTCACCTACGGGAGCGACCTCTGGGTCGTGGGGCGCGAGGGGGGCGAGGCCCGACGCCTCACCTCCACCCCCGCGGTGGTGTCGGGGCCCCACTTCTCTCCCGACGGCCGGCGCATCGCCTTCACCTCGGCGGAGAGCGGGGTTCCGCACGTGCACGTGGTGGACGTGGACGGAGGCAACCCGGTTCGCCTGACCTGGTACCCGAGCTCGGCCCAGGCCAGGGGATGGACCCCGGACGGGAGCCGAATCCTCTACGCCACCGGCCGCGAGTCCGCCCCCACCGGCTACACCCGCCTCTGGAGCGTGCCCGCCGACGGGGGCCCCTCCACGCTGCTCCCGTCGCCCTTCGGGTTCCGGGGCGACGTCTCCGCCGACGGCCGGACGCTGGTGGTGGAGCCCACCTCCCGGTGGGACCCGGAGTGGCGAGGCTACCGGGGCGGGCAGAATGTGCCCCTCGTGCTCCTCGACCTGGAGACGCTGGACGAGCGCCTGGTCCCCTCGGAGCGCTACTACGACTCTCACCCCGTCTGGCTGGACGGGCGGGTCTACTTCCTCTCGGATCGGGACTGGGCCACGAACATCTGGACCTTCGACCCGGCCACGGGAGAGCTGGAGCAGCTCACCTTCGAGGCCGACATGGACATCAAGTACCTCTCCGCAGGCGCGGGGCTGCTCGTCTACGAGCACGACGGGTGGATCCACACCCTGGACCCAGACACCGGGGTCTCGGAGCGGGTCTCCATCACCGTTCGGGGCGACTTCCCCTGGGCGCGGCCCCGCTGGGTCGACATGGGCTCCAGCGTGCGGAGCGCGGGGCTGTCGGCCACCGGTCAGCGCGCGGTCATGGAGTCGCGCGGCGAGATCTTCACCATCCCCGTCGAGCACGGGGACAGCCGGAACCTGAGCCGGAGCGACGGGGCGGCGGACCGGGCCCCGGTCTGGTCCCCCGTGGGAGATTCGGTGGCGTGGTTCTCGGACGACGGGAACGGCTACCGGCTTCACATCGGGCACCAGGACGGACTGGAGCCGCCGCGTTCGCTGGCCATCGGCGAGTCCCGGATGGCGTGGAACCCCTCCTGGTCGCCCGACGGGAGCCGCATCGCCTTCATGGATGAGCGCGCACGGGTGCAGGTGGTGGAAGTGGCCACCGGACAGGTCACGACGGCCGATCTCGGG
>SLNQ01000160.1 GCA_007132965.1 Gemmatimonadota bacterium | reverse complement strand
TACATCAGCCCGAAGACCGTGGAGAACACCCTGACGAGCATCTACGCCAAGCTCGCCGTGCGCTCCCGCACCGAACTCGCCGGCCTGATGGCGACGACTGGCGGCGCGGAGCCGTCGCCGCCTCGGATCCGTCACGGAGCTCGGACGACCGACGTCGGATGAGTGACGACCTCCAGCATCAGCCCGACTGGTTCCCCACATCGCCAAGATCATCCTCGACGCCATCGAGAACGAGCGACTCCACATTCACCTCGGCCGGGACGCAGCCAAGATGAGCCGGACGAGCCGGCTCACCCCCAAGCGCTCGACCGGCCTGGTCTCGAGCAGGATCAGGGACATCATCGACACGCGATTCTGTCGGGACCTCGTACGTGTCTCGCCGTCGGGTTCGCCACCTCAGTGGTCGTCGCCGGCCACGAGCGACATCAACTCTGTCTC
The DNA here is from genome assembly GCA_007132965.1 of Gemmatimonadota bacterium. Taxonomy (GTDB): domain Bacteria; phylum Gemmatimonadota; class Gemmatimonadetes; order Longimicrobiales; family Gaopeijiaceae; genus PWLA01. The sequence goes on along the minus strand of SLNQ01000160.1, from coordinate 3,161 downwards.
GAAAGCCGAGTGGACGGGAGTGGACCGAATCCCGGGGGAAACCCCCTAACACCCACCTAAGTGGCGTATCTAGCGTCAAGTGAAGCGACCACGCTCGGGGTGGACGTCAGGGCAGACCACCTGCCGATGGACCCACTCGCCCTCACGGGCCGTGGCTGCCGTGACCACATGGGCAGGGAGGACATGCCGACGACCTGGCACCACGGCAGTGCGAGACCGGCCTCGGTCGGGCTCGTGGCTGTGGTTGCTGTCGCGCTGTTCGCGGTCGTCGAGGTGCTGTTCGGCTCCGGGCCGGCGGTGGGGTCGACGCCAGCAACGCACGGAGACGTCGATGCCGGGCACACCATGGTGCGGTTGACCGCAGACGGCCCGACGGTGCAGGAGAGGGTCGACACCGTTCGCCGCCACGCACACCGCACCCCTGGTGCGGACGGCGACGTGGACATGACCGTCGTGCTCAGCGGCAACCTGGCCCGCGAGCTCAGCGACGAACGCCCCCTCCTCGCTGGCCTACAGCGTGGGAGCACCGCGTTCGTCCGGGTCGATCTCGCGTGGCCGGAACGGACCGTTCTCCACGAGGTGGCCCACGTCGCTACCGAAGGCGACGGCCACGGGCACATCTGGCGGGCTGTCTATCTCGGCGCCATGGCCGAGCTGTACGGCCCCGACGCGGCCCACCGCGAAGCACGCCGGATCGCCTGGGTCTATGACCGCTGCTACCTCACCGACAGCTGTCCGCGACGACCGGACGACGGTACGGCCCCCTGAGCCCGCCGTGGCCACGACCACAACCACGCGGTCGTCCGGCCGCCCAACGAGATGAGGAGGATCTTATGCCCACCGTGACCATGACCCGCGAGTACCCCATCGATCGCAAGGCACTGTTCGACCACCTGACGGACCCGACGACCTGGTCGAGCTTCTACAGCAGCCTCACCGAGGTCGATGTCCCCGACCGTTTCGACGAACCGGGACACCAAGCGACGCTGCACTACCGCGTCCTTGGCCGCATCATCGAAGCCACGAGCGAACTGCTCGAGTACGACCCGCCGAACCGGTTCCGAACCCGGTCACAGGCCGCTGGCCTTCCGCCCGTCGAGCACGACTGGCGCTACGAGGACAGCGAGGCTGGCACCAGGGTCACCGTCACCCTGACCAGCCAGGAGGTCGACTCGTGGCTCGGGCGGACGCTCGACCGGTTCGTGCTGCCACGCCAACTCGAGAAGGACCTCGAACGCAGCCTCGACAACGTCGAAGGGCTCGTCGAGTTCGGCCTCGACTGACCCACCGCTAGGCGGATGGCGCCGCCGGGTCAGCGACGCCGATCGGACCACCCGACGGACGTCCAGGACGCTGGCGAGCGCCATCCGTGAGATTCAGAGACCCGGACATCGGCGGGCGGTGCCCGCGGATCGACACGACCGGCCAAGACCTGCGGGTTCGGCCACGATGAGGAGCAACGTCATGCAACAGCACCGAAACCGCGCCGTCGTCCTGGGTGCGAGTATCGCGGGCCTGCTGGCCGCACGCGTACTCGCCGAACACTTCCGGCACGTCACCATGATCGAACGTGACCCGCTTGCCCCCACTCCGCGTGCCCGCCGAGGAGTGCCGCAGGGAGCTCACACCCACGGAGTGCTGGCGTCGGGGGTGGAGATCCTCGAGCGGCGCTTCCCGGGGTTGACGGCAAGCCTCGTCGAAGACGGGGCCCGTGAGGGAGATATCGGCCTGATCGGCCAGTTCATCGTCCAAGGGTGCCGGATACAGAAGTGCGAAACCGGTCGCCTGGGAGTTGTGGTTAGCCGGCTCCGGCTGGAGCACGAGTTGCGTGACCGTGTCCTCGGGTTACCTAACGTCGAGGTCCACCAAGCGTCGACGGCGACAGGTCTGATCAGCACGGCCGACGGCTCGCGGGTCACGGGAGTGTTGGTCCGCAGCGGCCGCGAGGGCGTCAACGGAGGATCGACAGAAGCCGAGATCGGTGCGGATCTCGTCGTGGACACCACGGGCCGAGGGTCGCGCACGCCCATCTGGCTGCGGAAACTGGGATATGCGCCGCCGGCCGAGGATCGCCTCGACATCGGAGTCAGCTACACCACAGCGACGTTCTCGCGACGGCCGGATGATCTCGATGGCGACCTCTACCGCGTTGTCGGGACTGCTCCACCCAACCGTCGCGTCGGTGTTGCAGTAGCGGTCGAGGGGGATCGGTGGAGCGTGACGCTTGCTGGCTACCTCGGCAGCAAGGCGGATCGCGAGCCGCAAGGCTTCGCTGCGTACGCCCGACACTTGGCCGCTCCCGACATCTACGAACTCGTTGCCGATCGCGAGCCACTGCAGCCGCCGATCACCATGTCCTATCCGACCACGCTGCGTCGCTACTTCGAACGACTCCAGCGGTTCCCTGAGGGACTGCTGGTGTTCGGGGATGCGATGTGCAGCTTCAACCCGATCTATGGGCAGGGCATGTCGGTCGCGGCCAAGCAGGCTGATGCGCTCGCCTATTGGCTCAACCGCGGTCAAGCTCAACGGTCCGCTCGCCGGTTCTTCGTCGAGGCCGCACGAGTGGTGTCACCCGCTTGGGAGCTCACGGTCGGAGGCGATCTCGGGTTCGAGGAGATCGACGGGCCGCGCACCGTCAGGACGAGACTGGTCAGCCGCTACCTCACCCGGTTGCTGGCGGTAGCACGCAACGACGCCGATGTCTCTCGCGCATTCCTCGAGGTCGTCAACCTCACCGCACCCCCCCAGAGCCTGCTGCACCCACGTGTCGCCCGACGCGTCTTCGGAGCCCGGCAACGCACACCTCACGCCGGTCACGCTGGTCCGTCCTCCGGTGCAGTGGCCGTTGATAATCGCGAGGGTGAACAGGCCAGTGTCACGGGCCTATGACACACGTAGAGCCGTGGGTGACCGCTGCCAGGTGAGCACAGGGGGGTCTGGGATGCATGCAATGGGTGCACGGCATGATCGGCGCCAGGCCGGTGTTGGCTCCCACGCCACGATCCCGATCGGCTGTATGGGTCCGTTGACGCTACCACTGGCTTCCAGGAATCGACGGTTCTCGGAGGTGAGATGCGAGCCCATCGGATGAGCAAGGCTACGGCTGCTGAGCCCTTGCGAGTTCCACAGGATTGCGGCTGACGACCTCGACCCACGGC